>NZ_CP063832.1:2918750-3223125 GCF_023277925.1 Pseudomonas entomophila
GTTTCCAGGCGCACAGGCAATGGGTGGCGATCACCCGGCAATCCGGGCAGCGTTCAGCCCGGGAACCACGGGCGACAAAAGGTTTGATACTGCGCGCCAGGCGCTCGGCGCGCAGCCGCGCTACCGCGTGGCTCATGGCTGCAGACCTTGGTATTGAGAGGGGACGAACACGGGTACGACTCGGCGGGTAACAAAGCGCCAGTCTACCAGACGGTGTGTCATTTGCCGTGCAGCCGTGCCAAGGGCTCCTTTATAATTGCAGCCTTTGGCGGCCGGGAAACCCTACGGTTCCATGGAACGCCGCCCGCCGGCGCAGGTCAAAGCGCCAGTCATCGAACCAGGAGAGATCCATGCTGCGTGTTATTGCCCCGACCCTGAGCCTGCTGCTCGCCCTGCCCCTGGCTGCCCAGGCGGCCTCCAAGCAGGAATACGAGCTGACCCAGATGCTGGAGAAGGTCGCCAAGGAAAGCAGCGTCGGTACCCCACGGGCCATCAACGAAGACATCCTCGACCAGGGCTACACCGTCGAGAAGGGCAAGGCCCTGGTCAATCACCTGAGCGTGCGCGAGAGTCACGCTGAGCGCATGAGCGCCAACCCACAGCAGGTTCGCAGCCAACTCGGCGACAGTGTCTGCCGCAACAATGGCTACCGCCAGCTGATGTCCAAGGGCGCCGTACTGGTTTACCGCTTTACCGTCTATAAGACCAACAAGCCGGTCATGGACCAGGCCTTCGATGCCGCCAGCTGCGCAGCAGGTAACAAGAAGAAGTGATTCAGGCGGTCTGATCACTGTGGCTGGCGCGTAGCGGCTGCTCATCGGCGCGCAGCTCCGCCAGCAACGCCTGCACATAGCGCGAATGGGGCTCGGTGCCCTGCAGACGGCGCAGGCACTCACCCTCCAGGCTCAGATGATGAGCCCGGGCTTCTCGCGCCAAGCACTGCAACAATTGCCCGTCCACCTCGATCACCAGCCGATGCATACGGCACCTCCCCGCATCGCGTACAACAGCCCCTCCAGTAAACCAAAGCCCCTGCCAGGTGGACTGCGAGCCGACCGACGGCCTGTTCACGCCCGGGGCGGCACGAAGCCATGCCAGCGTCTAGATTGAAAGCGAGTACCCGACAACCACAACAAGATGGACTTGCCACTGCAACATGGCCTTGAAGGCCTACTGCAATGCCCGAGGCGCACACTCGGGCCACAGCAGCCAGCGACACACGCAGTGTCGCGGCCGGGACACTGTCTTGATCCGGTCAGAGGTTTTGCTGCAGAAGGAGACGTTGAATGCCCTACCAAACGAACGAACGCCTGTTCAACCATTTCAGGGACAACGGTATTGACCTGAGCCACATCGACACACAGTTGCAATTGGTCGCGCCGAACAGCCCCAATCTGCCGCTGTACCGCGACATGATGCTGACCATCCTGCGCATGGCCCACGACGACAGTAACCGCTGGAATGCCAAGATCACCCTGCAGGCCCTGCGCGAACTCGATCATTCGTTCCGCATGCTGGAGCGTTATAAAGGGCGGCGCAAAGTTACCGTGTTCGGCTCGGCACGTACCCCGCTCGAACACCCGATGTATGCCCTGGCTCGAGAGTTGGGGGCGACCCTGGCGCGCTCGGACCTGATGGTCATCACCGGCGCCGGGGGCGGCATCATGGCCGCCGCCCATGAAGGCGCGGGCACAGAGCATAGCCTGGGGTTCAACATCACTCTGCCCTTCGAACAACATGCCAACGCCACGGTCGACGGCACCGACAAGCTGCTGTCATTCCATTTCTTCTTCATTCGCAAGCTGTTCTTCGTCAAGGAAGCCGATGCCCTGGTGCTATGCCCTGGCGGGTTCGGCACCCTCGACGAAGCCCTTGAAGTGCTCACGCTCATCCAGACCGGCAAGAGCCCGCTGGTGCCCGTAGTGCTGCTGGACTCGCCCGGCGGCAGCTTCTGGCGGGACTGTCTCGAATTCATCAGCAAACAGCTGGAAGAGAACCGCTACATCCTGCCCAGCGACCTGAAGCTGCTGCGCCTGGTGCACAGCGCCGATGAGGCAGTGGAGGAAATCAACCAGTTCTACAGCAACTACCACTCCAGCCGCTGGCTGAAGAATCAATTCGTGATTCGCATGCTCCACCGCCTGAGCGAAGGGGCGCTGCATGACATCGAGGAAGGGTTCGCCGACCTGCGCCTGAGCGGCAGGTTCCATCAGCAAGCGGACAGTGGAGCCGAGCATGAGGAAGGCAGTTTCAGCCACCTGACGCGCCTGACCTTCGCCTTCAATGGTCGCGACCAGGGGCGCCTGCGTGAGCTGGTGGACTTCATCAACCTGCCGGAAAACTGGGCCAAGCCCCAGCCAATGCACACCACGCAGCGAGCACGGGAAGCCCTGAAAGTCAGTTGAACGCAAAATGGCCCGCAGGGCTGCCCGGCTCATGGGCAGCCCTGAGGGCCATCAGTCGTAGAGGTCGCGGCCGCTGAGCAGGCGCCCGATCATCTCCATGGAAAAACCACGGTAGGCGAGAAAACGGGTCTGCTGAGCACGGCTGCGTGGATCTTGCGGGCGTTGTCCGGCGAACTTGCGCTGCCAGACATCTTCCAACCGGGCCGGCCAGTCCACGTTGCTGTCGCGCAGTGCCTGGTCGATATCCCCACGGTCGAGGCCGCGCTGGCCAAGCTCCTCGCGAATACGCGCGGGGCCATAACCGGCACTGGAACGATAACGGATAAAACTTTCGAGATAGCGGGCTTCACTGAGCAGCCCTTCTTCGGCGAGCCGATCGAGCGCGGGCTCGATCAGCTCATCCGAAGCGCCGCGCTGACGCAACTTGCGGGTCAGCTCGACGCGACCATGCTCGCGACGTGCGAGTAGGTCCATGGCAGTCCGCCGAACGGCGACGGGGGTGTCGAGTACGACGGACATGGTGCAAATCAATAGCCGGCGTCGGCGTCTGCCATGTCATCGGCATCGGCTTCAGCGGCGGCAGCCTTGGCAGCTGCGGCTACAGCGCCGGACGTCAACAGCTTCTCGCGGATCTGCTTCTCGATCTCGGCGCCAATAGCCGGGTTCTCTTGCAGATACTTGGCGGCGTTGGCCTTGCCCTGACCGATCTTGTTGCCCTGGTAGCTGTACCAGGCACCGGATTTTTCCACCAGGCCTTGAGCCACGCCCAGGTCGATGATCTCGCCGTTGCGGTAGATGCCCTTGCCGTAGAGGATCTGGAACTCGGCCTGACGGAACGGTGGCGAGACCTTGTTCTTGACGATCTTGACGCGGGTTTCGCTACCGACCACCTCGTCGCCTTCCTTGACCGCGCCGGTACGGCGAATGTCCAGGCGGACCGAAGCGTAGAACTTCAGGGCGTTACCACCGGTGGTGGTTTCCGGGCTACCGAACATCACGCCGATCTTCATGCGGATCTGGTTGATGAAGATAACCAGGCAGTTGGCGTTCTTGATGTTGCCGGTGATCTTGCGCAGCGCCTGGGACATCAGGCGGGCCTGCAGGCCGACGTGCATGTCGCCCATCTCGCCTTCGATCTCGGCCTTCGGTACCAGGGCGGCCACGGAGTCGACGATGATCACGTCGACCGCGTTGGAGCGCACCAGCATGTCGGTGATTTCCAGGGCTTGCTCGCCGGTGTCCGGTTGGGAGACCAGCAGGTCATCGACGTTGACGCCCAGTTTGCCGGCGTATTCAGGGTCGAGGGCGTGTTCGGCGTCGACGAAGGCGCAGGTGGCGCCGTTCTTCTGGGCTTCGGCAATGACCGACAGCGTCAGCGTGGTTTTACCGGAGGATTCCGGGCCGTAGATCTCGACGATACGGCCCTTGGGCAGGCCGCCGATGCCGAGGGCGATGTCCAGGCCCAGGGAACCGGTGGAGATGGCCGGGATGGCCTGGCGCTCGTGATCGCCCATGCGCATGACGGCGCCCTTGCCGAATTGGCGTTCGATTTGACCCAGGGCCGCAGCCAAGGCGCGCTTCTTGTTGTCGTCCATTGAAATCCTCACGTGATCGACTTGGCCCTGATGGCCGGAACAACTGTATAAGTAGCCAGTATTATTCCACAGGGATTCGTTTCCGCAAACCCCCACCGGGCGATTTACTCCGCGCCAAGCTGTAACAAGCCGTCTAGTGCGGCGCTCACCGTCTGTCGGCGCACCGCTTCGCGGTCGCCGTCGAAGTGGCGGCGCTCGCTGATCACGTGCCCGCCGTCGGCCCAGGCCAGCCATACCGTGCCCACCGGTTTCGCCGGCGAGCCACCGTCGGGCCCGGCCACGCCGCTGACCGCTACGGCGAAGCGCGCGCCACTGGTCGCCTGGGCACCGCGCACCATTGCCTCGACCACCTCCTGGCTGACCGCCCCTACCTGAGTGAAGAGCGACTCGGGCACCCCTAGCTGACGAGTCTTCTGGGCGTTGGAGTAAGTGACATAGCCGGCCTCGAACCAGGCCGAACTGCCGGGGACACGGGTAATAGCTTCGGCGATACCGCCACCCGTGCAAGATTCGGCGGTGGTCACCTGGGCATTCAAGCGCCGCAGGTGCTCGCCCAGGCGGGTGGAAAGTACGGTGATCGGGTCCATGGCGAACTCCTGGCAAGAAGACGTCCTACCCTACCACCCTTCACCGCGCCAGCGCCCGCACATAAGCCTGGCAGGCGCGCAGGGCGATCAGTCCGCGGTCGCCGTCGTCGGTGATGGCGACAATTCGTCGAGCATGCGCCGGGTCAAGTCGGGCGCGTACGGCGCCATGATCCACGCCGCCGGTGGCGGGGGTGGCAGGCACTGCGGCGCAGCCGGTGTCGCGCTCGACCAGGACCGACAGCCGAAGATCGGCAGTAGCAAGGCGATCACGCAGGCGAGCCTGAGTCTGTTGGGCATCGGAAAGCTCCTGGAAATGGCGGGTTTCACTGCTGTGCAGGCGTTGCTCGAGCGACTGGCGCCGGTCGCGCTCGGCGAGCAGTTGCTCATTGACGGCCTCGACCTGCTCGACCTTCTGCTGCGCCTGCAACGCTTCGGACTCGGCGAGCACCCGCTCGTAGCGCCAGCCCTGGACCTGCCAGGCCAGCACCGCGGATGACAGCATCAGCACGGCGCACAAGCCGATTTGCAGGCGGCTCAACACAGCACCTCACGGGCCCGCTCCCAGATCTCCTGGCGGTCGGCCAGGCCATTCAAGCCGCCGTTGATATGCCGGGTGATGCGGTTGAACTCGCCACGATCAGCCAAGGCATTGAGCCCGCGCGAGTGCCAGAACCAGGCCGCCGATGCACAGGCCCAGCGCGGCTGTTCGAGCATCTGTGGTTGCGCCAGCAAGCGTTCGTCGCCAAACAGCGCCCGGCTGCAGGCCTGATAGTTGTTGCGGCCGGTCACCTGGATCAAGCCGCGCCCGCAGTAGAGCTGGCCATCGCCATCGGCCTCGGGCGTGTTGCCCAGCCGCAGGGCCAGGCTGCCGGTGTCGTAGCGAGCCAGGTAGCGGTCGCCACCGAGCTCCTTGACATAGCGCAGTTGGCCGGACTCGTGCCCGACCTGGGCGAGGAATGCGGCCACGCGCTTGGGGTGGTCGATTTCCCAGTGCTCCATGGCCTCGTTGAGCGTCGGCAGGAAAATCGCGGCACGCTGGCCGGCCAGGGGATAGATCTGTTTGAGCTGCTGTTCAGTGAGCGGCATCGGTGTGTTCTCCATTGCAGTCTGATCGAACGGCGGCCAGTGCCGCCAACGGCTCGCTCAATGGCGATGGCTCGAAGCGCGCGGCTTTCACATGATTCAGGGTGCGGCACCGGCCGCACTTGATCTGGAGCTCGGAAGCGGAAGTGATGCGGGCCAGTAGCTTTCGGCACTGGCCGCAGCGCAAGTCGATGAACATAGAGAAGATCCTGACAAGCTGATTTCACGTTCAAAAGATGGGAAAGGGCGACTTTCCGAAGTAGCACCTCCATTGCGGCCGACTATAGGAAAGCGCCCACGCCAACCGGCACCGGGAAACCTTCTCCATGCACCCAGTGGCACCCGCGCTCAGGCCTTCAATGCTCCAGCGCGCCTGGGCGCTGCCCCCTTGGCCTTGGCCTTGCCCTGGCGCCCGCCGTTGCACTGCACCGTGGTGCGCCAGCCATTGCTGGTGAACACCTGTTCCACCGACTCGACCAGGTATACCCCGTCGAGTCCAACGAGGAAGCCGCTGATCTCGACGCTGCGCTCGGCGAACAGGTCGGTGCGCCCCGGCATGTCCAGCCGTACATTGGCTGTGTCGCGGTTGAAACTGGCCAGACGCGCCTTGGCGGCCTGCTCGGCGGCCGCGCGGTTGGGGTATAGGTGGCGGTCGGTGTGCACCGGCTGCAGGCCTTCCGGCGCGTCGCCATTGCCCAGCTCGACCACGCTCAACTTGCCGCTGGCTGGGTCCTGGTGGCGGGTGCGCACCGCCTTGTGGGTGCTCTTGTCGGCCAGGCGGAACTGCCACTGGCTGACCTCTTTGCGGGCGATGGTCACCACGCCCAACGCCTTGCCGCTGGCGCTCTGACCTCCCTGGCGCGGCAACACCAGCAACTGGCCGTCGGCGAGCTTGGCGGTGCAGTCATGCTGGCGGGCCAGACGGGTGATGAAATTGAAGTCCGACTCACTGTACTGGTCGACCCGCGGCAGCTTGACCTTCACTGGGCAAACCGCCTGCCAGCCATTGCGCGCGCCGATCTCGGCGACGATGCGTTGCAACGTCGCCCCTTCCCAGCTACCGCTGCGGATGGTCTTGCCGGTGCCGCGCAGGTCACTGGCCTTGCCACGAATGACCAAGGTGTCGGGTGGCCCCGACAGCTCGACTTCATCCACGGTGTAGCGCCCCAGCCGCATCAGCGGTTGGCCGGCGTACCCCAGATGGACCAGCAGCACGGCACCGCGAGCGGGCAACGCCAGGGCACCGTCGCGGGCATCGATGCGCAGCTCGAAGTCGTCCGACTCCATGCCGGGCTTGTCGGTGGTGCGCAGCAACAGCAGGCGATCGTTGATCAGCGCGGTGATGTCCTTGCCATCAGCTTCGATGCGGAAGATCGGTTGCATGGTTCAAGCTCCTTGCTGATCAGTCCCACAGTTGCACGGTGTTCGTAGCCACTGCGGCCAGCTCCGGCAACCCGATGCGCACCCCGCTGCGAAAGGGCTGGGCCTCGTCCGCCAGGCCCTGGTTGGCCTCGAGCACCGCTTCGACCGAGCCATCGAGGTGGCCGTAGTAGTGCTGGCAGAGCGTGTCGAGCACGTCGCCTTCAGACGTTGTACAAATCCTGGCCATAGCTTACGAACTCCAGTGAAAACCCTTGTTTGCGCGGAATGCCGCCGGCCAGCAGGGCGCCCTGCTCTTCCTCGATGCTGGTCAGGCACCAGGTGCCGAGCACTTCGCCATAACCTGTGGTCAACGACAGCGGCAGCAGTTGGCGGCCGATGCTGCGCAGTGTCTGCAACTGGCCCAGCCCGCCCTTGAAGCCGGGGAAGATCGCCCCGCGAATGCTGATGTTCTCCTCGCCCAGGCTCACCGCCTGTTGCGCGGTGTCGCGGCTCAGCCGCTCCTGGCCGGCCCAGCGGAAGCGGGTCTGCCGACGCAGTTGGTCGAAGGCGGCGGTGTCGAGGTTGAAGTAGTACGGTGTAGCGCCCGCCTTGAGCGGTTGCAGTACCAGCAGGTGTGGGAACGGCTTGACCGCTTCGGCGGCAGGGGTCGCCTCGGGGGCGAAGCCCAGCGTCGACAGCACGCCGTTGACGGTGGCGCGCACCGCCCCCACCACGCGACCGATCGCTGCGCCAGCCTTGGCGGCGTGGGCGGCGAAGCCGTCGATGCGGTCACGCACCTGGCGCACCACGGCCACCGCCTGGTCATACTTGGCCACCACTTTGGCAACCCGGGCCTGGGCATTGGTGATCGCGCGCATCGTGCGCTGCAGCTTGGCACCGATGATCGGCCCGACCACCGGCAACCCTTCCAGCTCGCCCACCGCGCCTTGTATGTGGCCGATCGCGTCGTTCATGGGATCGAGCATGGCGTCGGCACGCCGACGCCCCGCCTCTCCCGCCTTGACCAGGGCGTGCAGCGTGGCTTGCAGCTGCTCCAGGTAGGTCATGGGTCCTCCTTAAAGTGCGATATGTGGGGTGTCGGCCAGTTGCACCGCGCGGGCCTGGCGCATCAGCTCTTCCAGCTGGCGGCGGGCGATGGCCTCCAGTTGCTGGAGCACGGAAGGGTCGTCCAGGCTGTTGCTGAAAGTGACCGGCATGTTGGCGGTGAAGGTGAATTGCTGGTTGATCGGGGCTGGTGGCGTTGACCCCGATGCAGGCGATGTGGGAATCGCTGGCTGCACCGGCGCACTGTCTGCTGCTCGCGCAGCCTCACCTAACCCTGGCTTGCCGGGTGGTTCATCCTGGCCCGAGCCCAGTGCCTTGCCCAACCAGCCACCGATGCTCTCGCCACCCATACTGCCCAGCACACCACCGATCAGGCCACCGATCGCCGTGCCGATCACCGGCACCACCGAACCGATGGCCGCGCCCGCCGCTGCGCCGGCCAGACCGCCACCCAGGCCGCCGACGGCGGTACCGTAACCTTCGAGCTTCTGGTCCGCAGTAGCGTCGCTGTTGTAGGTTTCGGCAAGCTGCAAGCCCGTGTCGAGCAAGGCTGCGCCCGGAATGCGCTTGAATACTCGCCTTGCCATGGAGGCTTCGGCACCGCTGCTCCCGGCCTTGCCCAGCAGGCCCGCAAAGGCTGTGCTGGCGAGGCCGACGGAAGCACCAGAGCTCTGCGATGAACTCTCAATGGAACTACCCGAGGCTTGCTCTTGCGCCTCGAACAATGCCGCTTCTTTCCCTGCCTCACCGATCTTCTCTTCCTCAATTTCCTCTGCATCGTCCTGACGTGCCAAGCGAGTGGCTGGTCGGCCAGAGGAAGACGCTGGGGCCTTGGCATTCTTGGCGGAAGCATCATTGGCGGCTGGCGTGTCAGAGAACAGTCCATGGAATGTCTTGCCTAAGAAGCCGCCGACACCTTCGCCGATCAATTCGCCAATCTCACCACCGTACTTCTGGATCTGCTTGTTCTTGGTCCAGCCCCCCAGCAGCTCCGCGCCCATGTTGCCCAGCGCGCCCCCAAGGGCAGACCCCACGGCCTCGGCCTTGTCCTCGCCGCTTTCCTTGAGCGTGGCCAAGCCAAGATTGGCAACTGCCTTGGCGCCAGCTTTACCAGCGTTCTCCCTGACGCCGCTGGTGATTTCATTTCGCCGCTCGGGGGTGTGACGGTTGTACATCGCCTTCCCGCCCACAGTGAGGGCAGCCCCACCGACAAGCGCGGCACCCGCGTAGAGCGCCCCATTCACGACTTCGCGGCCACCCTTTGCCGGCCCCTGAGGCTCTGCGCTTGGTGTATCGGACGCTTTATCCGGTGTGTCCCCCGGCTGCGGACCGGCATCCTCGGACGCAACAACCTTGCCTTGCTCCGACGCATCACGCTGAGAAGGGTCAGTGCTCTTGCCTGATGCTTCGTTGGCGGCTGGCGTGTCAGAGAACCACCCGTACACCGTCTTGCCGAAGAACCCGCCGATGCCTTCGCCGATCATCTCGCCGATTTCACCGCCGTACGCCTGGATCTGCTTGTTCTTGGTCAGGCCGCCCAGCAGTTCCGCCCCCAGGTTCCCCAGCACGCCGCCAAGGGCCGCGCCAACCGCCTCGGCCTGGTCCTCGCCGGTGTCCTTGAGCGTGGCCAAACCCAGGTTGGTAATCGCCTTGGCGCCTGCCTTGCCAGCATTTTTCTTGATGCCGCTGGTGATCTCGCTGCGTCGCTCGGGGGTTTGCCGTTGATACCCCTGGTACACCGCACGTCCGCCTGCTGCGACCGCCACGGTACCGACGGCGGCGCCGACACCTATCACGCCCGCGTTCAGCACTGCCAGGCCAGCGTTCGCCGACTCCAAAGGCACGCGCCCCTGCTCCGCGCCTCGCGTTTCGGATGACCCCCCTCGGGTGGGGGGCGCCGCCGGGGTCACACCCTCCAGCAGGGCCACCTTGCGCTGTTCCAGCGTGGGGCCGGGCACGGTGGTGGTGGCAGCCGTGCTGGCAACTACCGTCACCGCACGCAGCACCAACGGTTTGCGCCCTAGCGAAAGATAAAGCCTGCGCAAGCGCTCGACCTCATCCCCTTCAACACGCAACCGGTCAATCTGCTTCTCGTGCGCCAACGCCTGGTCGGTCCCCAGCCGTCTTTCTGCCTGGCCAGTCTTGTCCAGTTCCAGCCCCAGGCGGATGACCTCGCCGATCAACCGCCCGAGCCGGGTGCCATCGGCCTGCCTGCGCAGCCGTTCCAGCTGCGCACGCAAGGTATCGAATGACCTACCCAAAGCCTGGCTGCTGGTGACGCCGAGGGTGAACACCTGTGTGTTCGCCATAGGTTCCTCCTTGTCACTCCGCCAGCCACCAGACCATGTCGCTGAACGACATGGTCATGATTTCGCTCGCGGAAAAGTTCAGCTCCTTGGCCAGCCGCCTGGCGGCGGCCTTCTGCCGGGCCGGATCAAAGCTCGTCGTCCTGCACCAGGCGAAAATAGCCGGTTTGCAGACGGCTATAGTCCTTGAGGGCCAGGCCTTCGAGGTCCTTGACGCCGACTTCGGCGAGCGAGGCGAACAAGTTCAGTTCGCGCTGCTCGTCATCGCCCGTGCCACCGGCCTGGGCATTGCGGATGTCACGCACGGTGGGGGCGCGCAGCGACAAGCTATCGACCTGTACACCGTTGGCCTCGCTAGGGCGCGACAGGCGCACGGTCACGCGCTCGGCGTTCACGGTCAGCCATTGCGGAAGCTTTTTCGCTTGAGCCATAGAGTGTTCTCCTTAAAGACCCAGGGCAGCGCGCTGGGCGGCCAGTTGGTCGACGCCGTCGATCACCCGCTTCATGCCCAGGGCATCGATCTCGTAGACCAGGCGGCCGTCGACTTCGAGCTTGTAGTAGGTGACGGCGACGCTGTGCTTGATCTCGGCCTTGTCGCCGGACTTCCAGTCGCCCATGTCGATCTCTTTCAGCGCGCCACGCAGGGTGACGATCACCGGGTTGATCTTGCCCTTCAGGCCCTTGAAGGCGCCGCGGAAGGTGCCGTTGAATGCAGTGCCGTCGGCCAGGCCGAAGAACTTCAGCGACTCGCGGCGCACGCCGGTGGTGGTGAAGGCGGCTTCCTGTTTTTCCATGCCCTGGTCCATCTCGACCGGCATGTCCATGCCACCAGGGCGGTGCTCCTCCATCTTCAGGGTGAGCTTGGGCAGGGTCAGGCTGGGTACATCGCCCTGGAAGCTGACGCCATCGACGAACAGGTTCAGGTTGGCCAGGGTTTCGGGAATCATTGCCATGTAGATGCGCTCCTTAAGCGGCGGAATCGAGGACTTCGGTCAGCCACTGGTTGGTGACTTCGACGCGGAAATTGGGGTTTTCGGCAGGCGGCACGTCGGTGAAGCGGATGTTCCAGTACACCTTGCCCTGCTCCAGCTGGCTGGCGGTGTTCAGCTCCGGGTCGGCGAAGACTTCGAAGTTGATGATCGCGCCCTGGTTCTTCAGGTCGCGCATGAAGGCCTGCAGGCCCTCGGTGACGTCCTTGACGTAGGTGGCGGTGATGGAGCGGTCCACGGCCCACTTGTGGCCATAGAGGATCGCGTCCATGACGATGTCCATGGTGCGCACGCGGGTGACGAAGGCCCATTTCGGGTCGCTCGACAGGGTGCGGTTGCCCCACAGGCGGAAGCCGTCGTCGCGGATGATGGTGGCGATGTTGGCGTTGTTCAGCAGGTTGGCGCGGCAGGTGTCGTCGCCATCGAGGAACTCCACCGCGCGGGTGGTGCCGGTGATGCCGACGAACTCCTTGTTCGACGGCGACGCCCAGAAGCCGTACTCGCGGTCGGTGTAGGCGAACAGGCCGGCGACCCAGGCCGAGCCCGGCGCGTCGACGGTGGCCTCGGCGGCGTTGTCCCAGTAGCGCACGCCCGGGTCGACCAGGAAGGCGCGCTTGGCGCCGAAGTTCTTGGCGTAAGCAATAGCCGCTTCATCGGTGCTGTTCGGGCCGTCGATGATGGCGATGGCACGCAGCTTGTCGGCCAGAGCCACCAGTGCGGTACCCACGGCCTGGGTGGCGCTGTGCTTGGGCGCCACCAGCAGGCGTGGCTGGGCGTTGAATCGGCTCTTGCCGTCGAGCAGCGCCTGCAGGCCGGTGCGCTTGCCGTCGGCCAGCACGTTGCCGATGATCGCCGCGGTCTGCTCGGCGCCGTCTTCGAGCTTGGCCACGCCGCAGGCGACGATGACCGCCTTGGCGCGGCTGTAGATGGCGCGGCAGGCCTTGGTGATCGCTGCGTCCTGACCGAACGCCGCGACCGCTTCGCGCTCGCTGGTGATCAGGATCAGGTCGTTGGCCTTGGCGGTGACGCCCGGGCCTTCGGTGAAGGTGTCGACCAGGCCGATGATCGAGGACGACGGCAGTGCGATGCTGCGCGCGCCGGTGTCGACGTTGGTCACGGTGACGCCGTGGAAGAATCCACTCATGTAGGGTTACTCCAGGTACAGGTGTGAAAAGGCCCCGCGGGTGCAGGGCCTGGAAGGGATTAGTTCGGAAAAAAGCCGCCTTGGGCAGGCAGGTGGCTATTGATCGATTCCAAGCCTGCTCAGATCAACTTGATGCGGCTTGGATAGGCAATGTTGCGCGGCCTCACAGCGCCAAAATAGGCGCTGTTGGCCACGATCGATTGTGTGGTGACGGTAGCTGTCGTCGTCGACACCGCCACGGCTTCACTTGTATCCGACACATCGAAGAACTTGGGTTTCATGTTTTGCATGCGCCGGAAGGACGAAACGGCATCGACAATTTCCCCATGTACCAGCGAAGCGGACTGGAACGAACCAGGCGTCCGTGCGGGATCCGCACCGCGCCCCTCGTCAAGCGAGCGAATGAACTCAGCGCGTAGCTCGGGGATACGGAACGTGCTGGCACCATCGCCATGGGTCCATCCGCCCTCCATTCCGGCGCGTTGCGCATCGTTCACCAGCATTCCGGATTTTTGGGCGTGGTCCCAGAGCCAAGGCCAGTCGTTTCGATTCAACAATCTGGCGTTGGGAATATCCCAACCACCCGGGCTCAACGCTGTCGATGTTTCGAACACCACACGCCCCAGGGAGGTGTTGTCCAGTCGGTCCAGCAACAGCCAACTGCCCGCACCATCGCTGCGCAGATGCCAGAAGTCGCCACCGCCCAGCACCATGCAGAACGGGTAACCTTCAGGACGCAGGTGGGTGTGGAACTTGATCTTCTCGCCGTCGGCGGCGTACACCAACAGGCGGTTGGCCGTGTTGTCCAGGCGCTGGATACGCACGTCCATCGGCTTGCTCGCCTGGGGCAAGGTGATCTTGGTCTGGCCAGCCGAAGCGTCGGCCAAGAGGAATCCCGTCTCATGTGCGGCCAGCACCGTGTTGCCACGGATGACCTTATTGTTGATGCCCTGCACCGAGAGCATGCCGCTCTCGATCGAAGCCAGTACGTCGCTGCGGCTCATGCTGGCCTCCCTTGCTGTTCAAGAAACGCCGGTGCCACCGGGCGGAAATTGATGTCAGGGAAATCACTTGATTGAGGCCAGTCGCGTAGGGCCTGGAGGTAAGTCAACAAGCCACGGAATTGTTCGGCACTCAGATTCGTCTGTACGCCGATTTCCAACTGATCGCGATGACGGTCACGCAACCAGATCATTTCGGCCAGCCTACCGTCGCGCCATTGTCGTTCCTCCATGGCAAGGTCAGTTGCCGGCGCCTGGGCGTCGATAAGAACAGGCAGCCCTTCAGCATCGTGCCCCAGGACCTTGCCTGCCACCGTGACCGCCAGCACTTCGAGAAAACGCTCTTCACTGATCGGCACGGCATCAGCGGGAATGTCAGTGGAAATATTCGGAATGTAGGTACAGCCCGTGGCGGGGCTGTACAGTCGTTGGTTCTTGGCCATGTTCTACCTCGCTTTCAGCGGCCCACGGCCAGCCAGCTGTGCTGCACGCCAGCACCGCCGCTCCCGGAATGTGAATATGCAAATCCTGTTTTCGACAGCCCGCTCAATTGCACCGGGCCACCCCGCGACGCAGGCATCAGATTGCCTGTATCCATGTAGGTCAGTTGCACCGTGAAGGCGTTGGCATTGAACTGCAGCGGGAACGAGACATTCCCGACCACGCCACCGGCCAAACCGGGTGTCAGGCCCCATTGAATGATCAGGCCACCCAACCATGAAGGCAGGGCAAGATAACCGTTGAGGGTGAGGCTGGCAGCGAAGCCCCAGCGCAGTTTCCTGGGCGTGACGGACGCTTCGTCGCCCTCGCCCGCATCGACCTGAGCTTGAGTCGCCAGCCTGAGGATCCCGGGCTTCACCTCGGTAGCCGGCGCCACTTGCATCGCCAGCGAAGCCACGTCGACCTGCCCCTGGTTCACCGGGGTACTCCAGGCTTTGATGCACCACATGACGGCAAGGTTGCGTGGGCGGGTCACCCCGAAGTTCTGCCCCTCAGCTGCAAGTGTTCCTGCCGACCCCGTAACGCCACTGTAGCTAACGGATGGGTAATTCACTGGATTAGCCAGATCAAGCCCAAAAGCAGCGCGTGCGCTGGACTCGGGGGTGATGATCGCGTTGTACAAGCCTGTTACGGTCGGCGTCGTATTTGTCGAGTCGAGCGTCTGCAGACTGCCCTTCTGCGGCGACCCTATATCTCGACCGCCATCGACACCACGTCCGTGGTCCCAACCGCGAAGGAACTCACCACGGTAATCGGGCAGACGGAAATAGCCCGCCGGTTCGCCGCCCGTGTTGTAGGCCGTGCCCAGGTAGGTCGCCAGATCGGGATAGGTCGCCACGCTTTGCAGGCTGCCATCAAGCTCGAGATAGCCAGCTGGGGCCTCGGCTTTGGGAAACGGCAGGATTGCACCAACAGGTGTCGAGGAGCGCAATGCCGTCAGTTCGGCGACAAGCGCCGCAACATCGATCTGCCCCTGGTTCACCGGCGCATTCCAGGCCTTGATGCACCACATCACTGCCAAGTTGCGCGGACGAGTTTCTGCAGCGGTCCTTGCTACCTTTGAAGCATCGAAACGAGCCACATCACTGGCTGCGGCGGAGGATGCATCTCGGGTAATCGTATTGGCAGGTGACGACTCACCAAAGACGCCGGTAAAAGCACCAGAAGTTCCGCCCAAAACACCAAGGCCTTGTCCCACGCCTCCACGCAAGCCGAGAGCTCCAGTGATATTCTGAATCGCATCACTCTGGGATGTGCCTACCCCTCGATCAGCATCCACCCCTCGCCCATGATCCCATCCACGAAGGAACTCACCGCGAGTATCCGGCAAGCGGAAGAACCCCGCCGTCTCGTTACCTTTGTTGAAAGCCCCACCCAGGTACGCCGCCAAATCCGGATACACCGCCGCGCTCTGGGTACTGCCGTCGACTTCGAGGAAGCCCGCCGGCACCGTGCCTCGTGGGAACGGCAGCATGGTGCCTACTGGCAATGCCGACGCAGTATTCAACAGCGCCTGGGTTTCGGCCTTGGTGTAGCTGTTCGCGGCCTGGAATGAACTGAAAGCCAGGATCTCCACGGCTTCGCCCAGGCTGCAGGGTGCCTTGAAGGTGATCTTCTGGCCGTCGGACAGGTAGTCGGTGACCTCGCGGCCGTTGCGCAGCACGATGGTGCTGCCGATGGTGTGCGCCAGGTTGAAGACGGTCTGGCCGACCGACGCCTCGAACGAGAAACGCTCGAATGCCTTGTTGGCACCGACGCCACCGCCAAGCTGGAAGTAGCTGCCGTCGTAGTTCAGGTCGTACAGGGCGCCGGCACGGATATCGCCGCCCACCAGGTCGACCAGGCCAGTATTGCCGGACTTCTTCACCGCCACGGCGGCCAGGCTGTTGATGCGCGCCGTCACGGCGCCGGTATTAGTAGCGCTGGCCTGGAACTGGAAGCGCTGGCCAGCAGCGTAGGCCGCCAGGGCCGACTCGCCGCTCTTGAGCTTCAGCGTCAGGGCATCGGCGCTGCCGGTGGCGACACCGAGCCAGGCCAGCGGCCCGACATCCTTGGCCGCATCGGCGCGGCGCAGGTACTGCGGATGCGGGTCGGCGGCCTCCACGTGCGCCTTGAGCTGGTTGCGGGCGTAGAGCTCGGCCGCTTCGCGGGCCTTGTCCACATAGTCGCGTGTCGCGAGGACGATGCTCGGATCGACCTTCAGCGTGACATTGGCGAGGTTGCCGAACACCACGTGCATGCGGATGGTCTGGGTACGCCCGGAGCCTTGCGCCAGCAACGGTTTGTAGCTGGGCGCCGGCTTGGCCACGGCGATGAAGTTGCCGTTGGCGTCTTCCAGCGCCAGCTCGCGGATCCACCAGCCACCGGTCTCGGGGGGCAGGACCAGTTCGGCGACCAGCACGCCAGGGTCGGCAGGCGATTGGTAAAGGGCATTCAGTTGCGCCCGGTAGACCTGGCGCACCAGCGCGGTCTGGGTGGGTTTCGGGGTGGGATCGGGGGTCTGCGAAGGGTCGCCGCCGGCATCGCCGATCAGCATATGGGTGATGTTCCAGGGCAGCCCCAGCACGGCGGTATTGGCCTGCTGGGCGATGCCGGTGTTGGTCAGGAACCCACCGAATTGGGTGGTTGCGTTAGCCATTGAGGTAGATGTCCAGTATGTCCAGGGTTTGCTCGTTCACCAGGTTGCAGGCGCCCACATGCACATCGATGTCCGATGCCTGCCAAGGGTGTACCTCCAGCAGTTCACCGTCGTAGAGGCCCACCGCCTGGTACGCGGGGATCAGGCTTTCCAGGCTGATGTCGAGGCCGACCAGATGCCGGCTGACCGGCTTGGCGTCCTCGATCAGGCGGGTCAGCTCCTGGTAGGTCTGTTCGTCGATGCCGCTGTCCGCCACCCCGACCTTCAGGGCAAAGGTCCCTGGCACCCCGGCAGGCTGGGCCTGCCACCATTCCTGCACCTCGATCAGGTAGCCGAATGGCTCGACCACCCGCCTGAGGGCGCCGAGGGTGCCCTTGTGGGCGTGGACGAAGAATGCCGAGCGGATCACCGAGCGCTTGATCGCCTCGCTCCAGCTGTCGTCCCAACGATCCACCGACCAGGCCCAGGCCAGCTGGTAGAGCAGGTGCGCCGGACAGGTGTCGGGGTTGTAGAGGGTGCGCAGGCCGGCCTTGAGGTCTTCGTCGGCGGCCACTTCCAGGGCGCGTTCCAGCGGCGTGCGGTTGAGCGGCAGGAGGCTGTGCATGTCAGCCTCCGCGCTTGAGGTCGATGCCGGTGCACCAGGCCGCCTGGGCCTTGCTCGGGCGGATGTCGCTCCAGCCGATCAGCTCGACCCGGCTCACGCCGTCGATGTGCAACTGGGCGTCGATGCCGGAACGGGCCACTTCAAGGCCGAGCCTGCGCCGTGGGTTGATCCAGGCTTGCAGGCGGCGCCGGCATTCGCTGAGGACCGTTTCGTACTCCGGGCCGTTGTCGGCCATGTGCAGCACCGCCTCGACGTGGTAGGGCAGCACCTCGGCGCTGCGCACGTTGACCCGGTCGGCGACCGGGCGGATGTCGTCGTCGTTGAGGTACGCCTGCACCTGCGCCAGCAGCTCAGGGCTGGCCACGCCATCGCCGTCCAGGCTCAGCACGGTGATGTCCACCACGGCGGGCGACGGGCTCTCGGCGGTCGCGTCAGCGACCCGTCCCGAGGCGTTGCGGGCGTGGAGGATATAGCTGTTGCGCGGGCCGGCGGTGGTCAGGCCTTCGTAGACCAGTTGCACCCGCTCGCGCAGGGCGTCGTCGGCTTCGAGGATGGCTTCGGTCGGCGGGATCGTGCTCGGGTCGGCGGCCTGTATCACCAGGCGTTGCAGGTTGACGTTGGCGGCCAGCTGGTCAAGGTCGCGGCCTTCGGCATAAGCCAGCAGCAACGCCTTGGCGGCATCGTTGATGCGCGCCCGGTTGAGCAGCTTGCGGTAGGCACCGACTTCCAGCAGCTTGGTGACCGGGTCGCTTTCCAGGTTGGCGTTCCAGCCATCGCCCAGCTGGGCGCGGAAGCTGGCCAGGTCCTCCTGGTACAGCGCCTCGAAATCGAGGTCCTCGAGCAGCTGCGGGGCCGGCAGTTTCGACAGGTCGACCTGGCTCATACGGTCACCTCCACCAGGGCGTCATCGCCCAGGTAGCGGCCACTCAAGGCCAAGCTGACCTGGCCGTCGAGCACAGCCACGACCTTGACCCGGTCGAGCTTCAGGCGCGGTTCCCAGCGCCCGAGGGCGCGGGCCACTTCGGCCTGCACTGCGCTCTTCCAGCCTTCGTTGACCGGCAGGTCGACGAAGCGGCGCAGCTGGCTGCCATACTCGGGGCGCATGCGCCGGCTGCCCAGCGGGGTGGTGAGGATGTCCTCGATGGATTGGCGCAGGTGGGCGATGCCCGTCAGGGGCTGGCCGGTGCGGCGGTCCAGACCGATCATGGGGCATCTCCTGCCCCGGGCATATCCCGTTGGCGGATAGGCATGGCGTTCTCCTGATATGAAAAAGCCCGCGTGTGCGGGCTGTGTTGTGTGCTTCGACGGGCAGTTGCCACGGTCAGGCGGGTGGTGTCGGCCAGTCGAGCTCATTGGGGAAGCCAGGCTGGTCGGGCAGCCGGGTCAGCCCCAGGCGGTAGATCTTCCAGGCGCGCAGGGCATCCAGTTCAGCATCACTGGCGACGCCGAGATCGACGGCGTCCTGCAGGGGTGTGATCGACTGGTCGGCCAGGCTGCGCAATTGTGCCAACGCGTCCAGGGCATCCTGTCGACTCGGGAACGCCTGTTTGAGCTCGGGCACTTCGAGTGGCGGCAGGACCTCGAGTTCGGCCTTGGCCGGCATGGCCAGGCGCACATCGATCCAGCTGTCCGGTGGGACGTCGATGGCCTCGCCTTTGCCCAGGTGCATTTCACCCTGATCGTCCAGGGTCCAGCGCTGCCTGAACAGGCGGACCAGCAGTGTGCCGTCCCTGTCTTGCTCGCTCTCGGTCAGGCCCAGGGTCCTGCCGCCATCCGGCGAGCAAGGGTCCTGGATGCGCCAGCCCTCGAGGGCCAGGCCGAGGCTGCCGCAGACCCGGTAGACACCGGTATCGAGGCGTTCGACCGTGACACCACGCGCCTCGTCGTTGGCGGCGCCCCAGCAACCGGCAGGTTCGAACGTATGTTCCCGCAGGTCGATACGGGTACTGCGCTCGACATCGGTGATGCGCACAATCGGTGATGCTGCCGAGAGCACGCCCCCCGAACCACGCGTGGTATTGCCGGTGTGGTAGAGCTCCGCCCAGGCAGTGCCTCCCTGATCAGGGATGACCGAACGGAAGAACGCCCGATTTTCCGATATACCCAACGCAAGCTGAGACTGCCAGCGGACATCCGGTCCCCATCGAGTCGACAGGACCTGCACGGTTAGATAAGGCGCATTCTTGCCGAGATAACTGCCATACAGACCGGTGGGACGTGCGTTCTGTAAATCACCGGGCTCATTGATCGACGGACAGAGCCAGCCACCAGGCGCAACGACCATCAACTGGCCAGGCTGGTCCCCTGTGTTCGCGGTGGCGCCGGTACCCAAGCCGAGCGCTGCGCGAGCGCCTTCCACACTTTGCGCTCCAGTTCCACCACGGACGATTGGCAGGGCCGCGGGGAGGTTGTCGCCGCCCAGCGCGGCATAGAGTTCATCGAAGTTCGCCTGCGTGCGGGCGAAGGCGCTGCGCTGGGTATCCCCACCGGCGCCGGTGGGTGCGCTGCCCAGGTTGATTGTCTGCTTGGCCATCTCGGCCCTCCAGGTTTGAACTTGGCTCCAGTGGATGCGCCAGGATTCAATGCTTGTGATTGGCGGTGTTGCCAGCGGTATCGATAATCCGCCCGCCACCGTTGATGTCACCGCTGACCAGCAATGGCCCATTGACCGCGACCTTGCCGGTCAAGGTGATGGCGGCAGCATCGAGGGTGATGGCGCCGTCGTTGACCACCAGGGTGCTGGCGCCGACCTTGATGGTCGCGTTGCCGCTGGGCAACTGGATGTCGTAGCGCTTAGCCTGCCAGTCATAGCTCAGCGAGCCACCGTCGTCGAAACGCCAGACTTCCACGTGGTCGCGGTTGTCAGGCGCGGCGCCGGCATTGCCATAGAGGCCCGCCACGAAGGTGCCCTGGGCCGGCTCACCGCTGGGGCTGACCAGCACGCCCTGCTCGCCCAGGCTCGGTGCCCGCCAGTGGCGCGCCTTGCCGGCAGCCTGGCTGTGCCAGCGCACCCAGGCGCTGGTCCAGTCGCCATCGGAGACTCGAACACGGGCTGCGGCGAGGTCCACCGCCACCACCGAACAGGGGATCACCAGGCTGGCCAGCATGCGGTCGTGCATCGCCGTGGCGTAGCTCATGCCAAGTTCCCCGGGGCCAGGTACTTGTCTTCGTTGCCAGGACCGGTGTCGGGACTAAAACCCAACACCAGGCTGCCGGGCGGCTGGTCGGGCCAGGCCCACTGGGGCTCGCCGAAGAGGATCGGCTGTTCCCACTGCACCTTCCAACCAGCACCTTCGTAGTGCGCCTGCACGTTGCGGCTGGCCTCGACGAAGTCCAGGCCCCACAGTTGCTGGCGCAGCAGGTCCATCAGTTGCGCGGCCAGTTCGCTGCCTTGCAGCCGTGCTTGCGGTTGCGAGGTATCCGGGATGATCTCGGCCTCGTAGGTGGCGATCAGCACCGAGCGGCCATCACGGGGAGCGCCATCGGCGGTCATGCGCACGACACCGTGGCGCAAGGATGGAGAGGGCAGGTTAGCGCCAGTACTGTCCTGACTGCCGACCGATGCCAGGGCTGGAAGTCCTTCACGGATCGTGGAGGTGAGTGCTGCACTCAGGGTGGACAATTCGCTCATGGGCGAGTCCTCATGAAAATGAACAGTTGTCATTCAAGGTCATTCGAGCCGGTTGGGGTGTTGGGGAACTCCAAGCTGGCAGGGATCGCTCAGGCTCGAATGATCGGGATGGAGGGCATGCTGTAGTAGACCGCGCCAGGTATGGAGGGGCCATTGACATAGGCACTTGCCTCTTGCCAGAGCACTGGCCATCCCTGCGCCGAGAATCCCCAGCGAATATCAACCAGCACTCGGAAAACAGCTCCACCTGACTGCACATGTCCCAACTCCAGGTCCAATGCGAGGCCTACGGCGAGGTAGTAGTCATTGATCGAAGAATCCCAGACGCTTGGTTTGTAGAAGTCTCGACGCGCAACGCCACTCAACCCGGTGCCCCAGGTCCACTCCCAATCCTCCCTTCTTCCCTTGAGCTCTTTGATGAAGGTCAGCGGCAGGCGAGCCGAGTCGAACACCAGTTGTCCCTTGTCATTGTTGATGCGCATACCATAGCCCGGCTTCGCCGGAAGGTCGTAGGCATACAGCCGAACCCATACAGTGTCCGACGTATGACTGTTCAATCCATAGAAGTACAAGGTGACGCCAGTCCAGTTTCCTGGACTTCCCTCGTAGACAACGGTGGAGAAAAACAGCTCGGGATTGGTCCAGCGCCTCAATGCAACCACGGGGGGGGCGTCGCTAGTGACGCGTGAGAAACTGATGCTATGGGTATTCGTTGTCGTGACATTCAAGGGCTGCTCATGCAAAAGCGCCATGTTTCGGTACTTGGAGTCGATGACGACATCGCCCAGTTGGTTGCGCACCGACAAGCCGTAATCGCTCATCGTCTGGCCACCACGAACAGCGTACCCGCCGACAGATCTCCTTGAGGCCACCAACTTTCGCTCCCCCAACTGACCATGCCTTTGCCCATGACAGCCCAAGGCGGACGCTTGCCAGCGACATGGGTCATTACGTAAGCAGTGGCATTGCTGTCGTCGAACTCCGGCAGACTGAGTGTGCCGGAAGTCCCCGCTCCGAGATACTGGGTATGCACCACCCGCAACATCCAGTCGGACACCTCGACCGCCACGCTGCCGTCTTCCTTGAACGTCCTCATTCCATAAGTCGTCATACCAGTATCCCCATCTGCACTCGCACATTCCCCTTATTGTCCCGGATGGTGAAGGTGCCTGATTTATCGAGTTGCCAGATCGGGCTGCCCTTCTCGCTCAGGGCATTCGACTGGATCGAATTGCCGATTTTCGCGCTGCTGATCGTGCCATCCTGAATGAATGTCGATCTCATGAAGACCTGACCGTTCTGGACAGAGAAAGGCGTGAGCGCCTCGCCACCTGCCTGGCTCCCAACCACGGCGAAATTGTCGGCGCTGACCAGAAACTGACTCTGTCGGTCCTCGATACCCAACGAGACACCTGCCGCGTAATACCTCCCATCGGCAGTGACTTGCATTTTTACCGACCACTGGGTCGCCAGCTTGTTGTCCGTCCTGGCCTGGGCCTGGCTCAGTTGCTGAACCGATGCGCTGGTGCCGTCCACCCGGACTTGCACGGTGTCGAGACGATTGGCTAGCGCCGCAATACCATTGCTGTTGCCGACCTGCGCCTGACTGATCGAATTGACCAGACTGTCCGTTGTGTTCTGGCGTGCCACCACCGTGTCGACTCGCCGCCCGAGGGCCAGCCCATCTTCGATCCGCGCCGACTGCTCGGACCACACACCGACGTAGCTTCGAGTATCCCCAGCCAGTTCACTGCCGCCAGCCATGGGCGGGTTGATCTGTGCAAAAATGCCATCGATACGCGAGGCTTCGCTGATCAGCCGCCCATCCACCTGACGTACACGGCTGTCCAGCGAGCTGATCGCCGAAGCTTGAGCCTCGGTAGCGCCTTTGACATCGGTGAGCGAGTTGCTCAATGAGGTAAGCGCCGCGCTGTTGCTTGCGAGCTTGCCTTGGGCGTCGGTGACCTGACTCGAAAGCGTGCTCAATGCCGTTGCATCGGCCTTGCCATTCAAAGAGGCCTGAAGGCCATCGAGGCGTGAGGACTGGGCCGTGTTCACGCCTTCCACGCTACCAAGGCGCGTCTCGCTGGTGCTTACCCTGGCCGCCAGCCCCTGGCTGTCCCGAACCACCTGGCCGATATCGAGCCAGAATGTGGCATTGGGTGGTGGCGTGCCTTGGGGAACGTTGGCGATGGCCTGATAAAGATGACGTGCAAAGCGCACGCTATCGCCAGGAGCGTACGAGGCAGCCGAGTCATATTCCAGGGCATAGCTCAGCCGCGCGACTTCCTCCAACCGCGCCTGAAGCTGGCCATCCAACGCCTGCAGGCGCTGATCCACCGAACCTTCGCCACTGCCATCGATCAGCTGGATGCGCTCGAACAGGTGCTTGCCCAGGGCCGATTCACTGATTTTTCCAGTGAAGTAGCGGTCATACTCACTCTGCTCGACGCTGGCCTGGCCATGCACGCCGACGTCGGCGGGGTACCAGTTCCCGATGTTGCCGCTACGGTCCACCAGCCGCGCCCAGAAGAAGAACGTCGTGCCGGCGGCCAAGCCCTGTAGCTCGTGCTCGGCTTGCGGATAGGCGAAGTCGCCCAGTTTCCTGGCCTCGGCGCGCGAGGTGCTGGTGCCATACCAGATCTCGGTGCGTTGGGTGTCGCCTGCGCCCTCGGGGAAGCTCCAGTCCAGGCCAATACCGAATACCTTGCTGCGGGCCTGCAGCTGGGCCACCGCAGGAGGTGCCCCCTCCTTGCCGGTCAACGGGGTCAGCTGCGATACCTTCCAGACCGAGCTGATCTCGCTGGCGCTGACCGAACGCACCCGGGCCAGGTAGGCACCGGCATAGATCCCAGTGACATCCACGCCGCAGGCACCTGTGCGTGGCAAGCTGATCCAGTTGCCGTCGTCCTTGCGCCACTCGACCTCATAGGCCACGGCGCCGGACACGGCTGGCCAGGCAATCGTCAAGGTACTCACCGCCAGGCCCTGGCTCACCGCATGGCTGCTGCTCAGGGTGATGCTGGCCGGTGGCGGCACTAGGTTGATCGGGGTGACGCTGATCGGCCGTTCTTCAAGACGCGCCCCGGTATCGATATGGGCGAACTTGCCTGGGTCGTACTGGACCGCGTTGATCTCGTAGGTGCCTGGTTCGGCGCGCGAGACGCTGGTGACACGGTACAGCGGGATGGCCAGGTCGGCGGCGTCCAAGGCCCAGACCAGCTCGACCCGAGGCTTGCTCGAATAAGCCGTGGTCACGGTCAGGCGACGCCCGTCGACTGCCTCGACGGTGCGCGCCTCGCAGGTGCCGTCCGGCAGGTTGAGGATCAAGCGATCCCCGGCCTTGGCCTGGGTGTCGCGGTCGAGGGTAACCTGCCGACCGCTGACCGCGGCGATTCGCCCACCGACCGGTCGGCCGGCAAGCAGCTCGTCCGCCACCGGGATCACATAGCCAGGTAGCGGGATGCGCCCGTCCATGCCGACACGGAAGCTGATGCCGCGATCGCGGGCGTTGGTCAGCAGTGCCCATTTGCCGCGGCGCTGGGCCTCGGACTCGCGGGTGCAGCCAATCGCGCTGAGCTCCAGTGGGTTGTCACCGTAACGGCGCAGCAGCTTGTCGTCGGCGACCACCGTGACATCGGTGTCGTAGTTGTTCAACGGGTTGTCGTAGCTGACCAGCGCGCGGCTGTAGCGGCTGCGCTCGGAGCCGCTGGAGTACGAGAACTTGCCATCGACTACGTTGGCGCGGGTGTAGGCGAAGTCGAAGTCAGTGGCGCGTGGCATGTCGGCCAGGCTGTACAGTTGGCCCTGCGCCCAGTAGGTCATGCCCCGGTAGATGCCGGCGATGTCGCGCAGCAACGACCAGGCCTCGGCCTTGCCTTGCAGGTTGAGGTTGCAGGTGAAACGCGGCTCCTGCCCGCCCTTGCCATCGGGTACCAGTTGGTCACAGTACTGGGCGATGCGGTAGAGCTCCCACTTGTCGACCATCCATGGTTTGATCCGTCGACCGAGGCCGAAACGATCGTTGGTGGTGATGCCGTAGGTGACCCAGGCCGGGTTGTCGGTCCAGGCCTGCTTGAAAGTACCGTCCCAGATGCCCTGGTAGGTACGCGTCTCGGGGTCGTAGTTGCTGGGTACCGGCCACTTGCGTCCCTTGCACTCGACGGTCACCGCCGGAATGTTGCGGAACTGCTCGGCGGAAAACTCGATGTACAGCAACGCGGTATTGGGGTAGCGCAACTTGGCGTCGATCACTTCGGTCAGACCGGCGATCTGCATGGTGTCGGCGATCTTGTTGGTGTTCTGGTTCGCCGTCAGGCGACGCACCCGCAGGCTCCAGCCTGTATCGGCCTTGGGCAGGTCGATGCGCCGGGTGCGTTCGTAAGTGCTGGTGCTCTTGCCGTGCACGGCGTCCTTGAGCACCTCCACATAGGCGCCACCGTCGGTGGCCACATCCACGGCGTACTCGATGCGGTAGCCATTGACGTTGCCCGCGCTGTCCATCGACTGCAGGGCGGGCCAGGCAAAGCGCAGGCGCACTGCCGACAAGCGCGTATCGTCAAGCGCGCGCACCCAGGGTTTGTCGCTACGCAACTCGATGCCCTGGGTGATTTCGTTGTCCACCGAGGGGATTCCGGGAATGTGCGACTGCTCAAGCGAACCTGGACGCCACTCCCATTTCACGCCGGGGAAGTTGTAGTTGCCGCTGGCGTCCATCAACGGCGTGCCATCGAGATAGATGTCACCGGCGCCGGGGGTGCCGGCGAACTCGCCTTCGCCAACGGCGATAAGCATCTTGGCGATGGCTACCGAACGCAGGCTGTCCGGCGCTTCCACCGGTGCCTTGGGTTGCTTCTGACCACCTTTGCGACCGGTGATCACGGGTCTGTTGGTTTCGCCCATGGGTTCCTCCAGGCGTAAAAAAACCGCCTTCTTGGCGGTTGGCTGTGCTCGGGCGGCTTCACGCCGGGGTGTCGACGCGCCGACGGGCCTCAGCGCGTTGCCGGGCAATCTCCTCGGGCACGGCCTTGCCGGTTTCAAGCTGGCGCACGACGTACCAATCGGTGTCCTGCAGCAGGCGAACACATTCGGCGCGCTGGCTGTTGCGCAGTGCTTCGGCCTGCTGCGCTTGTTGCGCCTCGGCAGTCATGACCTGGCTGAAATCAATATTCATTGCCAAGGGCCTCCTCGCTAGCGGGCGTCTCGTAGGGTGGCAACGTCACTGGACCGTCCTCGAGCACCTCAAGTGCCTCGGGAAAACGTGTGGACATCGGTGCATGCATGCCATGGGGAAGCATCAAGGTCAGATGCAGACGGCCCTCGATACGTCGCACATCGCCGTGAAACCATGGCGCGGTAATGGCTGCGCGGGGTAGCAGTGCACCTTCCGCCAGGGTGGAGAAATCGAAATCCTCACCGTTGAGCGTGAGAATATCCCCCTTCACCGAGAGGGCCAGGGGCTGATCGTGACGAACCGGTACAAGGTTGATGATCATCAACGCCACCTCCCCGTGGCCGTGTAATGGAAGATGACCCCCGCGACCATGGCGTAACGGTAGGTCCAGGAACGAAATGCCATGTAGCTGGCGGCGATCGACATGTAGGTGCCATTCATGTTTACCAGCCCGGCGTCGGCCTGAGAGCCGCTGCCGGAGGCAGATACCACAGGGTTGGCGACGACCTTGGGCGCTTGTGCGAACGTCGCGGCAAACACCACGTTTACCGCGGCTTCAGCATTCAATGGTGCCGCCGGCAAGACGAAATCACCCGCGCAGATCAAGGTGCCATCGGCGAACTTGGTGTAGCTACCATTGGCGTTGCTGCCGGATTCGATGATGCCGCCTGCCGCAACGCCGGACACCGCCCCAAGGATGTTCTGGCTGGTGTACACCCGGGCAAAGGCTGGCGGTACCGTGGAGTTCTTGCTGATCGAACGGTAGAACAGCTCGTTGGTCGAGACCCCCATGGCCAACTGCGTGCTCCACTGTGGGTCGGCGTGCCACAAGGTTTCCAGCACACTCAGCGCGCCCCCTGGCTCACCTGGCCCCTGGTAGTAGCCATACAGACCGGAGTGCAACTTCTGGGCATCGATGCCACGGCCCCCGATATTGCCACCGCCGGGCAGGGTCTTGCCGCCCTGGCTGGAGGTACTGATCCAGTGCCCCCAAGTGTTGTTGTTGGGGTTGAAGGTACGTACGGCACGGTCGCCGTAGATGATGTCCACTGCCTCCTGAAGGATCGCACCATACTCGGTGGTGTTGACCCGCAGCACTACGTAGGTCAAGCCTTGTGGTCGGTTGCTGGCAGTACCGGACGTCGCCATCCAGAGCCCCGGCGCCAGCGCCAGGTTGCAGTCCTGGACGACTCGACTGCTTTCGATCGGCCCGCTGATCCCCATCCCGTCCAGTGCTCTGAAGTTGGCATTGATACGGGTAAACGCCGTGCGCACACTGTCGCCATCGATGGCACTGGGCGGCGTGCCCAGGTTCACTTGCTGCATGGGCATATCGCCTCCTGGATAAGCAGACTCACAGTCGGTCCTCGGCGTAGATCGCCGCGCTGATGATGGCTCCACCCCAGCGCCGCTTGCCCACGCACAGGGCCACCGGGTTGCCGGAGGCCGTGGTGTTGCGGGCGCCGCCAAAGGCATAGCCCGGTGTGTTTTCCGGCCCGGCGCTCATACTCAGCCCCTTGGGCTGCGGGCTGAGCAACTGCATCACGCCGCCCATGGCCATGGAGAACCCCATGGTGGCCATCGTGCCCCAGCCGCCGGCAGTGAACGGCAGTGACGAGCCTTGGGTGGCGATCGCCGCCACGGCGATCAAGACGACACCAATGATCGTCTGCAGGCTCCCGGCGCGCTTGCTACCGGCAACCACGGGCACGATCCGGATCTCGTCACGCGCCTGGAAATCCAACTCGGCCTCGCCAACATTGCGCTTGTCGCTGTAGACGGCGAACTCCAGCCCCTTCGAGCTGGCATTGGCAAGAAATCGCTCGAACCCCGGCAACTGGACGCAGAGCGCCTTGATTGCCTCGCGCGGGGTGCGTACCGCCAGTTCGAAGGCCTTGCCGAACTGGCGCAATTGGCCGCTGAGCCGAACTGTGGTCAGCGGTGAATCAATGATGGCTGCAGCTGACATTGCAACTCCTTCTGCAGGGTGCGACCGCCTCGAGATCGCGATAAAAGGGATCCCGGCAACCTGCGCTCAGTCCGCCGCGGCGGCATCGCGATGGCGCAGGACCAGGCGTGTACGGTCGAGCCAGGGGCCACCAAAGACGATGACCTCCGAAGGCCTGCCGTAGAGGTGATGCAGCAGGAACGGCCCGGCGCCGCAAGGGGACCACGACTCGCCCGGCAGGCGTGGGTCATTGCCGAGGAATATCCCTGCGTGGTTGGGGTGTGCAGTGCGCCCGATGGCCATGACGATCAGGTCGCCGTAGCGTGGCGCATCCACCCTGACGAACCCGGCATCGGCATAAGCCTGCTCATACAAGCTCGGGCCCTGCGGGTCTTCCCACCAACCGTCCTCACGGGCATAGGCAGGAAACGTCAGGCCCCACTCGCGACAGTACCAGTCGGCGCAGACCTGCCAGCAGTCCCACACGCCATGCACGAACGGCCGGCCCAGCAAGGGCGTGTCGCCCTTGGGCAGCAAGGTGCGCAGGTCGCCCTCGGGCCAGGACAGGATGTGCCACGGCAAGCCAGTGGCCTCGCACATTGCCAGGTCGCGGCTGGACGGCCGGCTGCTGGCATCGGGATGCGAGTGCACCACCGCCACCACCTCGCCCAGGTCTTCCGCCGCCGCATAGTCGTGCGGGTCGATACGGAACTCTTCGCCAGGATCGGAGGCGGTGTTGCGACAGCGTTGGTAGTCGAGCCGTCCGGCCCGGTCGATGACCAGGCCGCAGGCTTCACGTGGGTAATCGGCGGCCGCGTGGCGGCGGATCGCCTCGAGCAGGCGCGGTTCCATGGCTCAGTTCCGGGCGATCAGCGAGACCGCCGGGAAGCCGCCATGAGGCAGCTCCGCCGCCTCGCCGAAACGCAGCTTGCAGGAAGCCAGCCCGCCTTTGCAGCGATCCTTCGCCGGGTCGTCCACCGGACGGTCCTCATCGTCGAACAACCGGTTGCCGGTGTAGCCGCAATTGGGGCCACGATAGCCGTTGGTCATCGCCCAATGGCAGTAGCTGGTCATCTGCCGGCCCGGCAAGCCATGGTTGTCAATCTCGCCGGGGGACGACAGCTCCCATTGCACTTGCTCGTCGTCCTCCTGGGTCTTCTGGTCGAGGAACCACACTTCCAGTGCTTCCTGGGTCGGATCCGCCTGGGTATTGCCTGCCGCGAAGTTGCGCGCGTCCAGGTACTGGCCCAACGTCTGGCGCACAGTCAGCTTGAACTTGAGCAGGTCCTCGAACGCCAGGCATAGGGCGGTGACACGACCGTCGACATTACCTGCGCTGAACTTGGGTCGCGTCGCCCGGCCGTTGCTGTTGGCGCCGATGCCATCGATCTGTACCGGCCAGGCCGCATACTCCAGGCCCTGCCACCAAATCGAACGAGCAGGCAGCGTTGCCGCCTCGTCGCCAGCCGCAACCAGGTCGCCAGGCTCATGGGCGATGGCGTGACCGTGAAAGCGCAAGGTATCGGCCCCATACTCGCTGCCGTCGATCTCGAACAGGACGATTTCCGCGCCCGGCTCCAGGGTCTGGATATCACTGATCAATGCCATGGCTGAAGGCCTCCTGGATCATGGGTGGAACGCCTGCTCGAAGGTGGCGCTGAGGCTGTACAGCCCACCGCCCTTGGCGGTCGGCTGGTAGCCCTTGCAACGGAACAACCCCGGCTCGCCCAACGGCGCGGTCCAGCGGAACGCCCGGCTGCCCGAGTGGCGGTCGAGGAAGGTGGCGATGGCGCGAATCTTCGCCTCATCACCGAGGAACACCAGCGGCCAGGACTGGCTGCGGTTGTTGATGCCATCGCCTACAGCCTGCTGATAGCCATCGCCGAACTGCACGGTGCGCACTCGATATTCAACAGTGCCGGTCGGTTCGGTCCTGGGCGTCCAAGTAAAGGTTTCCATGAAAGTTCTCCTCGATCAGCGGCCGTGGATCGCAGCCCAGATCTGCCCGCCCGGCATCAGCTCGCGGGAAATCTGTTCGCTGGCGCCCTGCCGTGCGGCCCCAGCGTAGGCATTGGCCAGGCGCTGGGCATTGGTATCGCCACCGGCGGCATTACCGCCTGCGGCAGGCACGTTGATGGTCTGTTGAATTACCACTTCGCTGCTGTGGCTTCCCACGGACCCCACACCCTGTGCACGCACCCCCAGCGCCCCATCGGCGCCACGGGTCAGCGGCATGATGGCTTCCGGGCCGGCTTCGCCGAACAGCGCCATGGGCGCCAGCATTGGGCCGGTTGCAATGCCGTTGGTGAATGCACCGCCCTTGGCATGGGGAATGATGGGCGGGGAATAGGTCATTCCCTCGGTATTGAGCTGCGGCACGAAGGTGAAGCTGCTGTCGCCCAGGGAACCACTGGTCGGCATGGGCGCGGCGCCCTTGCCCAGCCAGCTCCCGACGAAACTCATACCCATGCCCAGGAGGCTGCTCAAGGCCCTGGATGCGGCAGTCTTGGCCGCCAGCGTGGCCATGTCGGCGAGCACCGACTTGGCGAAGTCGGAGAAGGAAAACTTGCCGGTGGTGGCGAATGTCTGCACGGCGCCGCTCATCCGCTCGAACATGCCGGTGAACATTGCCTGCGACTGCGCGGCGACGTTGCCGGACGTGTCCAGGTACTCGTCCCAGGCGGCCGAGGCACCGACCATCCAGTCGCCACGCGCCTGGTTCATCTTTTCGTAATCGTTCAGCACCTGGTTGGTCATGTCCGCATGACGGTTGCGGATGTCCTCCAGTTGCTGTTGGTAGCCTTCGTCGCTTGCGTCGACACCAGCCAGCTTGCTGGCTTGTTCGAACTGCGTCCGCTCCTTGTAGTAGCCCTCGTCAACCTGACTGAGCTGGCCTGCCAGTGCACCCTTGCGCGAACCCATGCCCAGCTTCGCCACCGCGAGTTCGGTGGCATTGTTCTGCGCACGCAGCGCATCACTGTAGGGCCGAACGGGATCGGATTGCTGGGCTTGCGACCAGTCCGGCGGTTGGTACGCCGACCGGAAGCGGTCCAATGCCTTTTTCGAGAGGTTCAGGCTCGAATCGGCGACGGCACCCGTGCTCTTGAGGTACTGCTTGTTGAAAGCCTCGACGTTCTTCTGCATCTCGCGCAGGGTGCGGTCACTGAGGGCCGACGCCCTGGCCAGTGCCCGTTCGAGGCTGGAGAGATCGATCGACGGGCTGAAACTGGCAAGGTTGGTTGCCATGGGCCTACTCCCTGATCATTGAGAAACCCGCCAAGGCGGGTCTCGTGAAGAAGGTGGTGCCGATCATCAGCACCACTGCTGCATGGCGCTCTCGAGCGACACCCCCTGGCGCCGCTCGTGAGGCATGAAATCGATCAACTCGGCGGTGCCACCGACATGATGGTTGGCCTGCAACGCCAGCATGGCGATGCTGGCCTCCAGCCGGCGACCGCCGTGCAACGAGCCATGGCGCTGGATGTACAGCGCCCAGGCCCGCACTTCCACGTAGCTCAGCCGTTCCTTGGCCTCGCTGATCGTGCGGCCACCAATGCCGTTGAGCACCAGCTCGTGCCATAACTCATCGGCGGCCGTCAGTTCTTTGCCGGGGTGTTACCGGTGCCATTGACTTCGTTGATGGCATTGAGCAGCAGGAAGCCCAGCGACGGTTCGAGGTTGAAGGCGTCCTCGACGCTCAGCACCTCTTCGCCCTCATCACCGAAGCTGATCGACGCGGCAAGGTAGTGGGCGTTGCGGCTGTGGGACGAGGCCTGTTCGGCGAACAGACGCTCGATCACGCCGAACGAATGACGGCGCACATGCACCACCAGCGTCTGCGCGACCATCTCGCCGTTGAGCGGGTCAGGACAGTTCCAGACGATTTCCTTGCGCACCTTCTGGCTGTCGACGATGCCGCCCAGGGCTTTGAGTTGATGGATGTTCATTCAGGTCCTCCGGCTCAGGCCTTTTTCGCCCAGGTGGAGCCGCCGGTGCGCTGGATGCTCACCGACGTGGTGACCACTGCGTTGAGCGCGAAGTTGAACGGGAAGTCGGCCACATAGCCTTCAAAGACGAACCAGGTGCGAGTGGCCGGCAGTTCGAAGTTGTCGCCCTTGCTGTTGACGGTCGGTGCGACATCCTTGCCGTCGGACCAGCCCACTACCCACTTGATGGTGGTGTTGCCGGTGGCTTCGGACAGTTGGTGCAGGCGGATGTGGCTGGCGTTGGTCGGGTCGGCGTTAAGGCCCAGGGTCGCGGTGCCGGGGGTGCGCAGGCCTTTCTTGTAGGTGCGCTCGGCAGCGTCCAGGGTGGTGTCCTCGATCTGCTCGGCCGGGGCGCCGCCCGGTTCGAACGAAGTCACGTGCTCGACTTCCAGCACACTGAGCGGGCCGGTGCCGGAGGCCGGTGGGACCAGTGCATAGATCTGGGTGCCTTGGGTAAGAATCGACATAAGGTGTTCTCCTTGAACAGGGTGAGAGCCGTCACGAGATATCCCGGACGGTCTAGGGGTACTGCATCGTTTGCATATCAGAAGGGTGTTCAGGCGGGCCTGGAACCATCCAGGTAAGGCGGCAAGTCCGGGTTCGGCTCACGGCTCTTCAAATAGGCCACCAGCTGCTCGTTGCTCAGCGCCAGCCGTTCGATCGACTGCCCCAGGGCAGTCTGCACCGAGGCCTGGTTACGTAGGGCGGCGAGCAACTCGTTCAGTTGTGCTTCGTTCATGGATTGCTCCTCGCTCAGCGGCCGTTGTCGTCGGCGTCCATGCCGGCAACCGGTTGTTCGATACCGAGGCGGCGCGCCGCCCAGCGCTCATAAAGACCGATGGCGACATCGGCGCCGGCCATGGCGGTGAGGCAGCCGAAGGCGCTGGCGCTCCAGATCGACATGCCGCTTGCATACAGCAGCATCACCGTCGACACGCCACAGACCATGCACGCACCAGAGCGCAATACCAGCCGGCGCACCAGCGCCCAGCCCCGCGCGCCGGCCTTGTCGGCCCGCCACATCTCGCCGGAAAGACCGCCCAGCAGCGCCAGGACGATCACCAGCCAGAGCGGCATGTCGAGCAATGCCTGTTGTTCACTTGTCAAAGTCCTGTCTCCTTGAAAAAAAGCCACGCTCAACCCTCCATCGACTGGATGATTGGCACGACGGGAAGATCCTCGGCCAGGACATGCAGCATCAGCGTGCTGACCAGCTGGTAGGGCTGGCCGTCGCGGGTCACGGTCACCAGCAGGTCGCCGGAGACTTCATCATGTTCAACCGCCACATCGGCCTTGCTGTCCATCTGACTGAGCGAGTAGCCCCAGCCGACGCTCACGGGCGGGAAAGGAACCAGGCCTAGGCTGCCGGTCACCCGGAAGACGCCTTCACTGACCAGTGTCGAAGCCAGCCGGGCGTCAGAAGGCGTGATGTCGTGAGTGCTGCCGTCGTTGAGCAGCGTAATGATTGCGCGCATTCAGGCCACCTTGATCGTGCCGTCGTTGCCGACCTTGCAGTTGGCTGTATTGAGGGTGGTGACGACGGTAAATGGCGCCTGCACCAGGTTGCTGGCCGGCGCGGGACCATCGAAGACCACGGTCCAGCCTGTCTCCAGGCCGTTGTCCACGGACAAGGCCCCAGTATTGATACAACTCACGGCCAAACGCGGCAGGTAGATGGCCATGGGCAAGCTGAAATACAGATTCGCCTTGCCGTTCTCGGCGAAAACAGAAATCTTCAACCCTGCCCCCGTCGCCAGGGACCCTATGTTCTGTGACGACGTATTGACCAGGGCCACCGCGGTGTTGACCTTGCCCAGGTAGAAGTACCAGCTCAGATCGATGGTGATGGGCGAGGTGTAGCCGTTGACACAGCCATGGAGCCTTACTAGGGGAGCGACTCCATCCTCGGCGGGTATATTCGTTCGCAGCGTGAAGCCGGACGTGATGTTGTGTGTCGCCGCCACACCCACTTCACGGTAGAGCTGGCCCGCCAATGGCGAGTAGTTCGACTGCAGTGCGCGGTCCTTGATCAGTGCCAGATTGCGGTTGACCTTGTCGAAGCCGGTGCGCACCGTGTCGCCACCGACGCCTGTGGGGGCTGCCCCCATATTGATGATTTCGAAACCCATTTCACCTCCGTTACGATGAATTCCGTATGAATGAAGCCGGCGATGACGCTTGTCCCTCGCATTGCCTCGGCATTCCAAAAAGCCCGCCCTGCAGGCTTTTCAGTAATGCGTTGTCGAACCGCCGGCCACGTCTGGTGACGCCGTGCGATTCCGCTTCAAATTGGTGACTCCGACCGCGGCCGCCTGCCCGCCGGATAACTGATCGTGGTGCTTTACGCTGCACACCCGGGCCAGTTGCCAACCCTCTGAACAGTCGAGGCCTGTTCATCGCTGCCTGTGTAACAACCGGTTGCTGACCGGCTTGAGACACAGGTTATGCATTCATGCATATGCAGTCAATGCATTTTGTAAAATATTTATGCGCCTGGATTTGCTGAAATGCATGGAGGCTCTGTCCCGTCTAACGTGTAGGGCTTTTCTGCAGGCGAAAAAAAACCCGCCGTGGCGGGTTTTCGTTGGCTGGGGGTGGAGTCAGCGGGCGTACATGCCCCACCAGAAGACATGGCCCAGCAGGCTGATCTGCTCTTCCTGCATCTGCTGGAAGCTGTAGTCTTCGTCGGGATGCTCGTCGCGGTTGAAGCTGCGCAGGCGAATGCCAGTAGGCAGGCGATAGACCTGTTTCACCCGTAGCTGGCCATTGTGATTGATGGCATAGAGGTCGCCATCGATGATGTCACCAATGGCGCACTTGCCGGTATTGACCCCGACCGTGGCGCCATCGCGCAGCACGGGCAACATGCTGTTGCCACGCACCGTCACGCACTTGGCATGGTCGAACTGAACGCCGTTGTGCCGCAAGCTGCGCTTACCGAAGCGCAAACGGGCGTTCTCGCTCTCCTCGATGACGAATCTTCCTGATCCTGCTGCCAATTCGACCTCACGAAGAAAAGGAACGGACACCTCGTCGTCCTCGACGGGTGTTTCATCGTCCCACAGGCTGATATCGCTTAGAGCCGCGTGTGCAGGCGTGAGCGGTGCCACTTCACGCGGCTCGCCCAGCTCGGCGCGGCCACGCAACTGGTCGGTGCTCACGCCGAAATACTCGGCGATTTTCGACACGTGCTTGTCCGACGGGTCGACAATTTTCTCGCTGAGAATCCGCGACAGGGTGGATTGAGGGACGCCCGTGCGCCGGTGCAGCTCTGTCGGGGACAGGCCGTGGCGGTCGAGCAATGCTCTGAGTACGGAGGCTACGTTGCGTTTTTGCATAGCGTGCATAATGCAGCCGTGACGCATGAAATGCAATGGCGTCTTGCAGCCGTGAACCCGTATGGACCGCTCACCTGCCAGCCTGCGCAGATTTGCCCCACCCATCCGCTCTGCGCCGGGTGCAAAAAGCCTGTACTATTAGCGGTTTCGAAATTTGCCACCAGACCACCCGCTGTAAGGCCCTGAATGTCTGATCTCTCCGCACACACCCCGATGATGCAGCAGTACTGGAAGCTGAAGCACCAGCACCCGGACCAGCTGATGTTCTACCGCATGGGCGACTTCTACGAGATCTTCTACGAAGATGCGAAGAAGGCCGCGAAACTGCTGGATATCACCCTGACTGCCCGCGGCCAGTCGGCGGGCCAGTCGATCCCCATGTGCGGGATTCCGTTCCACTCGCTGGAAGGCTACCTGGCCAAACTGGTCAAGCTCGGCGAGTCGGTGGTGATCTGCGAGCAGATCGGCGACCCGGCCACCAGCAAGGGCCCGGTGGAGCGCCAGGTGGTGCGCATCATCACTCCAGGTACGATCAGCGACGAGGCCTTGCTCGACGAGCGCCGCGACAACCTGATCGCCGCCCTGCTGGGCGACGAGCGCCTGTTCGGCCTGGCGGTGCTGGATATCACCAGCGGCAACTTCACCGTGCAGGAGATCAAGGGCTGGGAAAACCTGCTCGCGGAACTCGAACGCATCAACCCGGTGGAGCTGCTGATCCCCGATGACTGGCCGCAAGGGCTGCCTGCGGAGAAGCGCCCTGGCGCCCGCCGCCGCGCGCCCTGGGACTTCGACCGCGACACGGCGCGCAAGAGCCTGTGCCAGCAGTTCGCCACGCAGGATCTCAAGGGCTTTGGTTGCGACAAGCTCACGCTGGCCATTGGCGCCGCCGGCTGCCTGCTGGGGTACGCGAAGGAGACCCAACGCACCGCCCTGCCCCACCTGCGCAGCCTGCGCCACGAGCGCATGGACGACACGGTCATCCTCGACGCCGCCAGCCGCCGCAACCTGGAACTGGACATAAACCTGGCCGGCGGTCGCGACAATACCCTGCAGTCGGTCATCGACCGCTGCCAGACCGCCATGGCCAGCCGTCTGCTGACCCGCTGGCTGAACCGCCCGCTGCGCGACCTGAAAGTGCTCAAGGCCCGCCAGGACTCGATCCGCTGTCTGCTCGACGGCTACCGCTTCGAAAAGCTGCAACCGCAGCTCAAGGAGATCGGCGACATCGAGCGCATCCTCGCGCGTATCGGCCTGCGTAACGCGCGCCCACGCGACCTGGCGCGCCTGCGCGATGCCCTGGGCGCCCTGCCTGAACTGCAGAACGCCATGGCCGAGCTGGAAGCGCCGCATCTGGCGCGCCTGGCCGCCATCACCGGCACCTACCCTGAACTGGCCGGGCTGCTGGAGCGGGCGATCATCGATAACCCGCCGGCGGTGATCCGCGATGGCGGCGTGCTCAAGACCGGCTACGACAGCGAGCTCGACGAACTGCTGGCCATGAGCGAGAACGCCGGCCAGTTCCTCATCGACCTGGAGGCTCGCGAGAAAGCCCGCACGGGCCTGGCCAACCTCAAGGTCGGCTACAACCGCGTGCATGGCTACTACATCGAGCTGCCGACCAAGCAAGCTGAACAGGCGCCCGGCGACTACATCCGCCGCCAGACACTCAAGGGCGCCGAGCGCTTCATCACCCCGGAGCTCAAAGCCTTCGAGGACAAGGCACTGTCGGCCAAGAGCCGCGCCTTGGCCCGCGAGAAGATGCTCTACGATGCGCTGCTCGAGACCCTGATCGGCCACCTGGCACCGCTGCAGGACAGCGCCGCAGCCCTGGCCGAGCTGGACGTGCTGAGCAACCTGGCCGAGCGCGCACTCAACCTCGACCTGAACTGCCCAAGCTTCGTCGACGAGCCTTGCCTGCGTATCGAGCAAGGCCGCCACCCGGTGGTCGAGCAGGTGCTGACCACACCGTTCGTGGCCAACGACCTGGGCCTGGACAACAGCACCCGCATGCTGATCATCACCGGCCCGAACATGGGCGGTAAATCGACCTACATGCGCCAGACCGCACTGATCGTGCTAATGGCCCATATCGGCAGCTTCGTGCCGGCCGCCCGCTGCGAGCTATCGTTGGTCGACCGCATCTTCACCCGTATCGGCTCCAGCGACGACCTGGCCGGCGGGCGTTCGACCTTCATGGTCGAGATGAGCGAGACCGCCAACATCCTGCACAACGCCACCGACCGCAGCCTGGTGCTGATGGACGAAGTCGGCCGCGGCACCAGCACCTTCGACGGCCTGTCGTTGGCCTGGGCCGCCGCCGAGCGCCTGGCCCAGCTGCGCGCCTATACGCTGTTCGCCACCCACTATTTCGAGCTGACCGTGCTGCCGGAGAGTGAACCGCTGGTGGCGAACGTGCACCTGAACGCCACCGAACACAACGAGCGCATTGTCTTCCTGCACCATGTGCTGCCTGGGCCGGCCAGCCAAAGCTACGGCCTGGCCGTCGCTCAGCTGGCCGGCGTACCGGCGGTGGTGATCCAGCGTGCCCGCGAGCACCTCGGCCGGCTGGAGACCACCAGCCTGCCCCATGAAACGCCGATTGCCAGCAAGAGCAAAGGCGAGCCTGACGTGCCGCACCAGAGCGACCTGTTCGCCAGCCTGCCACACCCGGCCATCGAGAAGCTGGGCAAGCTGGACCTGGACGACATGACGCCGCGCCAAGCTATCGAAACGCTATATCAACTAAAAAACCTGTTATAACGGCCAACCGCGCAAGCTGGTAGAATCCGGCGCGGTTTGCGAGCGCTGCAGGTTATTAGCCTGGCCTGCAGCCACAACCGTGAACCGCGCTGCCCTGGAAGGAAGGGCAAGCTGCCGTCGCCTGAGGAGAGAACTAGAAATGACCTTCGTCGTCACCGACAACTGCATCAAATGCAAGTACACCGACTGCGTGGAAGTCTGTCCGGTGGACTGCTTCTACGAAGGCCCGAACTTCCTGGTCATTCACCCGGACGAGTGCATCGACTGCGCGCTGTGCGAGCCTGAATGCCCGGCCCAGGCGATTTTCTCGGAAGACGAAGTGCCTGCCGGCATGGAGAACTTCATTGAGCTGAACGCCGAGCTGGCAGAGATCTGGCCGAACATCACCGAGAAGAAAGACGCCCTGCCGGACGCCGAAGAGTGGGATGGCAAGACTGGCAAGATTGCCGACCTGGAACGCTGATAGCGTCCCGATGCGAAAAAGGCCCGAAACGGGCCTTTTTTCATTTTCAGCGGGCAAAAAAAAGGGGCGGTTTGACCCGCCCACATTTTTTCCGTAGTCCCTGTTTGTCCCGATCATCATCCTGATGAATCGCATCCCGCGATGTCCTTGGCCTCCATCCTTGAAAGCCTGTGCCAGTCCGTAGGCACAGTTCGAATACTAGCGATTCCAGCGCGCCGGACAAGCAGCAAATCTCTCAAGACGTTTCCATCGACACATCTTTCAAAGAAAATAAAAACCTTATATTTCAACAAGTTAGAAAAAATAAATCATTGAAAACGACTTTGATTTACTGATCCTTACAGCGATCACTTACAAAGCATGTAAGCGAATACTTACACGCAAAGTAACAGCGCTAGCCAAGGAAACATTTCAATCGCATCAACGAAAACGCCCCGAGGTCATCGGGGCGTTCTGCTTGCCGCGTCAACCGCTATTGGAACAGCGACTCACTCGACAGGCCGTTCTTCTCGAGGATCTCGCGCAAGCGCTTGAGCCCCTCGACCTGGATCTGCCGCACCCGCTCACGGGTCAGGCCGATTTCCAGCCCCACATCTTCCAAAGTGCTGCTTTCATGACCACGCAACCCGAAGCGTCGCACCACGACTTCACGCTGCTTGTCGGTCAACTCACCCAGCCACTGATCAATGCTTTGTGAAAGATCGTCGTCCTGCAGCAGTTCGCAAGGGTCGGTGGGGCGGTCATCGGTGAGCGTGTCCAGCAGCGTCTTGTCGGAGTCTGGCCCAAGCGAGACATCTACCGAAGACACCCGCTCGTTGAGCCCGAGCATGCGCTTGACCTCGGCAACCGGCTTCTCCAGCAGGCTGGCGATTTCTTCAGGGGACGGCTCGTGATCGAGCTTCTGCGTCAGCTCGCGAGCAGCGCGTAGATAGACGTTGAGTTCCTTGACCACATGGATGGGCAGGCGGATCGTGCGGGTCTGGTTCATGATCGCCCGCTCGATGGTCTGGCGGATCCACCAAGTGGCGTAGGTCGAGAAACGGAAGCCACGCTCGGGGTCGAACTTCTCCACCGCACGGATCAGGCCCAGATTGCCCTCCTCGATCAGGTCGAGCAGCGACAGGCCACGATTGACGTAGCGGCGAGCGATCTTGACCACCAGGCGCAGGTTGCTCTCGATCATGCGCTTGCGACCCGCGGGGTCGCCTTTTTGCGACAGGCGCGCGAAATGCACCTCTTCCTCCGGCGAAAGCAGAGGCGAGAAGCCAATTTCGTTGAGGTACAGCTGGGTCGCATCGAGCGCCCGACTGTAATCGATGTACTTGTGCTGCTTGAGCGTTGCGCCTTGTTTCGACTTGGTCCGAACCGACGGTACAGCAGGTTCGTCTGACACCACATCCGTTTCCAAAACGATGCCTGTCTCCATCAGAAGCAGATCATCGTCGATGTCAAACTCCGGCACTTCTTTACTGAGAGCCATTGTTATAGTCCTTTGCTGAGTTCGAACTCAGACTCGAGCGTCACCTTTCCTTGGTAGCGCTGGAGCCTGTCCCCTCTACATCCAAGGAACAGGCCGGGACAATGATCAACGGCGTGGCAGGAACTGGAGAGGATCGACGGGTTTGCCCTGGCGGCGAATCTCGAAATGCAGCTTCACCCGATCAGTGCCCGTGGATCCCATTTCTGCGATCGTCTGCCCTGCCTTGACCTGCTGCCCCTCCCGAACCAAAAGCCTGCGGTTGTGACCGTAGGCACTGACGTAGGTATCACTGTGCTTGATGATGACCAGTTCGCCGTAGCCCCTCAAGCCACTGCCGGCGTAAACCACCGCACCATCAGACGCAGCAAAAACAGGCTGTCCCAAATCACCGGCGATATCAATGCCTTTATTCAAACTACCGTTTGAAGCGAATTTTCCAATCAGCACGCCGTTGGCCGGCCACGTCCAACCGCCCACGGCACGCTCTGCGGCGGGCACCTGAGCAACCGTTTGCGAGGCGGTTGATGGCGGCGTGGTCGTGGATTTTTCATTATTGGCGGGCGGCGCGGTGGTGGTGACCGGGCGGCGAATGACCGTGGTCCTGCTTGACGACGATGGGCTGGTCACCACGGTGGTGGAGCCCCCCGAGGCGCTGCTGAAGCGGATCGGCTGACCGGGGCGGATGGTGTACGGGGCGGGGATATTGTTGCGCGCCGCGAGCTCCTTGTAGTCCCAGCCATAACGGAAGGCAATGGAGAACAGGGTGTCACCCGGCTTGACGATGTATTGCCCCGAGGTCACGGCCGCACGCTTGGGTGGTGCATTGTTGCGGTCGACCACGCGCGCGCCGCTCGATCCGGTGCTGGAGCAGCCAGCCAACAGGGTCCCCATGGCCAACGCAATCACCAGAAGCTTCAAACCCGATCGATCCTTGCGCTGCCGAATGACTGTGTGACCCACCCGCGCTCCCCTCATGGTGCCGTTTAACGAAAAAATGAAATGCAATATTGTTGCAATTATAACCGAGCCGCCATGCTTGGGGGCCCCGGTTTGAACACGACACCCGACTGACGCCACGCGAGATAGACCGGAGCCAGGCGCAGGAATTCGCTGGCGGCGTAAATATTCCCGCGGCGCGCTCAGGCCAAAGGGCCGTTGAGCAACGGCACGAAGCGCACCGCGCCCAGCACGCGCCGAGAAAACCCCTGCTCTTCCCGGACGATCAGCATCAGTTGCTGGGTTTCCCCTGCCGGCCCGACCGGAATCACCATGCGCCCGCCCGGGGCCAGCTGGTCCAGCAGCGCCTGGGGGACTTCCGGCGCCACCGCGGTGACGATGATGCCGTTGTAGGGCGCCAGCGCCGGCCAGCCTTCGCAACCATCGCCCCAGCGGAACACCACGTTGCGCAGGTTGAGCTCCACCAAGCGCTCCTTGGCACGGTCCTGGAGGACCTTGATGCGTTCCACCGAGAACACTCGCTCCACCAGTTGCGCGAGGATCGCGGTCTGGTAGCCGGAGCCGGTGCCGATCTCCAGCACCTTGTCCAGAGGGCCCGCCTCGAGCAACAGCTCGCTCATGTGGGCGACCATGAAGGGCTGCGAGATTGTCTGGTTATGGCCGATCGGTAGCGCAGTGTCTTCGTAGGCGCGATGCGCCAGGGCCTCGTCAACGAACAGGTGACGCGGCGTTTTGCGAATCACCTCCAGCACCTTGGCGTTCGATACGCCCTCTTCATACAGGCGCTGGATCAATCGTTCCCGCGTGCGCTGGGAGGTCATGCCAATTCCACGGCGCATCAGATCGTCCTGTTCGCGCATCAGAGCACGCCCTCCAGCCAGCCGTCGAAACGCTCGAAAGCATCGTTGAAGGTGCGATCCAGCTGCAACGGTGTGATCGAGACATAGCCCTGCATCACTGCGTGGAAATCGGTACCCGGCCCGCCATCCTCGGCATCGCCGGCCACGGCGATCCAGTAGCCTTCCTTGCCCCGTGGATTGACCACCTTGGTCGGTGCCGCAGCGCGTGCGCGATGGCCCAGGCGGGTGAGCTGGATGCCACGGATATGCTCCAGCGGCAGGTTGGGGATGTTGATGTTCAGCACCGTGCGCGGCGGCAGTTCCAGGCGCGATTGCGCCTCGACCAGCCGGCGGGCGATGTAGGCAGCGGTGGGCAGGTTGTCCGGCAGGCGCGAGAGCAACGAGAACGCCAGTGAAGTACCACCGAGGAAGCGGCCTTCCAGCGCGGCGGCAACCGTGCCGGAATACAGCACGTCGTCGCCCAGGTTGGCGCCCAGGTTAATGCCTGACACCACCATGTCGGGGGTGTGCTCGAGCAGGCCGTTGAGCCCCAGGTGCACACAGTCGGTCGGCGTGCCGTTGAGGCTGATGAAACCGTTGGCCAATGTCTGCGGATGCAGCGGCCGGTCCAGCGTCAGCGAGCTGCCGGCACCGCTCTTGTCTTGATCCGGGGCAATCACCACGCACTCGGCATGGTCCGCCAGTGCTGCGTGCAGCGCGGCGATGCCAGGTGCGGTAACACCGTCGTCATTCGAAATCAGAATACGCATGAGCTGTCCGTCTGCCCTGCCGGCACCAGATCGACGAGTTCGCGCACCACCACGGTGGCGAAGCATCCGGCCGGAAGGACGAATTCCAGTTGCAGGATATCAGGCTCGGGATAATGCCACGTCAGCCGCCCAATAGGGAGCCGTAGGATACGCCGTTCGTGATCCATGCCCGCTCGCGCCAGCCATTGGCACAGTTGTGGGTGCCGGGCGCCGACTTCGGACTCGAGCGCCTGCGGCGTGCCGCCACCAGGCGACGCCCCTTCGCCCCACAGCGGGCCGGTGGGGTGCAGGTCGAGGATCGCCAGGCGCGGATCGCTGCACTCGGCCTCCCCCGCCGCGAAGAAGCTGCGGCTGTCGGTAAAGGCCAGCAGGTCGCCGACCTGGGCACGCTGCCAGGTGCCATCGGCGACACGCGCTGCCAGCACCTGGTTGAACAGGTAGCTGCGCGCAGCGGATAGCAACCGCGAGCGGACATTGCGTTGCTCCGGCAGCGCCTGGCGCGCCGCCCAATCCTGGGCATCGTGGACATTGCCGCCACCGTGGCCGAAGCGCTGGGTGCCGAAGTAGTTGGGCACACCGTACTGCTTGAGCTGTTCAAGACGGGCGTCGAGCGCCGGGTGGTCGGCTTGCAAGCCGGTCAGGCGCAGGGTGAAGCCGTTGGCCGAGTGCGCGCCGCGTTGCAGCTTGCGCTGGTGGCGCACCTGCTTGAGCACGCGCAAGGTTTCGTCCTCGGCGCGGGACAAGTCCGGGTCGGCCTTGCCAGGCAGATGCAGGCTGAACCACTGCCGGGTCAGGGCCTGGCGATCCTTCAGGCCGGCATAGCTGATCGAGCGCACCGGCACACCGGCGGCTCGGGCCAGGCGGCGGGCGGCTTCCTCGGTGTTGAGGTCGCGCTTCTCGACCCACAACCACAGGTGCTCGCCCTGGCCGGACAGCGGAATGTCGAGGACTTCATCGACCTGAAAATCTTCGGCGACCGCCTTGAGCACGGCGGTGCCCAACGCCTCGCCCGAGGCGCGCGGCCCCAGCAGTTCCAGTTCAGTCATGCTGGCAGCAACAGGGCGACTGCATGCACGGCGATGCCCTCCTCGCGACCGGTGAAGCCCAGCTTCTCTTCGGTGGTGGCCTTGACGTTGACCTGATCGAGTTCGACCTGCAGGTCGGCGGCGATCTGCTGGCGCATGGTTTCGATATGCGGGGCCATTTTCGGCGCCTGGGCGACGATGGTGGCGTCGACATTACCAACCTTCCAGCCCTTGTCGCGGACGATGCCGACCACATGACGCAACAGCGCACGGCTGTCGGCGCCTTTGAACTGCGGGTCGGTGTCGGGGAAATGCTTGCCAATGTCGCCCAGCGCTGCGGCACCGAGCAGGGCGTCGCTCAGGGCGTGCAGCAGCACGTCGCCGTCGGAATGGGCCAGCAGGCCGTATTTGTGGGGGATACGCACCCCACCCAGGGTAATGAAATCACCGTCGCAGAAACGGTGGACATCGTAGCCGTGGCCAATACGCATAGAAAAACGCCCTGATTGAGTCAGGGCGTGATTCTACCTGCTTTGCAGGGGCTTGGGCGGATGTGTTTGGGGCTGTCGATGACGACTGAACCCCGTAGGAGCCGGCCTTGCCGGCGAACACCGGCAGAGCCGGTGCCAGCCACCGCGTCGCCGACTTCGCCAGCAAGGCTGGCTCCTATGGGGCCCTGGCACGCCTCTGCGTTGGGCTACACCCTGCCCAACGCCACCGCATGATGACGCAGGTGCTCATCGATGAAGCTGGCGATGAAGTAGTAGCTGTGGTCGTAGCCCGGCTGCAGGCGCAGGGTCAGCCGATGCCCACCCTTGCGCGCCGCCTGTTCCAGCGCCTGTGGTTTGAGCTGTTTTTCCAGGAAGTCGTCACGATCCCCCTGATCCACCAACAGCGGAGGACATTCACCGGCCTCGGCCAGCAGCACACTGGCATCCCACTCGCGCCAGCGCGAGCGGTCTTCACCCAGGTAACGAGAAAACGCCTTCTCGCCCCACGGGCAATCCATTGGGTTGCTGATCGGCGAGAACGCCGACACCGAACGATAACGCCCCGGATTGCGCAAGGCGCAAACCAGCGCGCCATGCCCGCCCATGGAGTGACCGCTGATGCTGCGCCGGTCGGACGCTGGAAAGTGCGCCTCGATCAGCGCCGGCAACTCATGCACCAGATAGTCGTGCATGCGGTAGTGCTGCGCCCAGGGCTGCTGGGTAGCGTTGAGGTAGAACCCGGCACCCAGGCCGAAATCCCAGGCGCCGTCCGGATCACCCGGCACCTGCTCGCCACGCGGGCTGGTGTCCGGGGCGACGATGATCAGCCCAAGCTCCGCGGCCAGGCGCTGGGCGCCGGCCTTCTGCATGAAGTTCTCGTCGGTGCAGGTCAGGCCGCTGAGCCAGTACAGCACCGGCAACTGCTCGCCCTGCTCCGCCTGGGGCGGCAGGTAGACGGCGAACACCATGTCGCAGCCCAGCACCTTGGAGGTGTGCCGGTAACGCTTGTGCCAGCCGCCGAAGCTTTTCTGGCAAGAGATGTTTTCCAGCGTCATGGCAAGGGCCTCAGAAGTGGATCACGCTGCGGATGCTCTTGCCTTCGTGCATCAGGTCGAAGGCCTTGTTGATGTCTTCCAGGCCCATGGTGTGGGTGATGAAGGTGTCCAGCGGGATCTCGCCCTTCTCGGACATCTCGACGTAGCTGGGCAGCTCGCTGCGGCCACGCACGCCACCGAAGGCCGAACCGCGCCAGACACGACCGGTGACCAGCTGGAACGGACGGGTAGCGATTTCCTGGCCGGCACCGGCCACGCCGATGATCACCGACTCGCCCCAGCCCTTGTGGCAGCACTCCAGCGCCGCGCGCATCAGTTGCACGTTGCCGATGCACTCGAAGGAGAAGTCCACGCCCCCGTCGGTGAGGTCGACGATGACTTCCTGGATCGGGCGGTCGTAGTCCTTCGGGTTGATGCAGTCGGTGGCGCCCAACTGGCGGGCGATCTCGAACTTGGCCGGGTTGATGTCGATGGCGATGATACGAGAGGCTTTGGCCTTGACCGCGCCGATCACCGCCGACAGGCCGATGCCACCCAGACCGAAGATAGCCACGGTGTCACCCGGCTTGACCTTGGCGGTGTTGAGCACCGCGCCGATACCGGTGGTCACGCCGCAACCGAGCAGGCAGACCTTCTCCAGCGGTGCTTCCTTCTGGATCTTGGCCACGGAGATTTCCGGCAGCACGGTGTACTCGGAGAAGGTCGAGGTCCCCATGTAGTGGAACAGTTGCTGGCCCTTGTAGCTGAAACGGGTGGTGCCGTCGGGCATCAGGCCCTTGCCTTGAGTGGCGCGGATGGCCTGGCACAGGTTGGTCTTGCCGGAGCGGCAGAATTTGCACTGGCCGCATTCCGGGGTGTACAGCGGGATCACGTGATCGCCGACCGCCACCGAAGTCACGCCCTCGCCGATCGCCTCGACGATCGCCCCGCCCTCATGGCCGAGGATCGACGGGAAGATGCCTTCCGGGTCGGCACCGGAGAGGGTGTAGGCGTCGGTGTGGCATACGCCGGAGGCCACGACGCGCAGTAGCACCTCGCCAGCCTTGGGCATGGCCACGTCCACTTCGACGATTTCCAGGGGTTTCTTGGCCTCGAAGGCTACAGCGGCGCGGGACTTGATCATCAAAGGTCTCCAGACAGAGTGTCGTTTAGTGTCTCGCAGTGTAATTCACCTTGATTTGATGAATAATCCGGCCACTCACAAAACATTATTGCCATATAGGGATAATCAATGAGCAGCCGCTGGGAAGGCATCGACGAATTCGTCGCCGTGGCCGAGTCGGGCCAGTTCACTGCGGCCGCCGAGCGCCTGGGCGTCTCCTCGTCGCATATCAGCCGGCAGATCGCACGCCTGGAAGAGCGACTGCAGACCCGCCTGTTGTACCGCAGCACACGGCGGGTAACCCTGAGCGAGGCTGGGCAGACCTTCCTGCAGCATTGCCAGCGCCTGCAGGATGGCCGTGAGGAAGCGCTGCGCGCCATGGGCGACCTGGCCAGTGAACCCAAGGGGCTGCTGCGCATGACTTGCGCCGTGGCCTATGGCGAGCGCTTCATCGTGCCGCTGGTGACGCGCTTCATGGCGCTGTACCCCCAGTTGCGGGTCGAGGTGGAGCTGAGCAACCGCACCCTGGACCTGCTCCACGAAGGCATGGACCTGGCCATCCGCCTGGGTCGCCTGCAGGATTCTCGGCTGGTGGCGACGCGCCTGGCGCCGCGGCGCATGTACCTGTGTGCTTCGCCGGCTTATCTGGAGCGCTACGGGCGGCCCCACAGCCTGTCGGAGCTGGCACGGCACAACTGCCTGATCGGCAGCTCCGACCTGTGGGCGCTGCAGCAGGATGGTCGCGAGATCAGCCAGCGGGTACAGGGCAACTGGCGTTGCAACAGTGGCCAGGCGGTGCTGGATGCGGCGTTGCAGGGGATGGGGTTGTGCCAGTTGCCGGACTATTACGTGCTCGAGCATCTGAACACGGGCGCGTTGGTGTCATTGCTGGCGGGGCACCAGCCCCCGAACACGGCGGTATGGGCGTTGTATCCGCAGCAGCGGCACCTGTCGCCGAAGGTGCGCAGGCTGGTGGATCACTTGAAGGTAGGGTTGGCGCAATTACCTGAATATCGCACCACGCCCCCTGTAGGAGCGGCTTAAGCCGCGATCACCCGCGAGGTGGGTGCCAGGCACCGTGTTGCCTGCATCGCGGCTTAAGCCGCTCCTACAGGTACGGTGCCAGATTGCCGCTCAACGGCGCCCGGCCCAACGCTGGCGCAACCACTCCAGGTCTTCTGGCCGGGTCACCTTGATGTTGTCGCTACGCCCTTCGACCAGGCGCGGCGCATGGCCGGCCCATTCGATGGCGGAAGATTCGTCGGTGACCGCCACATCGGAGACCAGGCATTCGGCCAAGGCCCGGTGCAGCATACCGAGGCGGAACATCTGTGGCGTGTAGGCCTGCCAGACAGTGCTGCGGTCCACTGTCGCGCTGACCCGGCCATCGGCGCCGGCACGCTTGAGCGTGTCCCGCGCGGGCACCGCCAGTAATCCGCCTACAGGATCATCAGCAAGCTCGGATAGCAACTTGTCCAGATCGCTACGTGCCAGATTGGGGCGCGCCGCATCGTGCACCAGCACCCAGTCATCATCCGACGCCCCCTGGGCGTGCAGCAGCAACAGGGCATTGAGCACCGAGTCGGCCCGCTCGCGACCACCCGGCGCACGTTGGATACGCGGATCGCTGGCACAGCGCAGGCCGGGCCAGTACGGATCATCTTCGGCAATGCTGACCACCACGCCCTTGAGCGCGGGATGGTCGAGGAAACAGTCGAGGCTATGCTCGAGAATCGTCTGCCCGCCCAGTTGCAGATACTGCTTGGGGCGGTCGGCAGCCATGCGGGCACCAACGCCTGCGGCGGGAATCACGGCCCAGAAGGCCGGCAGTACGGTGGTCATTTCTGCGGCAGCTGGTAGAGGGTTTCACCCTCCTTGACCATCCCCAGTTCATGACGAGCCCGTTCTTCCACGGTCTCCATACCTTTCTTCAACTCCAGGACTTCAGCGTCAAGCACGCGATTCCGCTCCAGCAGCCGTTCGTTCTCCGCATGCTGGTCGGCGATCTGCTGCTTGAGTTCGGTCACTTGCGCCAGGCTGCCATTACCCACCCAGAGGCGATATTGCAGGCCGCCGAGCAGCAGGAGCAGGACGAGGAACAACCAATAGGGACTGCGCATGAAGATATCCAGGGTAGAAAAGGCCGCCGCAGCGAGCTTCCGATAGCACGAAGCCTGGCCGAGGCCAGGCTTCGTCGACAGAAACCCGTTGGAGACGACCGAACGATCAGAACGAACGTTCAGCCGGCCCCGGCTGCTGCCTTTTTACCATCTCTTGCTCAGCCGCGAAACTCGGCACGACCGCGATATACGGCCTTGGCGCCCAGTTGCTCTTCGATGCGCAGCAGTTGGTTGTACTTGCTGACGCGATCGGAACGGCACAGCGAGCCGGTCTTGATCTGGCCGGCAGCGGTACCTACGGCCAGGTCAGCGATGGTCGAGTCCTCGGTTTCACCGGAACGGTGCGAGATCACCGCGGTGTAGCCGGCGGCCTTGGCCATCTGGATGGCTTCCAGGGTCTCGGTCAGCGAGCCGATCTGGTTGAACTTGATCAGGATCGAGTTGCCGATGCCTTTCTCGATGCCTTCTTTCAGGATCTTGGTGTTGGTGACGAACAGGTCGTCGCCTACCAGCTGCACCTTCTCGCCAATCTTGTCGGTCAGGATCTTCCAGCCTGCCCAGTCGGACTCGTCCAGGCCGTCTTCGATCGAAATGATCGGGAAGCGCTCGGTCAGGCCCTTCAGGTAGTCGGCAAAACCTTCGGCGTCGAACGACTTGCCTTCGCCGGACAGGTTGTACTTACCGTCTTCGTAGAACTCGGAAGCTGCGCAGTCCAGGGCCAGGGTAACGTCGGTGCCCAGCTTGTAGCCGGCTTTCTCGACGGCTTCGGCGATGGCGCCCAGGGCGTCTTCGTTGGAGGCCAGGTTCGGGGCGAAGCCACCTTCGTCACCGACGGCAGTGTTCAGGCCACGGGCCTTGAGCACGGCTTTGAGGTGGTGGAAGATCTCGGTGCCCATGCGCAGGCCGTCGGAGAAGGTCTTGGCGCCAACCGGCTGGACCATGAACTCCTGGATGTCGACATTATTGTCGGCGTGTTCGCCGCCGTTGATGATGTTCATCATCGGAACCGGCATCGAGTACTGGCCCGGGGTGCCGTTCAGGTTGGCGATGTGGGCGTACAGTGGCAGGTCCAGGTCCTGGGCGGCGGCCTTGGCGGCGGCCAGCGACACGGCCAGGATGGCGTTGGCGCCCAGCTTGGCCTTGTTCTCGGTACCGTCCAGCTCGATCATGGCGCGGTCCAGGGCTTTCTGGTCAGCCGGGTCCTTGCCCAGCAACAGGTCGCGGATCGGGCCGTTGATGTTGGCGACGGCCTTCAGAACGCCCTTGCCCAGGTAACGGCTCTTGTCGCCATCACGCAGCTCCAGCGCTTCGCGCGAGCCAGTGGAAGCACCCGACGGCGCGCAAGCGCTGCCGATGATGCCGTTGTCGAGCAGTACATCGGCTTCCACGGTGGGGTTGCCACGCGAATCGAGAACTTCACGACCTTTGATGTCGACGATTTTTGCCATTGTTGTAAGCACTCCAGAATTGACGAAAACAACGCAGCTTTTGGGAATTCTTGCCGTTCACCAGGCGACATGGCACGGGCAGGCCTGGCGAAGGGAGCCCCTGACCGAAAGGTCAGGGGTGGAACGGGCGGTACTTTACCCGAGAAATGAGCTTTACGCGGTTTCTACCGTCGGAAAACTTTTCACCAGGTCGTCCAGTTGCTTCAGCTGCGCCAGGAACGGCTCCAGCTTGTCCAGGCGCAGCGCGCATGGACCGTCGCACTTGGCGTTGTCCGGGTCCGGGTGGGCTTCGAGGAACAGACCCGCCAGGCCCTGGCTCATGCCAGCCTTGGCGAGATCCGTGACCTGGGCGCGGCGCCCGCCGGCGGAATCGGCACGACCACCCGGCGTCTGCAACGAGTGGGTCACATCGAAGAACACCGGGTACTCGAACTGCTTCATGATGCCGAAGCCAAGCATGTCCACGACCAGGTTGTTGTAACCGAAGCTCGAACCACGCTCACACAGGATGAGTTGGTCGTTGCCGGCTTCGACGCACTTGGCGAGGATGTGCTTCATCTCGTGGGGCGCCAGGAACTGCGCCTTCTTGATGTTGATCACAGCGCCGGTCTTGGCCATCGCCACGACCAGGTCGGTCTGGCGCGACAGGAAGGCCGGCAGCTGAATGATGTCGCACACTTGAGCGACCGGTTCGCACTGGTAGGGCTCGTGCACGTCGGTGATCACCGGCACGTTGAAGGTGCGCTTGATCTCCTCGAAGATCTTCAGGCCTTCTTCCATGCCTGGGCCACGGTACGAGTTGACCGACGAACGGTTGGCCTTGTCGAAGCTGGCCTTGAACACGTACGGGATACCGAGTTTTTCGGTTACCCGCACGTACTCCTCGCAGACCTTCAGGGCCAGATCACGGGATTCCAGGACGTTCATGCCGCCGAACAGGACGAACGGCTTGTCGTTGGCGATCTCGATGTTACCGACGCGAATGATCTTCTGAGTCATGGATCAGGCCTTGTTCTTCTGTGCCAGGGCAGCCTTGACGAAACCGCTGAACAGCGGGTGGCCGTCACGTGGCGTGGAGGTGAACTCCGGGTGGAACTGGCAGGCGACGAACCATGGGTGGTCCTTGGACTCGACCACTTCGACCAGCGCACCGTCCTCGGAACGGCCGGAAACCACCAGGCCGGCGTCGATCAACTGCGGCAGCAGGTTGTTGTTGACTTCGTAGCGGTGACGGTGACGCTCGGTGATCACGTCCTTGCCGTAGCAGTCGTGGACCTTGGAGCCGGCAACGATCTGGCAGTCCTGCGCGCCCAGGCGCATGGTGCCGCCCAGGTCGGAGGCTTCGGTACGGGTCTCGACCGCGCCGGTGGCGTCGGCCCACTCGGTGATCAGACCGACGACCGGGTGGCCGCTGTTGCGATCGAATTCAGTCGAGTTGGCGTCTTTCCAGCCCATCACGTTGCGGGCGAACTCGATCACGGCCACCTGCATGCCCAGGCAGATACCCAGGTACGGGACCTTGTTCTCACGGGCGTATTGCACCGCGGTGATCTTGCCTTCCACGCCGCGCAGGCCGAAACCGCCCGGAACCAGGATGGCGTCGGCGCCTTCCAGCAGGCTGGTGCCCTGGTTCTCGATGTCTTCGGAGTCGATGTAGCGCAGGTTGACCTTGGTACGGTTGGTGATGCCGGCATGGCTCATCGCTTCGATCAGCGACTTGTACGCATCCAGCAGCTCCATGTACTTGCCGACCATGGCGATGGTCACTTCCTGCTCAGGGTTGAGCTTGGCGTCGACAACCTTGTCCCACTCGGACAGGTCGGCGCTGTTGCATTGCAGGCCGAAGCGCTCGACGACGAAATCGTCCAGGCCTTGCGCGTGCAACACGCCAGGAATCTTGTAGATGGTGTCGACATCTTCCAGCGAAATCACCGCACGCTCTTCGACGTTGGTGAACAGCGCGATCTTGCGACGCGACGAAGCATCGACCGGGTGGTCGGAGCGGCAGATCAGCACATCAGGCTGCAGGCCGATGGAACGCAGTTCCTTCACCGAGTGCTGAGTCGGTTTGGTCTTGGTTTCACCAGCGGTGGCGATGTACGGCACCAGCGTCAGGTGCATCAGCATGGCGCGCTTGGAGCCGACTTCGACGCGCAGTTGGCGGATGGCCTCGAGGAACGGTTGCGACTCGATGTCGCCCACGGTGCCGCCGATCTCGACCAGCGCGACGTCGGCGTCGCCGGCACCCTTGATGATGCGGCGCTTGATTTCGTCGGTGATGTGCGGGATGACCTGGATGGTCGCGCCCAGGTAGTCGCCACGGCGCTCTTTACGCAGCACGTGCTCGTAGATGCGGCCGGTGGTGAAGTTGTTGTTCTGGGTCATCGTGGTGCGGATGAACCGCTCGTAGTGGCCCAGGTCGAGGTCGGTCTCGGCGCCGTCGTGGGTGACGAACACTTCACCGTGCTGGAACGGGCTCATGGTGCCCGGGTCGACGTTGATGTACGGGTCCAGCTTGAGCATGGTGACCTTGAGCCCCCGCGCTTCCAGGATGGCCGCCAGGGAAGCCGAGGCAATGCCTTTCCCCAATGAAGAAACAACACCGCCCGTGACGAATATGTAGCGCGTCATGAAAAACCCTAGAAGTCTGCGTTAAGGCGGCATGGGCCGCCGGAGAAAGCGAAGGAAGGCCGAAGCCCCCGATCACCTGCGTCAATCACAGTGCATCTCGAACAACTGCCGCGTCTGTACAGACCGGGGGTGTCCCCGGCATGGAGCTCGCTCGTCATTTTAAGAATCAGCCCAGCAAAAAACTGCTTGGTAATCGGCAACTCCTGTGTTTTTGCGCAACCCACAGAAGCTGTATCAAGAAGGGAGGGTAGTCTACCCGAATGTACCCTTCAGCTCAAACCTTGCACGTTCGTCGGTGGTTGCCAGTGCAACTGGCAATCGGCCTGCGTCAGTTCGGGCAGGTTGGCCACCGCCAGCAATTGCTCGCCCCGATACAGCAGCGGCAGGCGCGGGCGCACGAAGTGCGGGACCTGCAGTTCGTTGAGCAGGCGCTTGAGATCGCGTCGACCGCGACCGGGCACCTGCATGACCTCGCCACCCTGGCGGTAGCGGATGCGCAAGTCGTCCCCAGCCGGGCCCGCCACCAGGCGGACGCAGCCATTGCCCGGCAGGAGCAGAGGCCGTGTGCCGTCCAGCCATGGCTGCTCAGTCAAGACGACGCCCAGCCAATCCCCACTCAGCCACCAGATCCGCCCATGACTGCGGTGCACTTCGCCATCGGCCAGACGCCAGATCGGAGAGGCATCGGGGGCGGCCTCGCGCAGATCGCTCCAACCCGCCCAGTGGCGGCTGTCAGGCAGGCGGGTACGTCGGCTGAGCCAGAACTGCAGCGCATTTCGCCGGCGCGCGGGCGACAGCGCCGCTAACGCCTCGAGGCTCAGAGAGTCCAGCCCTAACCAGCGTAGCGGCGCATTGTCGCAGGCAAGTGCCAAGTCGCTGGCGGCCAGTTCGTCCAGCAGGCCCAATGCCTCACCCAGGTGTTCGGCACTGCGCGCCAGGTTGGCCTCGGCCTGGGGCCAGCGCTCGCGTAACTGTGGGAACACTTCTCTACGGATGAAGTTGCGGGCGAAGGCCGTGTCGCGGTTGGAAGGGTCATCGACCCAAACCAGACCGTGAGCGTCGGCGTGGGCCTGCAACTGTTGACGCGACACCCCCAGCATCGGCCGCACCAGCCTGCCCTGCCCCAGCGTACGCTGTTGCGCCATGGCAGCCAGCCCACGCAGGCCCGCGCCGCGCAACAGGCGGAAAAGCAAAGTCTCGGCCTGGTCGTCGCGGTGCTGACCGGTGAACAGCACATCGCCCGGCTTGAGCAACTGCTCGAACGCGCCGTAGCGAGCATTGCGCGCAGCCTGCTCGAGGCTGGCGCCGGAAGCGACCTGTACAGGGATCACGTCGAGTTCGACACCCAAGGCGGTGCACACCGCTCTACAGTGATCGGGCCAGGCGTCGGCGACGGCTTGCAGGCCGTGATGGACATGGATGGCGCGCAAGGGCGGGGCTGGGTGGTAGCGGGCGTAATCGGCAAGCAGGTGCAGGAGGACCGTGGAGTCCAGGCCGCCGGAGAAAGCGACGTACCAGGCGGGGGCGGTGAGCCAGGGGGAAAGTTGGGGGGTGAGGTTGATCATCAGTGCCTCACTGGCCTTGCGCCCGGTTCGCCGGCAAGCTGGCTCCTACAGGGACCACGCAATCCTGTAGGGGCCGGCTTGCCGGCGAATGGGCCTCAAAGTCAGACGCCGTAGCTCATCAGGCGATCGTAACGGCGCTTGAGCAGCGTGTCGTTGTCGAGCTTGCCGAGCATGTCCAGCTGTTCGATCAGGTCGGTGCGAACGTTCGCCGCCATCTTCGCCGGGTCACGGTGGGCGCCGCCCAGCGGCTCCTGGATGACCTTGTCGACGATGTTCAGGCTCTTCAGGCGCTCGGCGGTGATGCCCATGGCTTCAGCCGCGTCGGCGGCCTTGTCCGCGGTCTTCCACAGGATCGAGGCGCAGCCTTCCGGCGAAATCACCGAGTAGGTGGAGTACTGCAGCATGTTCAGCTGGTCGCACACACCGATGGCCAGCGCGCCGCCGGAACCACCCTCACCGATCACGGTGGCGATGATTGGCGTTTTCAGGCGCGCCATCACACGCAGGTTCCAGGCGATGGCTTCGCTCTGGTTGCGCTCTTCGGCGTCGATGCCCGGATAGGCGCCCGGCGTGTCGATGAAAGTCAGGATCGGCATCTTGAAGCGTTCGGCCATCTCCATCAGGCGGCAGGCCTTGCGATAACCCTCAGGGCGCGGCATGCCGAAGTTGCGGCGTACCTTCTCGCGCACTTCACGGCCCTTCTGGTGACCGATGACCATGACCGGCTTGTCGTTCAGGCGCGCGGTGCCACCGACGATCGCGGCGTCGTCGGAGAAGTGACGGTCGCCGTGCAGTTCTTCGAACTCGGTGAAGATGTGTTCGATGTAGTCGAGGGTGTACGGGCGGCGCGGGTGACGGGCCAGGCGGGCGATCTGCCAGCTGGTCAGGTTGCCGAAGATGCTCTCGGTCAGGGTGCTGCTCTTGTCCTGCAGACGGGCAATTTCATCGCTGATGTTCAGCGAGTTGTCGTTACCCACCAGGCGCAGCTCTTCGATCTTGGCTTGCAGGTCGGCAATCGGCTGTTCGAAATCGAGGAAATTCGGGTTCATAGGCTTCCGTCTTGGGTCTACGGCCAGGCGGCCGGCCGGTTGATCCGTGTGGCGCCCTACCTTAAGGGATAGGGCGCATAAAGGTCGAGATTAAAATGCGTCGTTTCAACGGTATTGCAGGAAGACGTTCTCACGCCCGAACTGGTCACGCAGTGCCTGAATCAGGCCATCGGCCGGGTCGATAGACCACTGGTCGCCGAACTGCAGCATGGCCTTGGCGTCGCTGCCGGTGTACTCCAGGGTGATCGGGCAGCCACCGCGGTGGCGGGTGATCAGCTCGCCCAGCCAGCTGAGGCGGTCCCCCTTCAGCGCTTCGTGGCTGATCTTCAGGCGCAGGCTCTCGGCCAGCTTGGTGCGCGCATCCTCCATGGTCATCACCGTCTTGACCCGCAGACGCAGGCCTCCAGAGAAGTCGTCGTTGCTCACCTCCCCTTCCACCACCACCATGGCGTCGGTCTGCAGCAGGGCCTGGGCCGCCATGAAGGCGTCGGCGAACAGCGAGGCCTCGATGCGCCCGGAACGGTCGTCGAGGGTGACGAAGCCCATCTTGTCGCCCTTCTTGTTCTTCATCACCCGCAGGGCAATGATCATGCCGGCGATGGTCTGGGTGTCGCGCGCAGGCTTGAGGTCGACGATGCGCTGGCGGGCGAAGCGGCGGATCTCGGTCTCGTATTCGTCGATCGGATGACCGGTGAGGTACAGGCCGAGGGTATCCTTCTCGCCCTTGAGGCGCTCCTTGAGCGTCAACTCGCGCACCTTGCGGTGGTTGGCGTAAACATCCGCATCGGCGGCGTCGAACATCCCGCCGAACAGGTCGACATGACCACTGTCAGCGGTATGGGCAGCCTGCTCGGCGGCCTTGACGGCCTCGCCCAGCGCCGACAGCAAGGTCGCCCGGTTACGGTCGATGTTGGCCTGGTAAGCCTTGATCTCGTCATGGAAGTGCGGGCCAAGACGGTCCAGCGCGCCACTGCGGATCAAGGCATCGAGGGTGCGTTTGTTGACGCGCTTGAGGTCGATGCGCTCGCAGAAGTCGAACAGGTCCTTGAACGGGCCGCCTTGCGCGCGCGCCTCGACGATCGCCTCCACCGGGCCCTCGCCCACGCCCTTGATCGCTCCCAAACCGTAGACGATACGGCCGTCGTCATTGACGGTGAACTTGAAGTCGGAGAAGTTCACATCCGGTGCGTCGAGGCGCAGCTTCATGCTGCGCACCTCTTCGACCAGCACCACCACCTTGTCGGTGTTGTGCATATCCGCCGACAGTACCGCGGCCATGAATGGCGCCGGGTAATGGGTCTTCAGCCAGGCGGTCTGGTACGACACCAGGCCGTAGGCGGCGGAGTGGGATTTGTTGAAGCCGTAACCGGCGAATTTCTCCACCAGGTCGAAGATGTTGCCGGCCAGGTCCGCATCGATATTGTTGGCTACGCAACCTTCAATGAAGCCGCCGCGCTGCTTGGCCATTTCCTCGGGCTTTTTCTTACCCATTGCCCGACGCAGCATATCCGCGCCACCGAGCGTGTAGCCCGCCATCACCTGGGCGATCTGCATCACCTGTTCCTGGTACAGGATGATGCCGTAGGTCGGTGCCAGGACTGGCTTGAGCCCCTCGTACTGGTAGTCCGAGTGCGGGTAGGCCAGCTCGGCGCGGCCGTGCTTGCGGTTGATGAAGTCATCCACCATGCCCGATTGCAGCGGGCCCGGGCGGAACAGTGCCACCAGCGCGATAAGGTCTTCCAGGCAGTCCGGCTTGAGCTTCTTGATCAGCTCCTTCATGCCGCGGGATTCGAGCTGGAACACCGCCGTGGTCTCGGCCTTCTGCAGCAGCTCGTACGTCTTGCGATCATCCAGGGGGATGAAGTCGATATTGACGTCGGGCAGGTCCTTCTTTTTCTGCTCGCGGTTGATGATCTCCATCGCCCACTTGATGATCGTCAGCGTACGCAGGCCGAGGAAGTCGAACTTCACCAGGCCCGCAGCCTCGACGTCATCCTTGTCGAACTGGGTCACCAGGCCGCCGCCCTCTTCATCACAGGCGATCGGCGAGAAGTCGGTGAGCTTGGTCGGCGCGATCACCACGCCACCGGCGTGCTTGCCGGTACCCCGGGTGACACCCTCGAGCTTGAGGGCCATGTCCCAGATCTCGCGGCCGTCCTCATCACTCTTGAGGAAGTCGCGCAGGATCTCTTCCTGCTCGTAGGCCTTCTCCAGGGTCATGCCCACTTCGAAGGGGATCATCTTCGACAGGCGGTCGGCCAGGCCATATGATTTACCCTGCACCCGGGCCACGTCACGCACCACCGCCTTGGCGGCCATGGTGCCGAAGGTGATGATCTGGCTCACCGCGTTGCGCCCGTAAGCCTCGGCCACGTAGTCAATCACCCGGTCGCGGCCATCCATGCAGAAGTCGACGTCGAAGTCGGGCATGGAAATACGTTCAGGGTTGAGAAAACGTTCGAACAGCAGGTCGTAGGCAAGCGGATCGAGGTCGGTGATCTTCAGCACGTAGGCCACCAGCGAACCGGCACCCGACCCCCGGCCCGGCCCGACAGGCACGTCGTTGTTCTTGGCCCACTTGATGAAGTCCATGACGATCAGGAAGTAACCGGGGAAGCCCATCTGGATGATGATGTCCAGCTCGAACTTCAGGCGGTCCAGGTAGACCTGCCGCTTCTCTTCGTAGTTAGGTGTGGTCTCTTTCGGCCACAGCACGGCCAGGCGCTCTTCCAGGCCTTCGTGGGAGACATGCCGCAGATAATCGTCGATGCCCATGCCGTTGGGCGTGGGGAAGTCAGGAAGGAAGTACTTGCCCAGCTGCACGGTGATGTTGCAGCGCTTGGCGATCTCCACGGTATTGGCGATGGCATCGGGCAGGTCACTGAACAATTCGGCCATTTCCTCGGCCGATTTCAAGTACTGCTGGTCGCTGTAGCCACGCGGGCGGCGTGGGTCGTCGAGGGTCCAGCCCTCGCCGATGCATACGCGGGTCTCGTGGGCGTCGAAATCCGTCTGCTTGATGAAACGCACGTCGTTGGTCGCCACCAGCGGCGCGCCAAACTTGTCGGCCAGGGCAACGGCGGCATGCACGTATTCTTCATCGCCGGCGCGGTTGGTGCGTTGCACCTCGACGTAGAAGCGATCCGGGAACATGCCCATCCAGTCGCCGAGCAGGACTTCGGCTTCAGCCTGGCGACCGGCCAACAGGGCCATGCCGATATCGCCTTCCTTGCCTGCGGACAGGGCGATCAAGCCCTCGCTGGCCGGGGCAATCCAGTCGCGCTGGATGATCACCAGGCCGTTGCGTTGGCCATCGGTCCAACCCCGCGAGATCAACTCGGTGAGATTGCGGTAGCCCTTGGGGTTCATGGCCAGGAAGCAGATGCGCGACAACGGCGCTTCGGGATCCGCTCCAGCCAGCCACAAGTCGGCGCCGCAGATCGGCTTGATCCCGGCGCCCATCGCGGTCTTGTAGAACTTCACCAGCGAGCACATGTTGCTCTGGTCGGTGATCGCCACCGCCGGCATGTTCATCCCGGCCAAGGCTTTGGCCAGCGGCTTGATCCGCACCAGGCCATCGACCAGGGAGAATTCGGAGTGCACGCGAAGGTGAACGAAGGAGACCGACATGGAAGATCCTGTAGCAGAGCTGAACGACAAGGGCGGGATTGTAGCGCAAAAGGCGATGGGTTTCGGGCCACACCGTGGCCCGCTCACCTGGAGCCGGCTTGCCGGCGAACGGGCCCCTGATCAGATCAAGGCGTTGGAAAACCCTTCGCGGGCCTCCCACGCCGCCCGCACCGGCGCGAACGAACGCCGATGGATAGGCGTCGGCCCCAGGCGGGCCAGCGCCTCGAGGTGCACAGGGGTCGGATACCCCTTGTGCCCGCCGATCCCGTACCCCGGGTAGACCAGCTCGAACTCGCTCATCTCCCGGTCACGGGTGACCTTGGCCAGGATTGAAGCCGCCGCGATCGCCGGCACCTGGGAATCACCTTTGACCACTGGTGCTGCCGGCACCGCGAGCTTCGGGCAGCGGTTGCCATCGATCAACGCCAGTTTCGGCGTGATGTGCAACCCTTCGACCGCACGCTGCATGGCCAGCATGGTGGCCTGGAGAATGTTCAGACGATCGATTTCCTCGACCTCGGCCCGGGCAATGCAGAAGCTCAGCGCCTTCTCGCGGATCTCGTCGAACAGCGCATCGCGCTTGGCCTCGGTGAGTTTCTTCGAATCATTCAAGCCAAGGATCGGCCGGCGAGGATCGAGAATCACCGCCGCGGTGACCACGGCGCCGCACAGTGGGCCACGGCCCACCTCGTCGACACCCGCCACCAGCTCTTCGACCAGGTTGAAATCCAGCCCCATCTGCATGTCAACGGTCCTTCAGCAGGGCAAGCACCGCGTCGGCCGCCTGGTTGGAAGCGTCGCGGCGCAGCGTGCGGTGAATCTGGTCAAAACTGTCTGTCTGTTGCGAGCCGTCCCTGACCAGAGGCGCCAAAGTCTGCGCCAGGGCTTCGCTGGTGGCGGCAGCCTGCAGCAACTCTGGCACCAGCATCCGCTGGGCCAGCAGGTTGGGCAGCGACACGTACGGGCTTTTGACCATGCGTTTGAGAATCCAGTAGGTCAATGGCGCCAAGCGATAGGCCACGACCATGGGGCGTTTGTACAGCATCGCCTCGAGCGTCGCCGTGCCAGAGGCGATCAGCACCGCGTCGCAAGCGGCCAAGGCCTGGTGCGAGCGGCCATCGAGCAGCGTCAGCGGCAGGTCGCGGCCCTCGAGCATCTGCTCGACCTGGGCACGCCGTGCGGCATTGGCGCAGGGCAAGACGAAACGCACGCCCGGCACCAACTCGCGCAAACGCTGCGCGGCGTCCAGGAACAGCGCCCCCAGACGCCCGACTTCGCCACCCCGGCTACCCGGCATGAGGGCGACAACCGGGCCTTCGGCCAGACCGAGTTCGGTACGCGCGGCACCGCGATCAGCCTCGAGGGGAATGGTGTCGGCCAGGGGGTGACCGACAAAGCGTACCGGCACGCCCTGCTCTTCGTAGAAGCGCGCCTCGAAAGGCAACAGGGTGAGCATCAGGTCGCACCCTTCGCGGATCTTCAGCACGCGCTTCTGCCGCCAGGCCCAAACCGAAGGGCTGACGTAATGCACGGTCTTGATCCCGGCCTGACGCAGCTTGAGTTCGATGTTGAGGGTGAAGTCGGGGGCATCGATGCCGATGAATACGTCGGGCTTTTCGTCGATCAGCGTCCGGATCAGCTCCTTGCGCCGCTTCAACAGCTCGCGCAAGCGCCCGAGCACTTCGACCAGCCCCATGACCGCCAGGCGCTCCATGGGGAAATAGGAGGTCATGCCCTCGGCCTCCATCAGGGGGCCACCGACACCGATGAACCGCACATCAGGGTGGCGCGCCTTGATGGCGCGCATCAGGCCGGAACCGAGGATGTCGCCGCTGGCCTCGCCAGCGACCAGCGCAACACAGAGTTGAGCCATGTCAGCGGGTAATGCCGCGGGCGGAATTGGCGATCGACTGGCGGAACAATTCGACTTCGGGGAACTGAGTGACCAGTTCGTCCAGTTCCTTCATCGCCTCTTCGACGGTGAGGCCCTGACGGTAGACGATCTTGTAGGCCCGGCGCAGCGCGTGCAGCACTTCATCGCTGAAACCACGGCGACGCAGGCCTTCGAAGTTCATGCTGCGCGCTTCGGCGGGGCTGCCGAAGACCGTGACATAGGCCGGTACATCCTTGCCGATCGCCGTCCCCATGCCAGAGAACGCATGAGCACCGATATGGCAGTACTGGTGCACCAGCGTGTAGCCCGACAGGATCGCCCAATCGCCCACATGCACGTGGCCAGCCAGCGCCGTGTTGTTGACCAGGATGCAGTGGTTGCCGATCACGCTGTCGTGGCCGATGTGGGCATAGGCCATGATCAGGTTGTGGTCGCCCAGCGTCGTTTCCGAACGGTCCTGGATGGTCCCACGGTGAATGGTGACGCCCTCGCGGATCACGTTGTGATCACCCATCACCAGGCGCGTTGGCTCACCCTTGTACTTCATGTCAGGGGTGTCTTCGCCAATCGACGAGAACTGGTAGATGCGGTTGTGCTTGCCGATACGGGTCGGCCCCTTGAGCACCACATGCGGACCAATGATGGTGCCCTCCCCGATTTCCACATCGGGGCCTACGATCGACCAGGGGCCGACCTCGACCCCTTCGGCCAGCTTGGCCGAAGGGTCGATGATCGCCCGAGGATCAATCGAACTCATAGGGAGCGTTCCGCGCAGGTGATTTCAGCCGAGCAGACCGGTTTGCCGTCGACCAGGGCACGGCACTCGAACTTCCAGATCATGCTTTTACGGCTGAGGAACTTGGCTTCCAGCACCAACTGGTCGCCCGGCAGCACCGGCTGGCGGAAACGCAGCTTGTCGGAGCCGACGAAGTAGTAGAGGGTGCCGTCGGCCGGCTTGGCGTCGAGCATCTTGAACCCGAGAATACCGGCCGCCTGGGCCATCGCCTCGATGATCAGCACGCCGGGCATGATCGGATGCGCCGGGAAGTGGCCATTGAAGAACGGCTCGTTGATGCTGACATTCTTGTAGGCACGAATGCTTTGGGCCTCGAAGTCCAGCTCCGTCACGCGATCCACCAGCAGGAACGGGTAACGGTGAGGCAGGTATTCGCGAATCTCGTTGATGTCCATCATTTCGGGGGGAAGCCTGTAATAAGAATAGGGAGCGCAGGTACCGACCACACGCTCCTTTTGCAGATCCAAAGAGGAGCCAGCCAGTGACTGTGAACGCTCGCTCAGGAAAGGGTATCAGCCTTCTGATGTCGACTGGCCACCTGAGGTCACGGTGTCAACTCGTTTTTCCAGCTGCTGGAGACGCTTGGACATCTCATCCAACTGGCGAATGCGCGCGGCGCTCTTGCGCCATTCGGCCAAAGGCTGCATGGCCGTACCGGAAGAATAGCCACCCGGCTCGGTAATGGAGCGGGTCACCATGGTCATGCCGGACACGAACACATTGTCGCAGACATCGATATGGCCAACCATGCCGACGCCACCGGCAATCATGCAGTGCTTGCCAATACGGGTGCTACCGGAAATCCCGACGCATGCCGCCATCGCGGTGTGGTCACCGACCTGCACGTTGTGGGCGATCTGGATCTGGTTGTCGAGCTTGACGCCATCACCGATTCGCGTGTCGGACAACGCGCCGCGGTCCACGGCGGTATTCACACCGATTTCCACATCGTCGCCCAACGTCACACCGCCAATCTGGGCGATCTTGCGCCAGATACCCTTCTCGTTGGCAAAGCCGAAGCCCTCGCCGCCGATCACTGCACCGGACTGGATCACCACACGCTTGCCGATGGTGACATCGTGATAAAGCGTGACGCGCGGCGCGAGCCAGCCACCTTCGCCGATCACGCAGCGGGCACCGATGAAGCAATGGGCACCGACGGTCACATCGGCACCGATGCGGGCACCGCTTTCGATCACGACGAACGGACCGATGCTGGCGCTGGCGTCGACCTGCGCGTCTTCAGCCACCACGGCGCTGGGATGAATTCCCGCCACAGCCCTGGGCTTTGGATCGAACAGGTGCGAGATGCGCGCATAGGCGAGATAGGGGTCGGCCACGATCAAGGCGTTGCCGGCAAAGCCTTCGGCGTCCTCGGCCTTGAGCAACACCGCACTGGCCTGGGAGTCGTCCAGGAACTTGCGGTACTGCTTGTTGGCGAGAAAACTCAACTGCCCGGCGCCGGCCTCCTGCAAGGTGGCCAGCCCGGTAATCTGCAGCGCCTCGGGGCCTTTCAGCGTGGCCCCGAGGGCCTCGGCCAGCTGGCCGAGTGTCATGGTCACGGTCATATCAACGCGCTTGGTTCATGCGCTCGATGACTTGGCGGGTGATGTCGTACTGAGGTTTGACATCGATGACCGCGCCGCGCTCGAGCACCAGGTCGAAGCCACCCTTCTTGATCACTTCCTCGACAGCGCCGTCCAGCTTGGGCTTGAGCTGCTTGAGCATGTCGCGGTCGGCAACGGCCTTGGCTTCGTTCAGTTCCTTCGACTGGAACTGGAAGTCACGCGCTTTTTGCTTGAACTCGAGCTCCAGACGCTCACGCTCTGGCTGAGGCATCTTGTCACCGCCCTTGATCAGGCGGTCCTGGATGCCTTTGGCGCTGCTTTCCAGGCCCTTGAGCTTGGTCAGCTGCGGACCGAACTTCTTCTCGGCGTCGACGGCGTACTTCTTGGCCGCGTCGGATTCGAGCAGAGCCATCTGATAGTTCAGCACGGCTACCTTCATTTCGGCGAAAGCCGGGGTGGCGACCAGCGCCGCGGCCAGGATGGCCAGTTGGGTCAACTTACGCACGATGAACTCCTGGATAAACCGTTGTCGTTAAACCAGGGCCGACCTCAGAAGGTCTGGCCCAGAGAGAATTGGAATACTTGCGTGTCGGCGTCGTCCGGCTTCTTGATCGGCATTGCCAGGCTGAAGCTCAGCGGGCCCAGCGCGGTAATCCAGGTCACGCCCAGACCGACGGAGCTGGCCATGTCCGAGAAGCCGACCTTCGCGCAATCAGGCTTGCTGCCGCAGTTGGTGTCGAACACGTTACCCACGTCCCAGAACACGGAAGTACGCAGCGAGCGCTGGTCCTTGACGAACGGCAGCGGGAACAGCAACTCGACACCACCCTGCACCAGCACGTTGCCACCGAACGGCAGCGGATCCTGGTCCGGGTCGGCGATGGTGCCTGGTTTTCCGCCAGGGTTGCCTTCACCGCGGCTAGGCGTACTGCGTGGTCCGAGGCTGCTGTCCTTGAAGCCACGCACGGAGTTGAAACCACCCGCGTAGTAGTTCTCGTAGAACGGCAGGCCCGAAGTGCCACCGAAACCATCACCATAGCCCAGCTCGGTATGCAGGCGCAGGGTGTAGTCATTGTTGATCGGCTTGAACAGCTGGCCGCGGTAGTCGAGCTTGTAGAACGACAGGTCGCTGCCCGGGATGGTGGACTCCAGAGTGAGGCTTTGCGAGTGACCACGGGTTGCCAGCACGCCTTTGTTCAGGGTCGATTCAGACCAGCCGATCGAGGCCTTGAAGTTCAGGAAGTTGTCGCCTTCCTTGTCGACGAAATCGAAGATCTCGTCGACGGTGTACTTGCCGGTCTTGAGCTTGTCCTGCTGTACGGTCAGGCCATAGGTCAGGCGCGAGGTCTCGCTGATCGGGTAGCCGAGGCTGACGCCGGCACCCAGGCTGTCGACCGCATAGCTGGCCACGTCGACATCGAGGTCGTCGTAGTTGGTGCTGCGGTAGAAGGCGTTGTAGCCCAGGCTGACACCGTCGGCGGTGAAGTAGGGGTCGACGAAGCCGAAGTTGTAGCGGGTCTGGTATTCGGAACGGGTCAGGCCGATGGAGACCTTGTTACCGGTACCCAGGAAGTTGGTCTGGCTGATCGAACCGCCAAGAATCAGGCCCGCGCTCTGGGCGAAACCGACGCTGGCGGTGATCGAACCGGAAGCCTGCTCTTCGACGCTGTAGTTGACGTCGACCTGGTCGTCGGTGCCTGGCACCGGCGGGGTCTCGACGTTGACTTCCTTGAAGAAGCCCAGGCGCTCGAGGCGGGTCTTCGACTGGTCGATCAGGTAGGTCGAGGCCCAGCCGCCTTCCATCTGGCGCATCTCGCGACGCAGCACCTGGTCTTCGGTCTTGGTGTTGCCGCGATAGTTGATGCGGTTGACGTAGGCACGCTTGCCCGGATCGACGACGAACATGATGTCGACGGTGTGATCCTGGTCGTTCGGTTGCGGCACGCCGTTGACGTTGGCGAAGGTGTAGCCTTCGTTACCCAAGCGACGGGTAATCAGGTCGGACGTGGTGGTCATCACCTTGCGCGAGAATACCTGACCTGGTTGTACCAGCAGCAGCGACTTGACCTGGTCTTCCGGCACCTTGAGGTCACCGGACAGCTTCACGTCGCGAACGGTGTACTTCTCGCCTTCGTTGATGTTGACGGTGATGTAGACGTGCTTCTTGTCCGGGGTGATCGACACCTGGGTCGAGGCGATGTCCATGTTGATGTAGCCGCGATCCAGGTAGTAGGAGCGCAGGCGTTCCAGGTCACCGGACAGCTTTTCACGGGCGTACTTGTCATCGTTCTTGAAGAACGACAACCAGTTGGTGGTCTTGAGCTCGAACAGCTGGCCCAGCGTTTCGTCGTCGAACACCGTGTTGCCCACCACATTGATGTGCTGGATCGCGGCCACGGTGCCTTCATTGATCTTGATCTTCAAGCCGACGCGGTTGCGCGGCTGGGGGACGACTTCGGCGTCGACTTCGGCGGAGTAGCGGCCCTGGGCCACGTACTGGCGCTGCAGTTCGTTACGCACGCCTTCGAGCGTGGCACGCTGGAAGATCTCGCCTTCGGCGAGGCCCGACTGCTTGAGCCCCTTCATAAGGTCTTCAGTGCTGATCGCCTTGTTGCCTTCGATCTCGATGCTCGACACCGACGGGCGCTCGACCACGTTGATGATCAGGACATTGCCATCGCGGTTCAGCTGGATGTCCTGGAAGAAGCCGGTCTTGAACAGCGAGCGGGTGGAGTCGACCAAGCGGCGATCATCGACCTGATCGCCGACGTTCAGCGGCAACGCGCCGAACACGCTGCCGGCGGAGACCCGCTGCAAGCCGTTGACACGAATATCGGAGATGGTGAAGGACTCGGCGTGAACTTCAGCGATCATCAGTGCGGAGAGCACCGCAGTTAGCAGCAGACGTTTCATGAAGTCCTTTTATTCCAACTGGCAATAAACAACCCGCCGCGATGAAGCGGCAGGTTTCGCGATTGAGCGAAGCTTTTATAGTCGACCCAGATCATTGATCAGGGCGAGCAACATCACCCCGACGACCAAACTGATACCGATCTGGACCCCCCAACCTTGCACCCGATCCGAGAGCGGACGACCGCGCGCCCACTCGATCAGGTAGAACAGCAAATGCCCCCCATCCAGTACCGGGATGGGCAGCAGGTTCAGAACCCCCAGGCTTATGCTCAGATAGGCCAGGAAATTCAGGAAATCCCCAACGCCCGACTGGGCTGAAGCGCCCGCCACTTTAGCAATGGTTATCGGTCCGCTCAAGTTTTTTACCGAGAGCTCTCCGAACAGCATTTTCTTCAGCGATTCGAGGGTCAGGACACTCATGTTCCAGGTGCGCGAAAGCCCCTCCCCCACCGCCTCCAGCGGGCCGTAGCTAACCTCGCGAAGCATCTGCGCCGGCCATTGCGCCGCCTTGACGCCAGCCCCCAGATAACCCCCCGACGCCTGGCCCTCACCTTTTCGCGCGAGCGTGACCGGAATGTCCAACTGCGCGCCATCACGCGCTATGCGCAGGCTCACCTTGCTTTCAGGTCGGGCACGGACCGCGTCGACCACCTGCTGCCAGTCGCTCAGCGCGACGCCATCGAGGGCAAGCAGTTTGTCACCGGTCTTGAGCCCCGCCGCGGCGGCCGGGCCTTTCGGATCGATCTCGGCCAGCACCGGCTCGACCGCCGGGCGCCAAGGGCGCAGCCCCAGGGACTGGATCGGGTCAGGCTCATCGACACCCTTGAGCCAGTGGCTCAGCTGGACATCGTGCTGACGCTCGACCGTGGCGCCCTCGTCGAGCACACCGACGCGCAAGGTGCCACTCTCACCCAGGCGGCGAACCAGCTGCAGGTTGACCGCCGACCAGCCATTGGTCGGCTTGCCATCGATGGAAACGATTTCCTGCCCAGCGCCCAGACCGGCGGTCGCCGCCAGGCTGCCCGCCTCGACCGCGCCAATGACCGGGCGTACCTGTTGCGTGCCCAGCATGGCGATGAACCAGAAGAACAGGATCGCCAGCAGGAAGTTGGCAATGGGGCCGGCAGCGACGATGGCGATGCGCTGGCGCACCGACTTGCGGTTGAACGACTGCTCGACCAGCGCAGGCGGGACTTCGCCCTCGCGCTCGTCGAGCATCTTGACGTAACCACCCAGCGGGATCGCCGCGACCACGAACTCGGTGCCGTGCCGGTCATGCCAACGCAACAGTGGCGTACCGAAGCCCACCGAGAAGCGCAGCACCTTGACCCCACAACGCCGCGCCACCCAGAAGTGACCGAATTCATGGAAGGTGACCAGCACACCCAGGGCCACCAGGGTGCCGATAATCATGTAGAGCGCAGTCATGTTCTATCTCCGGATGACGTTCGGCGTGGCGGGCCACCGCCGATCAGCGGCCGTGGCGCCTCAACCATTCCCGGGACAGTTCCCGGGCCCGCTGGTCGGCGGCGAACACCGCATCCAGCGTGGTGAGCGGCACCACAGGCTCCTGGTCGAGCACCTGTTCGATCATACCCGCGATCTCCGGGAAGCGGATACGCCGCTGGAGAAACGCATCCACCGCCACTTCGTTGGCGGCGTTGAGCACGGCGGGCGCACTGTTGCCGGCCTCGGCAGCCTGACGTGCCAGGCGCAGGCAAGGGAAGCGCTGTTCGTCGGGCGCCTGGAAATCCAGACGAGCGATGGCAAACAGGTCCAGCGGCGCCACGCCGGAGTCGATGCGCTCGGGCCAGGCCAGCGCGTTGGTGATCGGCGTGCGCATGTCCGGGTTGCCCAACTGGGCGAGCACCGAGCCATCGACGTAATCCACCAACGAGTGAATGACACTCTGCGGGTGCACCACCACTTCGACCTGGGCTGGCTTGGCGTCGAACAGCCAACAGGCTTCGATCAGCTCCAGCCCCTTGTTCAACATGCTTGCCGAATCGACCGATATCTTGCGCCCCATGGACCAGTTAGGGTGGGCGCACGCCTGCTCTGGCGTGACATCCTGCAAGGCCGCCACGGGCGTTTCGCGGAACGGGCCTCCCGAGGCGGTCAGCAGGATGCGCCGCACACCGACATTGCCCAACCCTCGGGCAAAGTCCGTGGGCATGCATTGGAAAATCGCGTTGTGCTCGCTGTCGATCGGCAGCAGCACCGCACCACTGCGCTGCACCGCATCCATGAACAAGGCGCCAGACATCACCAGCGCTTCCTTGTTGGCCAGCAGGACCTTCTTGCCGGCCTCGACCGCCGCCAGCGTCGGCCGCAGCCCGGCAGCGCCGACAATGGCCGCCATCACGGTATCCACTTCAGACGCAGCCGCCACTTGGCAGAGCCCGGCCTCGCCCTCAAGAACCTCGGTGGCGCAACCTGCGCGCGCCAACCCCTCACGCAAACGCGCAGCGGCGTCCGCAGAGGGAACGACTGCATAGGCAGGCCGATGCCGCTCGCACAAGGCCAGCAACTCGTCGAGACGGGAGTAGCCGCTCAGTGCGAACACCTGGTAGCGATCAGGGTGCCGGGCAATGACATTGAGGGTGCTCAAGCCAATGGAGCCCGTAGCACCGAGCACGGTTATGCGTTGAAGACGGCTCACATCACACCCCACTCGGCAGCCCACAACAGTACGGCGAACATCGGGATGGCCGCAGTCAGGCTGTCGATGCGATCGAGCACGCCGCCATGACCGGGCAGCAGGTTGCTGCTGTCCTTGATGCCTTCACGGCGCTTGAACATGCTCTCGGTCAGGTCACCCACCACCGAGGACATCACCACCACGACCGCACCCAGCAGCCCCAGCAGCAGTTGGCCGACACTCCAGTCGCGCGCCAGACCGACCCCCAGGGTAATCAACAGGCTGACCACCAGGCCGCCGTACACCCCCTCCCAGCTTTTGCCAGGGCTGACCTGCGGCGCCAGCTTGCGCTTGCCGAAGGCCCGCCCGGAGAAGTAGGCGCCGATGTCCGCGGCCCACACCAGCACCATGACCGCCAGGATCAGCCAGTTGCCCAGCGGCCAGTGCTTGAGCAGCACCAGGCCTTGCCAGGCCGGCAGCAGCACCAGCAGGCCGATGAGCAGGCGACAGGCGGCGCTGCTCCACAAATCGTTGCTGCGCGGATAGGTGAGCACCAGCCAGGTGGCCAGGGCCCACCAGATCACCGAAGCGCCCAGCACCCAAGGCGCTAGGTCCGGCATCAGGTAGAGCAGCATCAGCGCCCCAGCAACCACTACGGCGTATGCGATACGCACGGACTGAGCCACCAGGCCGGCCAGACGGGCCCACTCCCAGGCACCCAGGGTGACCACGAAGCCGATGAACAGCGCGAAATCGCCGCCATTGAGCAGGAAAAACCCACCCAACGCGACCGGCAGCAGGATCAGCGCAGTAATGATGCGTTGTTTAAGCATTAAGCACGGGCTCCAGCCTCGACCTGCTCGCTGGTCTTACCGAAGCGGCGCTGGCGCGAAGCGAAATCGGCCAGCGCGGTGCGCATGGCCTCGTGTTTGAAGTCCGGCCAGAACAGGTCGGAGAAGTACAGTTCGGCGTAGGCCAGCTGCCACAACAGAAAATTGCTGATGCGACGCTCACCACCGGTACGAATGCACAGATCAGGCAACGGCAGGTCGCCCGTAGCCAGGCACGCCTGCAACAGGTCAGGCGTGATGTCGTCCGGACGCAGATGACCTGCCTGAACCTCACGCGCCAGGCGCTGCGCGGCCTGGGCGATATCCCACTGACCGCCGTAGTTGGCGGCGATCTGCAGGATGAAGCGGTTATTGCCGGCCGTCAGCGCCTCAGCCTCACGCATGGCCGCCTGCAACTCCGGATGGAAGCGCGAACGGTCACCGATGATGCGCAGGCTGATGTTGTTCTCGTTAAGGCGCTTGGCTTCACGGCGCAACGCCGAGAAGAACAGCTCCATCAACGCGCCTACCTCTTCCGCCGGACGCTGCCAGTTCTCGCTGGAGAAGGCGAACAGGGTCAACACCTCGACCCCGGACTGGGCACAGACTTCGATAACCGCACGCACGGCATCGACGCCAGCCTTGTGCCCGGCAACGCCAGGCAAAAGGCGCTTCTTCGCCCAACGATTATTGCCATCCATGATGATCGCGACGTGACGCGGCACCGAGGACGGTGCCGCCAGCTTGGTCTTTTCCATTAAAAAACCTCGGCCTTAGACGGCCAACAGGTCCTTTTCCTTGGCTTTGAACGCAGCGTCGATTTCGGCGACGAACTTGTCGGTCAGCTTCTGGATCTCGTCAGCGGCACGACGCTCTTCGTCTTCGCTGATTTCCTTGTCCTTGGTCAGCTTCTTCAGGTCGGCGAGCGCGTCACGGCGCACGTTGCGCACGGCGACCTTGGCGTCTTCGGCAACACCGCTGGCCTGCTTGGTGTAACCCTTGCGGGTTTCCTCGGTCAGGGCGGGCATCGGTACGCGGATGGTGGTGCCGGCGCTGGAGGGGTTCAAGCCCAGGTCGGAGGTCAGGATGGCCTTCTCGATGGCGGCACTCAGGTTCTTGTCATGAGCGACGATCTTCAGGGTGCGGGCATCCTCGACGGTGATCGCGGCCACCTGGTTCAGCGGCATGTCGCTACCCCAGGCCGGAACCTTGACGCTGTCCAGGATGCTTGGGTGGGCACGGCCGGTACGGATGGACGCCAGATTGCGGCCCAGGGCCTCGATGGACTTGCCCATGCGCTCCTGCGCGTCTTTCTTGATGTCGTTGATCATGCTTGGCCTTCCTCGATCAAAGTACCTTCAGCGCCACCTACCACGATATTCAGCAGGGCGCCAGGCTTGTTCATGTTGAATACCCGCAATGGCATCTTGTGGTCGCGACACAGGCAGATTGCGGTCAAGTCCATGACACCGAGCTTGCGATCCAGCACCTCGTCGTAGGTGAGGTGATCGAACTTCTCGGCATGCGGGTCCTTGAATGGATCGGCAGTGTACACACCGTCGACCTTGGTCGCCTTCAGCACCACATCGGCGTCGATTTCGATCGCGCGCAGGCACGCTGCGGAGTCGGTGGTGAAGAACGGGTTGCCAGTACCGGCGGAGAAAATTACCACATCCCCGGTGTTGAGGTGGCGAATAGCTTTGCGACGATCGTAATGATCGGTGACGCCGACCATGGAAATGGCCGACATGACCAGAGCCGGGATGTTCGAACGCTCCAGGGCGTCACGCATGGCCAGGCCGTTCATCACGGTGGCCAGCATCCCCATGTGGTCGCCGGTGACGCGATCCATGCCGGCCGCGCTGAGCGCCGCGCCGCGGAACAAGTTGCCACCACCGATCACCAGGCCCACCTGGACACCGATCCCGACCAGTTGGCCGATTTCCAGGGCCATGCGATCCAGCACCTTCGGGTCAATCCCGAAGTCTTCCGAGCCCATCAGGGCCTCGCCGCTAAGTTTGAGCAAAATGCGTTTATAGCGAGGTTGGCGACCACTCACCTGCTGAGCCATTGCGAGTCTCTCCTGCGGCGTACTTTTAGAAAATTCCGTGCGGGCTGTTTGCAGCCTGCTAACTGTAGCGTGGCACTGCTTCAGTGCCAGCAGCCTCGGGCTTTATAAACCCGCGGCCGTTTTGACAAAGAGGCTGCGCGCGTGAGCGGGCAGCCTCTTTGGGGCGACAGACGAGTCTGTCTTACTGCTTGGCGGCAGCTACCTGGGCGGCAACTTCTGCAGCGAAGTCGTCAACCGGCTTCTCGATGCCTTCGCCAACCTTGAAGTAGGTGAAGGAAACGATTTCAGCACCGGCTTTCTTGGCCAGCTCGCCAACCTTGACTTCTGGGTTCATGACGAAGGCTTGCTCTTTCAGCGAGGCTTCGGCTTTGAACTTGGTGATACGACCGTTGATCATGTTCTCAACGATGTTTTCCGGCTTGCCGGCGATCTTGTCGGCGTTCAGCTGCAGGAAGACGTTCTTCTCGCGCTCGATGGCCTCGGCAGAGATTTCCGACGCATCCAGGAACTCTGGGTTCGACGCTGCAACGTGCATGGCGATGTTCTTGGCCAGCTCGACGTCGCCGCCTTTCAGGACAACGACAGCACCGATCTTGTTGCCGTGCAGGTAGGCGCCGACAACGTCGCCCTCTACGCGCACCAGGCGACGGATGTTGACGTTTTCGCCGCACTTGGCGACCAGGGCTTCACGAGCAGCTTCACGCGAGGCGATCAGCGGAGCGGCGTCGGTCAGCTTCTGGGCGAAGGCTTCTTCGAGGCTTTCAGCCACGAAGTTCTTGAAGTCGTCTTGCAGAGCCAGGAAGTCGGTCTGCGAGTTCACTTCCAGCAGGACGGCGGATTTACCGTCGGTCTTGACGGCGATAGCACCTTCAGCGGCAACGTTGCCCGCTTTTTTGGCGGCCTTGATGGCGCCCGAGGCACGCATGTCGTCAATGGCTTTCTCGATGTCGCCGCCGGCCTTTTCCAGGGCCTTCTTGCAATCCATCATGCCTTCGCCGGTACGCTCGCGCAGTTCTTTGACCAGCGCCGCAGTAATTGCTGCCATTTCAAAATCCTCTTGGAAAGTTTTTCAACCATTCCACCCGTTCGTCACGGGCGTTAAATTCTGCAAATCCGCTGTTTCTACATCAGCCAACCCATAATGCGGGGCCTTCGCTGACAGCAGGATTTCAAGGTGGCAAAAAGGGGGCCAAGCCCCCTTTTCGCGTGCCAAGTCAGACGCTAAGCGTCAATTACTCAGCAGCAGGTGCAGCCGCTTCTTCAGCGTAGACTTCAGTGCCGCCAGCAACGTTGTTGCGGCCGCGGATGACGGCGTCAGCCATCGAAGTCATGTACAGCTCGATGGCGCGAATGGCGTCGTCGTTACCTGGGATGACGAAGTCAACACCTTCCGGGCTGCTGTTGGTATCGACAACGCCGATGACCGGGATGCCCAGCTTGTTGGCTTCGGTGATAGCAATGCGCTCGTGGTCGACGTCGATCACGAACAGGGCATCAGGCAGGCCGCCCATGTCCTTGATACCACCCAGGCTGCGATCCAGTTTTTCCAGGTCGCGGGAACGCATCAGGGCTTCTTTCTTGGTCAGCTTGGCGAAAGTGCCGTCTTCGGCCTGGGTTTCCAGGTCGCGCAGACGCTTGATCGAAGCGCGGATGGTCTTGTAGTTGGTCAGCATGCCGCCCAACCAGCGGTGGTCAACGTATGGCGAACCGCAACGAGCAGCTTGCTCGGCGACGATCTTGCCGGCGGAACGCTTGGTGCCGACGAACATGATCTTGTTCTTGCCCTGGGCCAGGCGCTCTACGAACGCCAGGGCGTCGTTGAACATCGGCAGGGTTTTTTCCAGGTTGATGATGTGAATCTTGTTACGCGCGCCGAAAATGTACTTGCCCATTTTCGGGTTCCAGTAACGGGTCTGGTGGCCGAAGTGCACACCGGCCTTCAGCATATCGCGCATGTTGACTTGGGACATGATAGTTCCTTGATAAGTCGGGTTGGGCCTCCACGTATCCCAATGACCAACCCGAATCTCCGAGGAGACCGGGCACCCAGGCCATCGTGTCGACACGTGTGTGGGTTTGAGCTTACGGAGGTCATCCCCCGAAAGCGGCGCATTTTATACCACAGACCACGACCGAACGAAACCCGAATAATGATTCGTCCGTCAGTGGCTTTTGCAGCACCCAGGCTTTAGGGCCAGAATGCCTTCAACAGACCACTGAATCCTCGGGATTATCCCGCCAGATCGCCGCCATGCTCTGGTAGAATCCGGCCTTTCCCGTTCGTTCGCGCCGCACGCGGCGCCGTAGAGAGCCTGTAATGACCGTCACCATCAAGACCGCAGAAGACATCGAGAAGATGCGCGTCGCCGGCCGCCTGGCCGCCGAAGTCCTCGAAATGATCGAGGAACACGTCAAGCCCGGCATCACCACCGAAGCGCTCGACCGCATCTGCCACGACTACATCGTCAACGTCCAGCAGGCCATTCCGGCACCGCTCAACTACAAGGGCTACCCGAAATCGATCTGCACCTCGATCAACCATGTGGTGTGCCACGGCATCCCCAACGACAAGCCGTTGAAGAAGGGCGACACCCTCAATATCGACGTCACCGTGATCAAGGACGGCTACCACGGCGATACCAGCCGCATGTTCCATGTCGGCGAGGTCCCGGAGTGGGCTGCGCGCCTGTCGAAGGTGACGCAGGAGTGCATGTACAAGGCCATCGAGCTGGTCAAGCCGGGCTGCCGCCTGGGCGACATCGGCGAAGTGATCCAGAAGCACGCTGAAAAGAATGGCTTCTCGGTGGTACGCGAATTCTGCGGCCATGGTATCGGCAAGGTATTCCACGAAGAGCCGCAGATCCTGCACTACGGCAGGGCCGGCACCGGCATGGAGCTCAAGGAAGGCATGACCTTCACCATCGAGCCGATGATCAACCAAGGCAAGGCCGACACCAAGGTACTCGGCGACGGCTGGACCGCCATCACCAAGGATCGCAAGCTCTCCGCCCAGTGGGAGCACACGCTGGTGGTAACCGCCACCGGCTACGAGATCTTCACCCTGCGCAAGGACGACACCATCCCGCGCACCTCGGCCTGACCTTCACATCACAGGAACGCGACTCGATGCCCCAGGTGGATCCCGAGCTGTTCGACCGCGGCCAGTTCCAGGCGGAACTGGCCCTCAAGGCAAGCCCCATCGCCGCCTTCAAGAAAGCCATCCGCATGGCTGGCGAAGTGCTCGACAAGCGTTTCCGCGAAGGCCGCGAGATCCGCCGGCTGATCGAGGACCGCGCCTGGTTCGTCGACAACATCCTGCAACAGGCCTGGAACCAGTTCGACTGGGGCAAAACGGACGGCATCGCCCTGGTGGCGGTGGGCGGCTACGGCCGCGGCGAACTGCACCCCTACTCCGACATCGACCTGCTGATCCTGCTCGATGCCGCCGAGCACGAGCAGTACCGCGACGCCATCGAGCGCTTCCTCACACTGTTGTGGGATATCGGCCTGGAAGTCGGCCAGAGCGTGCGCACCGTCGATGAATGCGCCGAGCAGGCCCGCGCCGACCTGACGGTCATCACCAACCTGATGGAAAGCCGCACCATCGCCGGCCCAGAGCCACTGCGCCTGCGCATGCTCGATGCCACCAGCACCGCGTACATGTGGCCGAGCAAGGAGTTTTTCCTCGCCAAGCGCGCCGAACTCAAGGCCCGCCACCACAAGTACAACGACACCGAGTACAACCTCGAACCCAACGTCAAGGGCGGCCCGGGCGGCCTGCGCGATATCCAGACCGTATTGTGGGTAGCTCGTCGCCAGTACGGCACACTGAACCTGCATGCCCTGGCTGGCGAGGACTTCCTGCTGGAGAGCGAGAACGAACTGCTGGCCTCCTCCCAAGCCTTCCTCTGGCGCGTGCGCTACGCCCTGCACATGCTCGCCGGGCGCGCCGAGGATCGCCTGCTGTTCGACCACCAGCGCAGCATCGCAACGCTGTTGGGCTTCAACGACGAGAACCCCAAGCGCGCCATCGAACAGTTCATGCAGCAGTACTACCGGGTGGTGATGAGCATCAGCCAACTGTGCGACCTGATCATCCAGCACTTCGAGGAAGTGATCCTCGCCGACGACGACAGTGGTACCACGCAACCGCTCAATACCCGCTTCCGCCTGCATGACGGCTATATAGAAGCGGTCAATCCGAACGTGTTCAAGCGCACGCCGTTCGCCATGCTGGAAATCTTCGTGCTGATGGCCCAGCACCCCGAGATCAAGGGGGTGCGCGCCGACACCGTGCGCCTGTTGCGCGAACACCGCCACTTGATCGACGACAAGTTCCGCAACGATATCCGCAACACCAGCCTGTTCATCGAGCTGTTCAAGTGCGAAATCGGTATCCATCGCAACCTGCGGCGGATGAACCGCTACGGCATTCTCGGCCGCTACCTGCCGGAGTTCGGCCTGATCGTCGGGCAGATGCAGCACGACCTGTTCCACATCTATACGGTCGATGCCCACACCCTCAACCTGATCAAGCACCTGCGCAAGCTGCAGTACACCCCGGTTTCGGAGAAATTCCCGCTGGCCAGCAAGCTCATGGGCCGCCTGCCCAAGCCCGAACTGATCTACCTGGCCGGCCTGTACCACGACATCGGCAAAGGCCGCCAGGGTGACCACTCCGAGTTGGGCGCGGTGGATGCCCAGGCGTTCTGTGCGCGCCACCAGTTGCCCGCCTGGGACAGCCGCCTGATCGTCTGGCTGGTGCAGAACCACCTGGTGATGTCCACCACCGCCCAGCGCAAGGACCTGTCCGACCCGCAGGTCATCAACGATTTCGCCCTGCACGTGGGCGACGAGACACGCCTGGACTACCTCTACGTACTGACCGTGGCCGATATCAACGCCACCAACCCCAGCCTGTGGAACTCCTGGCGGGCGAGCCTGTTGCGCCAGCTCTACACCGAAACCAAGCGCGCCTTGCGCCGGGGCCTGGAAAACCCGCTGGACCGCGAGGAGCAGATCCGCCAGACCCAGAGCGCCGCACTGGACATCCTGGTGCGCGAGGGCACCGACCCGGACGACGTCGAACAGCTCTGGTCGCAACTGGGTGATGACTACTTCCTCAAGCACAATGCCGCCGACGTGGCCTGGCACAGCGACGCCATCCTCCAGCAACCCGCCGACAGCGGCCCGCTGGTGCTGATCAAGGAAACCACCCAGCGCGAGTTCGAGGGCGGCACGCAGATCTTCATCTATGCCCCCGACCAGCACGATTTCTTCGCCGTGACCGTGGCTGCCATGGCGCAGCTCAACCTGAACATCCACGACGCCCGCATCATCACCTCCAGCAGCCAGTTCACCCTCGACACCTACATCGTGCTCGACAACGACGGCGGCTCGATCGGCGACAACCCGCAGCGGGTCAAGCAGATCCGCGATGGCCTGACCGAAGCGCTGCGCACCCCCGAGGACTACCCGGCGATCATCCAGCGCCGGGTGCCGCGCCAGCTCAAGCACTTCGACTTTCCGCCCCAGGTGACCATCCTCAACGACGCCCAGCGCCCGGTGACCATCCTCGAAATCACCGCCCCCGACCGCCCCGGCTTGCTCGCACGGATCGGGCGGATCTTCCTGGAATTCGACCTGTCGCTGCAGAACGCCAAGATCGCCACCCTCGGCGAACGTGTGGAAGACGTGTTCTTCATCACCGACGCCGACAACCAGCCGCTGTCCGACCCGCAGCTGTGCAGCCGCCTGCAGGAGGCCATCGTCCAGCAGTTGCAGGCCGGCCAGGCCAGCGAAGCCAGCCCTTCCCGCATGACCTTTTGACGATTACGAGACCTTGCGCCGATGAACCATGCCTTGACCCAGCTTCAGCCCTACCCGTTCGAGAAACTGCGCGCCCTGCTCGGTAGCGTGAAGCCTGCGGCGGACAAACGCGCCATCGCCCTGTCGATCGGCGAGCCGAAGCACGAATCGCCGGCGTTCGTCGCCAAGGCCTTGGCCGATAACCTCGACAAGCTGGCGGTCTATCCCAGCACCCTCGGCCTGCCAGCCCTGCGCCAGGCCATCGGCCAGTGGTGCGAGCGCCGCTTCAAGGTGCCGGCTGGCTGGCTGGATGCCGACCGCCACATCCTGCCGGTGAACGGCACCCGCGAGGCCCTGTTCGCCTTCACCCAGGCCGTGGTCAACCGCGCGGACGATGGCCTGGTGGTCAGCCCCAACCCGTTCTACCAGATCTACGAAGGCGCGGCCCTGCTGGCCGGCGCCACCCCGCACTACCTGCCCTGCCTGGAAAGCAATGGCTTCAACCCCGACTTCGATGCCGTGCCGGCCGATGTCTGGAAGCGCTGCCAGATCCTGTTCCTGTGCTCACCCGGCAACCCCACCGGCGCGCTGGTGCCGATGGAAACGCTGAAAAAACTGATCGCCCTGGCCGACGAGCACGACTTCGTCATCGCCTCCGATGAGTGCTACAGCGAACTCTACTTCAACGAGGACGCCCCACCACCAGGCCTGCTCACCGCCTGCGCCGAGCTTGGGCGCAGCGACTTCAAGCGCTGCGTGGTGTTCCACAGCCTGTCCAAGCGCTCCAACCTGCCAGGCCTGCGCTCGGGCTTCGTCGCCGGTGACGCCGAGATCATCAAGCCGTTCCTGCTGTACCGCACCTACCACGGCTGCGCCATGCCGGTGCAAACGCAGCTGGCCAGCATCGCCGCCTGGCAGGACGAGGGCCATGTACGCGACAACCGAGACCAGTACCGCGCCAAGTACGATGCGGTGCTCGACATCCTGCAGCCGGTGCTGGACGTGCAGCGCCCCGATGGCAGCTTCTACCTGTGGGCCAAGGTGCCGGGCAACGACGCTGACTTCACCCGCGACCTGTTCGAAGCGCAGCACGTGACCGTGGTACCGGGCTCGTACCTGTCGCGCGAGGTGGATGGCGTCAATCCGGGGGCCGGGCGCGTGCGCATGGCTTTGGTCGCACCGTTGACCGAATGCATCGAGGCGGCCGAGCGAATTCGTGCCTTCCTGAGCCGCTGACACGGCAGCACTATCTACCGCACACAGGCACGCCAGCAGAGGAAAACTCCGGGTTTCAAACCACGGAGTTTTTCCCATGCCTCAACTGATCTTTTCCCACCGTCTGAAGCCTGCCGACCCACATCTCGCCGAGCAGATGGCACTACTGGAGAACCCTGGCAACGCAGCCAGGCGCTTCGGCGGCCGACAAAAACGTGCCCTGGCCATCACCGGCAAACTTTGGCGCCCTGGCCGTGTGCTGGAGGTGTCGTTCCTCGGCAACCCCGATGACACCCTGAAGTCGGAAATCTTCAGGACTGCTTCGAACTGGTTGTTGCGCTCGGGCGCCAACCTGGCACTGGCCCTGAGCCAGGACAATGACCCGCAGGCACAGATCAGGGTGCGCACCGGCAGGGCGCTGCCACGCAATGAGTCCTGCGCCGGGACCGACGCACTGGCCATGCCCGCCGAGACCATGAACCTCAACGTCGAGCCCGGTGATGCCGCCTTCGAGCACGTTGTCCTGCACGAATTCGGCCATGCCCTAGGGGCTGAGCACGAACACCAGCACCCCGATGCCAGCATTCCATGGAACGTGGAGGCAGTTGTGCACGCGGCCGTTACGGAGCAAGGCTGGACACGCCAGCAGGTGATGGACGAAATGATCGCCAGGCGCACTGACATCGGCCTGGTGAAGACCCAGTACGACCCTGGCTCGGTCATGCATTACCCGGTTCCCCAAGCGTTCACTTACGGTGACTGGGAAATTGGGCTGAACAGCCGCTTGAGTGAAAAGGATCTGGCCTTCATGCGCCTGGCCTACCCTTACCCGAACAACGCCTCCCAGGCAGCTACCTGACCTGCCCCAGATTCGCCTCACTCATGTCCAGCTCGCCCAGTACCTGGCGCACCACTTCATCGCCCACCTGATGCTGGCGATGCAGGCTGTACAGCTCCAGGCGCTGGGCCCGCAGCGCTCGCAGGCGCAAGCGACGCTCCAGCAAGTCCATCTGCTCAGCCAGCGCGCGGGCTTCGGCGGTGTCATTGTAGCTGTCCAGCTCATCCCGATACTCGGCCATCAACCGGGCTTTGAGTTCGATGGCCAGGGTCGCCTGCGCCGCATCCTGTGGTGCGCCTGCGTCGGTCACTTCCTCAGCCTCGAGGGCGTGGATGGCCGCCTCGGCCGTGCGCCGCCAGGCTTCCTGGACCTCCTGGCGCAGCCGTTCATCCGGGCTCTTGGTGACGCCGCGCAACAAGATCGGCAAGGCGATGACGGCGCTGATCAGCGACAGCAGGATCACCCCGGCGGCAATGAAGATCAGCAGATCACGCTCAGGAAATGCCTTGCCCGCCCCCATCAGCAAAGGCACCGACATCACACCCGCCAGGGTTACCGCACCCCGTACGCCACCCAGGGTCAGCAACCAGCAGGACCGGGCGGTCGGCATCAGAACCAGCGCGGGCTTGCCGCGCCAGCGGCGCACCACGCCGATCGCCCGCCAGATGCTCTGCACCCAGATGAAACGCAACAGCACCAGCGCGGCGAAGATCGCCACAACGTCCAGGCAGCGCCAGGCCAGGGTCGGCCAGACTGCGGCCTCGTCGCTGACCACCGCCTTGACGATGTCCGGCAGTTGCAGGCCGAGCAACAGGAAGATCAAACCGTTGAAGGCGAACTCCAACAGCGACCAGACGCTGCGGTTGAGCAGGCGGGTACTGGTCTGGCGCGGCAGCAAGTCGAGCCAGCTCTGCATCATGCCGGCAGCCACAGCCGAGAGGATGCCCGAGACGCCCAGGCGCTCGGCCAGCACGTAGGCCGCAAACGGTAACAACAGCATGAACACCACATGGGTCGCCGGGTCGTCCCAGCCACGGGCGATCATCCACATCCGCAGGCGCCCGACCAACCAACTGAGCGCCACGCCCACCGCCAAGCCGCCAAGGGCGACGAGCACGAAGGCGAGGCTCGCTTCGGCCAACGAGAACACGCCGGTAATCGCCGCCACCAAGGCAAACTTGAATGTCACCAGGCCTGAAGCGTCATTCATCAATGCTTCGCCCTGCAGCATGTGCATCAACGGCGTGGGCAGACGGTCCTGGGTAATGGCCGACACGGCCACGGCATCGGTGGGCGAAAGCACCGCCGCCAGCGCAAAAGCCACCGGCAACGGAATGGCTGGCAGCAGCCAATGAATGAAGTAACCGGCCCCGACCACGGTGAACAGCACCAACCCCACCGCCAATGCCACTACCGGCCCGCGGATGCGCCACAGCTCACGCTTGGGCATGCGCCAGCCATCGGCGAACAGCAGTGGCGGCAGGAACAGGAACAGGAACAACTCTGGGTCCAGCGCCACATGCAGCCCCAGGGTCGGCCAGGCCAGCAAGGCACCGGCGCCGATCTGCACCAGCGGCAGTGGCAGCGGCAGCACGCGCCCCACCAGTTTCGAAACGCTCACCAGCATCAGCAGGATAAGAACGGTATAGGCTGACTGCATCGGCGAGCTTCCTGTTTGAGCGGGGAATCGACAGCGGGGCGCAACAGCGCGATTGAAACAATATGTTAGCGGGGAGCGTCTATCGTAGGCCGCTGCACGATAGTCGCAGCTCGCTCGTGAATATGTAACACAATGATTCGCAAGAAGCGGTGACACATATTGCCCTTGACTTCGAGCCCGTGGCCGTGGCGCCAACCCCATCGATACCGCATAATCGGCCCCATCCCCTCTTAAAGGAGTACCGGGCTGTCCACAGCCCCAGGCATTCAATGGCTTACACTCTCTACGGCATCAAAGCCTGCGACACCATGAAAAAAGCCCGCACCTGGCTTGAAGACAAGGCCATCGGCTTCGAATTCCACGATTACAAGACCCAGGGCATCGACCGCGACAGCCTGAATCGCTGGTGCACCGAGCACGGCTGGGAAGTCGTACTGAACCGCGCCGGCACCACCTTCCGCAAGCTGGACGACGCCAGCAAGGCTGATCTCGACCAAGCGAAGGCCGTCGAGCTGATGCTCGCCCAGCCGTCGATGATCAAACGCCCGGTACTGGACCTCGGCAACCGCACGCTCGTCGGCTTCAAGCCCGACCTGTACGCCGCGGCGCTGGCCTGACCCGCATTACGCTCCATCCCCTTTTCGCACGAGGTAACTGCATGTCTCATTCCCTGTTCAGCCTGGCCTTCGGTGTTGGCACCCTGAACCGCCAGGGCGCCTGGCTGGAAGTCTTCTACGCACAGCCGGTGCTCAAGCCGTCCGCCGAGCTGGTCACCGCCATCGCGCCGATCCTCGGTTACGAAGGTGGCAACCAGGCCATCGCCTTTACCACCGCCCAGGCCGCACAGCTGGCCGAAGCGCTCAAGGGTATCGATAGCGCTCAAGCCGCCTTGCTGACTCGCTTGGCCGAAAGCCACAAGCCGCTGGTCGCCACTCTTCTGGCCGAAGACGGCGCCCTGGCCTCCACCCCCGAGGCCTACCTCAAGTTGCACCTGCTGTCGCACCGCCTGGTCAAACCGCACGGCGTCTCGCTGGCCGGCATCTTCCCGCTGCTGCCCAACGTCGCCTGGACCAACCAGGGCGCTATCGACCTGGCCGAACTGGCCGAGCTGCAACTGGAAGCACGCCTGAAAGGCGAGCTGCTGGAAGTGTTCTCGGTGGACAAATTCCCGAAGATGACCGACTACGTGGTGCCAGCCGGCGTGCGTATCGCCGACACCGCCCGCGTGCGCCTGGGCGCCTACATCGGCGAAGGCACCACCATCATGCACGAAGGCTTCGTCAACTTTAACGCCGGCACCGAAGGCCCAGGCATGATCGAAGGCCGCGTCTCCGCAGGCGTATTCGTCGGCAAAGGCTCGGACTTGGGTGGCGGCTGCTCGACCATGGGCACCCTGTCCGGTGGCGGCAACATCGTCATCAAGGTCGGCGAAGGCTGCCTGATCGGCGCCAATGCCGGTATCGGCATCCCTCTGGGCGACCGCAACACCGTGGAAGCGGGCCTGTACATCACCGCCGGCACCAAGGTGAACCTGCTGGACGAGAACAACCAGCTGGTCAAGGTGGTCAAGGCCCGTGACCTGGCCGGCCAGACCGACCTGCTGTTCCGCCGCAACTCGCTCAACGGCGCGGTGGAGTGCAAGACCCACAAGTCGGCCATCGAGCTGAACGAAGCGCTGCACGCCCACAACTGAGAACCTGCCTGTTCGAAGTGATAAGATCGGGTCTGCCTCTCCAGGCAGACCCGATTTTTCATTCCAGGCCCCCGCAAACATGTTCCAGCCCTCCCCCTGGCGTGCCGACTTCCCCGCCATCGCCGCCCTGCAACGGCAGCACCAGACCTACCTGGACAGTGCCGCCACCACGCAGAAGCCCCAGGCCCTGCTCGATGCACTGAACCATTACTACGGTCATGGCGCTGCCAACGTGCATCGCGCGCAGCACTTGCCGGGTGCCCTGGCCACCCAGGCGTTCGAAGGCACTCGCGAGAAGGTTGCCGCCTGGCTCAATGTAGCGGACACGCGGCAGATCATCTTCACCCACGGCGCCACCTCGGCCTTGAACCTGCTGGCTTATGGCCTGGAGCATCGCTTCGAGGCGGGTGACGAGATTGCCGTCAGTGCGCTGGAACACCACGCCAACCTGCTGCCCTGGCAACAACTGGCGCATCGGCGCAACCTGCGCCTGGTTGTTCTGCCGGTGACCGACCAAGGATACGTCGACCTGGAGCAAGCCCTGCAACTGATCGGTCCCCGTACCCGACTGCTTGCGATCAGCCAGCTGTCCAACGTACTGGGCACCTGGCAACCACTGGCACCGCTTCTGGCACATGCCCGCGCCCAGGGCGCATTGAGCGTCGTCGATGGCGCCCAGGGTGTGGTCCATGGTCGCCATGATATGCAGCAGCTGGATTGCGATTTCTACGTATTCTCCAGCCACAAGCTCTATGGCCCGGACGGTGTCGGCGTGCTGTACGGCCGCCAACAGGCGCTGGAGCTGCTACGCCATTGGCAGTTCGGCGGGGAAATGGTCCAGTTGGCAGACTACCAGGGCGCCAGCTTCCGCCCGGCGCCGTTGGGCTTCGAGGCAGGTACACCGCCTATCGCCGGCGTCATCGGCCTGGGCGCCACCTTGGATTACCTGGCCAGTCTCGACGCCAATGCGGTTGCCGCCCATGAAGCCAGCCTGCATCAACATCTGTTGCGAGGGTTGGCCGACCGTGACGGTATTCAGGTACTTGGCTCCCCCCAGGCAGCTCTGGCCAGCTTTGTCGTCGAGGGCGTGCACAATGCCGACATCGCCCACTTGCTGACCGAACAAGGGATCGCCGTGCGCGCCGGGCATCACTGCGCCATGCCATTGCTCAGAAGCCTGGGGCTGGACGGGGCCATTCGTGTGTCGCTCGGGCTGTACAGCGACAGCGACGATCTGCAGCGTTTCTTCGAGGCGCTCGACCAGGGCCTGGAGCTGCTGCGATGAGTCTTTCGGTCGAGGCCGGCCAGGCGCTGGAAAGCTTCGAGCAGGCGCGGGGCTGGGAGCAGCGGGCACGGCTGCTGATGCAGTGGGGGGATCGGCTGGAGCCGCTGGACGACAGCGAAAAGGTCGATGCCAACCGAGTACATGGCTGCGAAAGCCTGGTTTGGCTTGTGGCAATGCACGAAAACGGCCAGTGGCGGTTCAAGGCCGGCAGTGACGCACGACTGCTGCGAGGGTTGCTGGCGTTGTTGCTGTCACGGGTTCAAGGAATGGACAGCGCACAGCTGACGGAGCTGGATATTGCTGGCTGGTTTGCCCAATTGGGGCTGGAGCGGCAACTTTCACCGTCGCGCAGCAATGGGCTGCATGCCGTATTGCAGCGCATGGCCGACCTGGCGACACGCAGCCCGACCCCATGAAAAACACATGCCCCATTGATTTGTCACGAATCCGGTAGGAGCGGCTTCAGCCGCGATGCAGGCATCGCGGTGCATGGCACCCGCTTCGCGGGTGATCGCGGCGGAAGCCGCTCCAACCGGCCTCGTAAACCGGCACGGCATAGTCCCGCAATGACTCAATCAGCCTTGGCCCGCTCCGACGGCCGCCGTGCGCCCGCCACAAGCTTCTCCACTGCCTTGCTCGCGGCCACCATGCCGAAGGTCGCCGTCACCATCATCACCGCACCAAACCCGCCCGCGCAGTCCAACCGCACGCCCTCGCCCACGAAACTCTTCTGCAGGCAGACACTGCCATCCCCCTTGGGATAACGCAGCTGCTCGCTGGAGAACACGCACGGCACGCCATAGTTACGGCTGGTATTGCGCGAGAAGTTGTAGTCGCGGCGCAGGGTCGAGCGCACCCGCGAGGCCAGCGGGTCGTTGAAGGTCTTGTTGAGATCGCCGATCTGGATCTGGGTCGGGTCGATCTGCCCACCCGCACCTCCGGTGGTGACAATGGCGATCTTGCGTCGGCGGCACCAGGCGATCAGCGCGGCCTTGGCCATCACGCTGTCGATGCAGTCGATCACACAGTCAAGGTTTTCGGTGATGTACTCGACCATGGTGTCGCGGGTGACGAAATCGGCCACCGCATGCACCGTGCACGCGGGGTTGATCGCCCTCAGCCGCTCGGCCATGGCTTCGACCTTGGGCCGCCCGACCTGCCCTTCCAGGGCATGGGCCTGGCGGTTGGTGTTGCTGACGCACACATCATCGAGGTCGAACAGGGTGATTTCGCCCACGCCACTGCGGGCCATGGCTTCCGCCGCCCACGAGCCAACCCCGCCGATACCGACGATGGCCACATGGGCCTGGCGCAGGCGTTGCAGGCCCTCGTCACCGTACAGCCGGGCAACGCCGGCGAAGCGTGGATCTTCAGTACTCATGGTTCAACCTCGAAAAATGCGGCGCGCATTATAGGCCAAGCCGCCTGATCAGGGGATGCCGTTGGCAAGAGTCCTGCCAAGCCTGCTTTAATGTCTCATCAAGTAAAACGATAGGGACGACAACCGGCGGGCTCAGAACTTCATCCTCTTTGGAAAATCCAACGCATTGCCCGCTTCGGCAGTGCAGGACTTGCGCCCTCACGGCCCCGCCCCGCTCCACTCTTCGGAACCTCCAACACCTATGTCATCACGTAAATTCGGTCTCAACCTGGTGGTGGTCCTGGCCATCGCCGCGCTGTTCACCGGGTTCTGGGCACTCATCAACCGCCCGGTGTCCGCCCCTGCCTGGCCGGAGCAGATCTCCGGTTTCTCCTACTCGCCGTTCCGCCTGGGCCAGAGCCCGCAAAAAGGCCAGTACCCCAGCGAGGATGAGATACGTCAGGACCTCGAGCAACTGAACAAGCTGACCGACAACATCCGCATCTACACCGTCGAAGGTACCCAGGCCGAGGTGCCACGCCTGGCCGAAGAGCTTGGCCTGCGCGTCACCCTGGGGATTTGGATCAGCAACGACCTGGAACGCAACGAACGCGAGATCGAAAAAGCCATCGGCCTGGCCAATACCTCCCGCAGCGTCGTGCGGGTAGTGGTGGGTAACGAGGCGTTGTTCCGTGAGGAGGTCACCGCCGAACAGCTTATCGGCTACCTGGACCGCGTCCGCGCGGCAGTCAAGGTGCCAGTGACCACCAGCGAACAGTGGCACATCTGGAAGGAACACCCGGAACTGGCCAAGCACGTCGACCTGGTCGCCGCGCACATCCTGCCGTACTGGGAGTTCGTGCCGATGAAGGATTCGGTGCAGTTCGTCCTCGACCGCGCCCGCGAGCTGCGCAAGCAGTTCCCACGCAAGCCGCTGCTGCTGTCCGAAGTCGGCTGGCCCAGCAACGGCCGCATGCGCGGTGGCGCCGACGCTACCCAGGCCGACCAGGCCATCTACCTGCGCACCCTGGTCAACACGTTGAACCGCCGGGGTTACAACTACTTCGTCATCGAAGCCTACGACCAGCCCTGGAAAGCCAGCGACGAAGGCTCGGTGGGCGCCTATTGGGGCGTTTTCAACGCCGCGCGCCAACAGAAGTTCAACTTCGAAGGCCCGATCGTGGCGATCCCGCAGTGGCGGGCCCTGGCGGTGGCCTCAGTGGTGCTGGCGATGATCGCCCTGACCGTGCTGCTGATCGATGGCTCGGCCCTGCGCCAGCGCGGTCGCACGTTCCTGACCTTCATCACCTTCCTGTGTGGTTCGGTGCTGGTATGGATCGCCTACGACTACAGCCAGCAGTACAGCACCTGGTTCAGCCTGACGGTCGGGGTGTTGCTGGCGCTGGGCGCCCTCGGGGTGTTCATCGTGCTCCTGACCGAAGCCCATGAGCTGGCCGAAGCGGTGTGGACACACAAGCGACGAAGGGAATTCCTGCCGGTGCAGGGCGACAGTGCCTATCGCCCCAAAGTCTCGGTGCATGTGCCGTGCTACAACGAACCACCGGAGATGGTGAAACAGACCCTGGACGCACTTGCCGCGCTTGACTACCCGGACTACGAAGTACTGGTGATCGACAACAACACCAAGGACCCGGCCGTGTGGGAGCCGCTCAAGGCCCACTGCGAGAAACTCGGCGAGCGCTTCAAGTTCTTCCATGTCGCGCCCCTGGCCGGTTTCAAGGGCGGCGCGCTGAACTACCTGATCCCGCACACCGCGAAAGATGCCGAAGTGATCGCGGTGATCGACTCGGACTACTGCGTCGACCGCAACTGGCTCAAGCACATGGTGCCGCACTTCGCCGACCCGAAGATCGCCGTGGTGCAGTCACCGCAGGATTACCGCGACCAGCACGAAAGCGCTTTCAAGAAGCTGTGCTACAGCGAGTACAAAGGCTTCTTCCATATCGGCATGGTCACCCGCAACGACCGTGACGCGATCATCCAGCACGGCACCATGACCATGACCCGGCGTACCGTGCTCGAAGAGCTGGGCTGGGCCGAGTGGTGCATCTGCGAGGACGCCGAGCTGGGCTTGCGGGTATTCGAGAAGGGCCTCTCGGCCGCCTATGCCCACAACAGCTACGGCAAGGGCCTGATGCCCGACACCTTCATCGACTTCAAGAAGCAGCGCTTCCGCTGGGCCTATGGCGCCATCCAGATTATCAAGCACCATGCCGGCGCCCTGCTGCGCGGCAAGGGCAGCGAACTGACCCGCGGCCAGCGCTACCACTTCCTGGCGGGCTGGCTGCCGTGGATCGCCGACGGCATGAACATCTTCTTCACCGTGGGGGCGCTGCTGTGGTCGGCGGCGATGATCATCGTGCCGCACCGGGTCGACCCACCGCTGATGATGTTCGCCATCCCACCCCTGGCGCTGTTCTTCTTCAAGGTGGGCAAGATCCTGTTCCTCTACCGCCGCGCGGTGGGGGTGGACCTGAAGGATGCCTTCGCCGCGGCGCTGGCGGGGCTGGCGCTGTCGCACACCATCGCCAAGGCGGTGTTGTATGGGTTCTTCACCAGCAGCATGCCGTTCTTCCGCACCCCGAAGAATGCCGACAGCCATGGTGTGCTGGTGGCGATCTCCGAGGCCCGCGAAGAGCTGTTCATCATGTTGATGCTGTGGGGCGCGGCGCTGGGGATCTACCTGGTGCAGGGGCTGCCGAGCGCGGACATGCGCTTCTGGGTGGCGATGCTGCTGGTGCAGTCGTTGCCGTACCTGGCAGCGTTGGTGATGGCATTGCTGTCGTCGTTGCCCAAGCCCGCCGAGAAGGCCGCCGAAACGCAACAGGCTTGAGAATGCCTGTGGAGGCGGCCTTGTGTCGCGAAAGGGCCGCACAGCGGCCCCATTGGCCTGTCAGTTTGATATAAGATAACGCCCCTTTGTTTTCCTCGCCTTGCCTTGCCCCGGAGTCCTGCAATGACGGCCCCAGCCGAGCTCTCGCCTACCCTGCAACTGGCCTGCGACCTCATCCGTCGCCCCTCGGTCACCCCGGTCGACGCCGACTGCCAGACTCAAATGATGAACCGCCTGGGCGCCGTCGGCTTCCAGCTCGAACCCATGCGCTTCGAGGACGTCGACAACTTCTGGGCCACCCATGGCACCCAGGATGGCCCGGTGCTGTGCTTCGCTGGCCACACCGACGTAGTACCGACCGGCCCGGTGCAGCAATGGCAGCATGAGCCGTTCGAGGCGCTGATCGATAACGATGGCATGCTCTGCGGCCGTGGCGCCGCCGACATGAAGGGCAGCCTGGCCTCGATGGTGGTGGCCAGCGAGCGGTTCGTGCAGGACTACCCCAACCATCGCGGCAAGGTCGCCTTCCTCATCACCAGTGACGAGGAAGGCCCGGCCCACCATGGCACCAAAGCCGTGGTCGAGCTGCTCAAGGCGCGCAACGAGCGCCTTGACTGGTGCATCGTCGGTGAACCCTCCAGCACCACGCTGCTGGGCGACGTGGTCAAGAACGGCCGTCGCGGCTCACTCGGCGCCAAGCTGACCGTGCGCGGCAAGCAGGGCCACGTGGCCTACCCGCACCTGGCTCGCAACCCGATTCACCTGGCCGCCCCGGCCCTGGCCGAACTGGCTGCCGAGCACTGGGACGAAGGCAACGCATTCTTCCCACCGACCAGCTTCCAGATCTCCAATCTCAACTCCGGCACCGGCGCCACCAACGTGGTGCCGGGCGATCTGACGGCGCTGTTCAACTTCCGCTTCTCCACCGAGTCGACCGTCGAGGGCCTGCAGCAACGGGTCGCGGCGATCCTCGACAAGCACCAGCTGGAGTGGTCGATCGACTGGGCGCTGTCCGGCCTGCCGTTCCTCACCGAACCGGGCGAGCTGCTGGATGCAGTGTCGTCGAGCATCAAGGCGGTCACTGGCCGCGAGACCCAACCCTCGACCAGCGGTGGCACCTCCGATGGCCGCTTCATCGCCACCATGGGCACCCAGGTGGTCGAGCTCGGCCCGGTCAATGCCACCATCCACCAGGTGGACGAACGCATCCTGGCCAGCGACCTCGACCTGCTGACCGAGATCTACTACCAGACCCTGGTGCGGTTGCTCGCCTGATGCTCGCCTGCCCTCTCTGCCAGGCGCCCCTGGCGCGCCTCGACAACGGTGTGGCCTGCTCCGCCGGCCACCGCTTCGACCGCGCCCGCCAGGGCTACCTGAACCTGCTGCCCGTGCAGCACAAGAACAGCCGCGACCCGGGCGACAACCAAGCCATGGTCGAGGCTCGCCGTGACTTCCTCGACGCCGGCCATTACGCGCCCGTCGCCCGCCGCCTCGCCGAGCTGGCCGCCGAGCGCGCCCCGCGGGCCTGGCTGGACATCGGCTGCGGCGAAGGCTACTACACCGCGCAGATCGCCCAGGCGCTGCCCGCTGCCGACGGCTATGCCCTGGATATTTCCCGCGAGGCGGTCAAGCGTGCCTGCCGCCGCGCCCCGCAGGTGACCTGGATGGTGGCGAGCATGGCCCGCGTACCGATGAGCGACGCCAGCTGCGGCTTCATCGCCAGCGTGTTCAGCCCGCTCGACTGGCAGGAGGCCAAGCGTCTGCTCGCCCCCGGTGGCGGCCTGATGCGGGTCGGCCCGACCAGCGGCCACCTGATGGAGCTGCGCGAGGTACTCTACGATGAAGTACGCCCCTACACCGACGACAAGCACCTGGCCCTGATCCCCGACGGCATGGTCCACGCCCACAGCGAAACCCTCGAGTTCCGCCTGAGCCTGGCTGAAGCCCAGGCCCGTGCCGACCTGCTGGCCATGACCCCGCACGGCTGGCGCGCCAGCGCCGAGAAGCGTGCACGGGTGATCGATCAACCCGAGCCCTTCGAGGTCACCGTTTCCATGCGCTATGACTATTTCGTGCGCCAAGACTGAGCACACCGGAGCCCCTGATGCGCCAACCCGATATCGAGATCTACCTCAAGGACGCCGACGTCGATCACAAGCAGATCGCCGACTGGCTGACCCAAGCCCTTGGCCCTTGCAGCGAATGGAAGCAGAAAGGCCAGACCTTCAAATGCACGGCCGGTAACATTCCGGTCACCTGGTTACCGAAAGCTGTGGGGAAATGGAACAGCCTGTACCTGGAAAGCGACCAGACCCCATGGGCCGATGACATCGCCTGCGCCCGCGCGGCCTATGCCGCACTGAACGTGGAAGTACGTTGCGCGCCTGGTAGCTGGGCAGAAGAAGATGGGGAAGAAGATGCCGATCGCTGGATCCGCATCAGCGCCGACGGTGAACAGGAAATCACCTGGCGCACGAACTGATCGCTGATCGCATCAGGCTGCAAGTTCCACGGTCAACTTGCAGCTTGAGCGTGCAGCCTAAGGCTCAGAGCCCTACCACGTCCTCGGCCTGCAAGCCTTTCTGGCCTTGCACCAGGGCGTATTCAACCTGCTGTCCCTCGACCAGGGTGCGATGCCCCTCACCACGGATAGCCCGATAGTGGACGAACACATCCGCACCACCTTCGCGCTGAATGAAGCCATAACCCTTGGCATCGTTGAACCACTTCACATTCCCAGTCTCACGAGACGACATCTGAACTACTCCGGTTTTTTATTTTGAAGATCGCCTTGCCGGCCAGGGGTCAGCACCCAGGGCCTTCGCAGCTTGCCCGAATATCCTGCAAGCGGCAGGCCGAGTATATGACACGAAACAAAAAAAATTGATTACGGCACTGATTTTTGCCGATTTTTGCTGAACTTACGCAGATACGGCAGACTATCGGCCTGGAAAACACCGAAACTCTCACCCAGGGCCCACCCCATGACCCGTTCCCCCCTGCGCCGCCTCATCTTCGGCGCCTTGCGTCGCGTTCTCTACCTGTGGGTGCGCTCCGAAACCATCAACCAGTCCTCGCTGACGCTCAAGCTCGACCGTAGCCGTCCGGTGTTCTACGCCCTTTCGTCGCCGTCGCTCACCGACCTGGCCGTGGTGGACCACGAGTGCACCAAAGCAGGGCTGCCGCGCCCGGTGCTGCCGGTGGCCGTCGGCCCGCTGCAGGAGCCCGCCGGGTTCTTCTACCTGACCCCCGACCCCGACTGGCTCGGCCGTCAGGACAAGCGCGGCGCCCCGCCCACCCTCGAGCGCCTGGTCGCGGCCATCAGCCAGCACGCCGAGGAAGACGCACAGATCATCCCAGTCAGCGTGTTCTGGGGCCAGACCCCCGCCAGTGAGTCGAGCCCCTGGAAGCTGCTGTTCGCCGACAGCTGGGCGGTCACCGGGCGCCTGCGCCGGCTGCTCAGCGTGCTGATCCTGGGGCGCAAGACCCGCGTGCAATTCTCCGCCCCCATTCACCTGCGCGAGCTGGTCGAGCACAACAAGGGTCACGAGCGCACCGTGCGCATGGCCCAGCGGGTGATGCGCGTGCATTTCCGCAACCTGAAGACCGCGGTGATCGGCCCGGACATCTCGCACCGACGCAACCTGGTCAAGGGCCTGGTGCACGACCCGCTGGTGCGCCAGGCCATCAGCGACGAAGCCGAACGCGAGAAGATCCCCTACGCCAAGGCCGAAGCCAAGGCGCTGCACTACGGCAACGAGATCGCCTCGGACTACACCTACACGGCGATCCGCTTCCTCGAAGTGGTGCTCAGCTGGTTCTGGAACAAGATCTACGACGGCATCAAGGTCAACCACATCGAGCAAGTGCAGGGTATCGCCCCGGGCCATGAAGTGATCTACGTGCCCTGCCACCGCAGCCATATCGACTACCTGCTGCTGTCCTACCTGCTGTTCCGCAACGGCCTGACGCCCCCGCACATCGCCGCCGGCATCAACCTCAACATGCCGGTGATCGGTGGGCTGCTGCGCCGGGGTGGCGCGTTCTTCATGCGCCGCACCTTCAAAGGCAACCCGCTGTACACGGCGGTGTTCAACGAGTACCTGCACACACTTTTCACCAAGGGCTTCCCGGTGGAGTACTTCGTCGAAGGCGGCCGCTCGCGCACCGGGCGCATGCTGCAGCCACGCACCGGCATGCTGGCGATCACCCTGCGCAGCTTCCTGCGCTCCTCGCGTACACCGATTGTTTTCGTCCCGGTGTACATCGGCTATGAGCGAGTGCTCGAGGGCCGTACCTACCTGGGCGAACTACGCGGCGCGAGCAAGAAGAAAGAGTCGATCTTCGACATCTTCAAAGTCATTGGCGCACTCAAGCAGCGCTTTGGCCAGGTCTACGTCAACTTCGGCGAGCCGATCCGCCTGGCGGGGTTCCTCGACGAGCAGCAACCCGGTTGGCGTGAGCAGGCGCTCGGCCCGCAGTTCCGCCCGACCTGGCTCAACGACACCACCACCCGCCTGGGCGAGGCCGTTGCCCGCCACCTGAACGAAGCGGCGGCGATCAACCCGGTCAACCTGGTGGCCCTGGCCCTGCTGTCGACCAGCCGCCTGGCCCTCGACGAACGCGCCCTGACCCGTGTGCTCGACCTGTACCTGGCCTTGCTGCGCCAAGTACCCTATTCGCCGCACACCACCCTGCCCGACGGCGACGGCCAAGCCCTGATCAAACATGTGCTGGGCATGGACCTGCTGGCCGAGCAGAAGGACGCGATGGGGCGCATCCTCTACCTGGACGAAGCCAACGCGGTGCTGATGACCTACTACCGCAACAACGTCCTGCACATCTTCGCCCTGCCAGGGCTGCTGGCGAGCTTCTTCCTCAGCAGTTCGCGCATGAGCCGCGACCTGCTGGGCCAGTATGTGCGCGCGCTTTACCCCTACCTGCAGGCCGAACTGTTCCTGCGCTGGACGCCCGAACAGCTGGACGAGGTGATCGACCAGTGGCTGGCGGCGCTGGTCAGCCAGGGGCTGCTGCGCCAGGAGAACGACATCTACATGCGCCCGGCCCCCAGCTCGCGGCAGTTCGTCCTGCTTACCCTGCTGGCCCGCACCATCACCCAGACCCTGCAGCGCTTCTACATGGCCACTTCGCTGCTGCTCAACAACGGCCAGCACACGCTGAGCGCCGAAGCGCTGGAAGAGCTGTGCGTGATGATGGCCCAGCGCCTGTCGATCCTGCATGGGCTGAACGCACCAGAGTTCTTCGACAAGACCCTGTTCCGCCACTTCATCCAGACCCTGGTGCGCGAGGGTGTGCTGCAACCCGATGGCGAGGGCAAGCTGGGTTACCACGACAAACTCGCAGAGCTGGCCGAGGGTGTGGCCAAGCGGGTGTTGTCGGCGGAGTTGCGCCTGTCCATCCGGCAAGTGGCGCTGCACCGTGACGAAACTCCGGAGCCTGCGGCCAGCTGAAGCCGCAGGCTGGATTAAAATCCGCTAAAGTCCCTGGGGTTGGCCACAAGCCAACCCCAGTACACCGGAGACTCCATGAAAAAACTCTTTATGCTGTGTTGCGCATCCCTGCTCTCAGCCTGCTCCAACCAAGCCCCGTCGAACCAGGCCAGCCTGGACGGCGAAGTCTTCTACCTGCAACGCATCGCCCTGCCACCGGCCGCCACCCTGAGCGTCGCCCTGCAGGACGTGTCGCTGATGGACGCCCCGGCGGTGACCCTGGCCCGCCAGGCCGGCCCGGTCAAAGGCAACGTGCCGCTGCCTTTCCATTTGAAATACGACCCCGCCCAGGTCAAGCCTGGCCACCGCTATGCGCTCAGCGCGCGTATCGAGCTGGAGGGCAAGCTGCTGTTCATCAACACCGAACACCATGCTGTGCTGCTTGACGGCAGCGACACACAACCGGTACGCATCAAGGTCGACCCGGTTCGCTGAACCCGCTCCATTCTGTCTATAAGGAAAGCCCCATGATTCGCACTTCCCTGCGCTTCACCACCCTGTGCGCCGGCCTGTTGCTGTCGGCCAGCGCCCTGGCCCTGTCACTCGGCGACCTGTCCCAGAGCGATGCCTCCGGCGGCCTGAAGGACGCGCTCACCCAAGGCGCGCAGATCGCCGTGAAGCAGTTGAGTTCGCCAGGCGGCTTCAGCAACAACCCCGACGTGCGCATCGAGCTGCCGGGCAACCTCGGCAAGGCTGCCAAAGCGATGAAGATGTTCGGCAAGGGTGACCAGGTCGAAGCCCTGGAGACCAGCATGAACAAGGCCGCCGAAGCCGCCGTGCCACAAGCCCAGGCGATTCTGGTGGACGCCGTGAAGAAGATGACGGTGACCGATGCCAAAGGCATCCTCAGTGGCGGTCAGGACTCGGCCACCCAGTATCTGAACAAGAGCAGCCGCGAACAGATTCGCGCCAAGTTCCTGCCGATCGTCAAGCAGGCCACCGACAAGGTCGGCCTGGCCCAGCAATACAACAGCTTTGCCGGGCAAGCCAAGGGCCTGGGGTTGATCAAGGATGACGCCAACATCGAGAACTATGTGACCGAAAAGGCCCTGGACGGCCTGTTCGAGATGATCGCCAAGCAAGAAGAAAGCATTCGCCAGAACCCGGCCCAGGCGGCGACCAGCCTGGCCAAGAAAGTGTTCGGCGCGCTCTGAGCCTCGCAGTGCCCACAGGTTGGCGCACACGTGCTACCTGTGGACCATGCTTTGTCTGGCACCGGCTGCGCCGGTGTTCGCGGCTGAAGCCGCTCCTACAGGGTCAACGCTGTACTTGTAGGAGCCGGCTTGCTGGCGCAACCATCCTCACCCCTTCTTCACCCTGAACCACGCCGCATACAACGCCGGTAGGAACAGCAGCGTCAACACCGTGGCCACGATCAACCCGCCCATGATCGCCACCGCCATCGGCCCGTAGAACACACTGCGCGACAACGGAATCATCGCCAGCACCGCCGCTAGCGCAGTCAGCACGATGGGGCGGAAGCGCCGCACCGTGGCCTCGATGATCGCCTGCCAGCGGTCCAGCCCCGCCGCGATATCCTGTTCGATCTGGTCGACCAGGATCACCGAGTTGCGCATGATCATCCCCGCCAGGGCGATGGTCCCGAGCATGGCGACGAAACCGAACGGTTGACGGAACACCAGCAGGAACAGGGTGACACCGATCAACCCCAGAGGCGCGGTGAGGAACACCATGAACATCCGCGAGAAACTGCGCAGCTGGATCATCAGCAAACTCAGCACCACCACGATGAACAGCGGCATGCCGGCATTCACCGAGCGCTGGCCGCGTTCGGAGTCCTCCACGGTACCACCGACTTCCAGCAGGTAACCGTCAGGCAGCGCGTCCTTCACTTGCTGCAAGGTCGGCAGGATCTGCTTCACCAGGGTGGCCGGCTGCTCCTTGTCGTAGATGTCGGCGCGCACGGTGACGGTCGGCAGGCGATTGCGATGCCAGATGATGCCTTCCTCGAAGCCATACTCCAGCGTGGCCACCTGCGACAGCGCTACGCTCTGGCCATTGTCGGTGGGCAGGGCCAGGCTGCCCAGGTTGCCCAGCTCGCGACGCTCCTGCGGGGTGCCACGCAGCAGAATCTCGATCAGCTCGTTGTCTTCGCGATACTGGCTGACGTTGCTGCCCGTCAGCGAGCTTTGCAGGAAACTCGACAACTGCGCGGTGCTCACGCCCAGGGCGCGGGCGCGATCCTGGTCGATGTCCAGGTAGACCGCCTTGCTCGGCTCCTCCCAATCCAGGTGCACGTTGACCACGTGCGGGTTCTCGCGCACCTTGGCCGCCACTTCACGGGCCAACGCCCGGACCTTCTCGATATGCTCGCCGGTCACACGGAACTGCACCGGGTATCCCACGGGCGGGCCGTTCTCCAGGCGCGTGACTCGCGAGCGCAGGTCGGGGAACTGCTCGTCCAGTGTTGTGATCAGCCAGGCACGCAGGCGCTCACGGTCTTCCAACGACTTGGCCAGCACCACGAACTGGGCGAAGCTCGCCGCAGGCAGTTGCTGGTCCAGGGGCAGATAGAAACGTGGCGAGCCGGTACCGACATAGGCGACGTAGTTGTCGATACCGTCCTGTTGCTTGAGCAGCGCCTCCAGTTGCTTGACGCGTTCGGCGGTGTTGTTGAGCGAGGCGCCTTCGGCCAGCTTCAGGTCGACCATCAGCTCTGGGCGCCCGGAAGCCGGGAAGAACTGCTGGGGCACGAAACGGAACAGCAGGATGCTGCCGACGAAGGTCGCGATGGTCAGCAGGATCACCGTCTTGCGCCGCCGCACGCACCACTCCACCACTCGCCGTACACGCTGGTAGAAGGGCGTGGCATAGGGGTCCGGCGCCTGCCCATCGCTGCCGTGGCGCGCCGCGTGCAGCTTGGCCAGGTCGGGCAGCAGGCGTTCGCCCAGATACGGGACGAAGACCACCGCCGCCACCCATGAAGTCAGCAGAGCGATGGTCACCACCTGGAAGATCGACCGGGTGTATTCGCCGGTGCTCGAGGCCGCCGTGGCGATCGGCAGGAAGCCGGCCGCGGTGATCAAGGTGCCGGTCAGCATCGGGAACGCCGTGCTCGACCAGGCGTAGCTGGCCGCCTTGAGCCGGTCGTAGCCCTGCTCCATCTTGATCGCCATCATCTCCACCGCGATGATCGCGTCGTCCACCAGCAAACCCAGCGCCAGCACCAGCGCCCCCAGCGAGATCTTGTGCAGCCCGATGCCGAAGTAATGCATGCTGGCGAAGGTCATCGCCAGCACCAGCGGAATCGCCAGGGCGACCACCAGGCCGGTGCGCAGGCCCAGGGAGAAGAAACTCACCAGCAGGACGATGGCCAAGGCCTCGACCAGCACCTGGACGAACTCACCGACACCGGCCTTGACCGCCGCGGGCTGGTCGGAGACCTTGCGCAACTCCATACCCGCCGGCAAACCCTGGGACAGGCGGGCGAACTCGCCTTCCAGCGCCTTGCCCAACACCAGGATGTCGCCACCGTCCTTCATCGAAACGGCCAGCCCGATGGCGTCCTCGCCCATGAAGCGCATACGTGGCGCGGGTGGGTCGTTGAAGCCACGCTGCACCTCGGCGACATCGCCGATACGGAAGGTGCGATCACCGACACGAATGGGGAACTGGCGGATCTGCTCGACGCTGTCGAAGCGCCCACTGACGCGCAATTGCAGACGCTCGCTCGCGGTCTCGAAGAAGCCTGCGGTGCTGACCGCGTTCTGTTCGCGCAACGCCTGCTGCACCGCCGCGAGCGGAACGCCCAGGGTGGCCAGCTTGACGTTGGACAGCTCGATCCAGACTTTCTCGTCCTGCAGGCCGATCAGTTCAACCTTACCCACGTCCTTGACGCGCTGCAGCTGGATCTGGATACGGTCGGCGTAGTCCTTGAGCACGGCATAGTCGAAGCCGGAGCCGGTCAAGGCGTAGATATTGCCGAAGGTTGTACCGAATTCATCGTTGAAGAATGGCCCCTGGATCTCCGGCGGCAATGTGTGGCGAATGTCCGCGACCTTCTTGCGGATCTGGTACCAGAGCTGGGGAATGTCCTTGGAATGCAGCGAATCACGGGCCATGAATGTGACCTGGGACTCGCCGGGGCGGGAGAACGAGACGATCCTCTCGTACTCGCCGGTTTCCATCAGTTTCTTCTCGATGCGTTCTGTTACCTGGCGCGAGACTTCCTCGGCAGTCGCGCCCGGCCACAAGGTGCGGATGACCATGGCCTTGAAAGTGAACGGCGGATCTTCGCTTTGCCCAAGCTTGGTGTAGGACATGGCGCCGATCGCGGCCAGCAGGATCATCAGGAACAGCACGATCTGGCGATTGCGCAGCGCCCAGGCGGAAAGGTTGAAACCCATCGGGACTTACTCCTTGGTCGCCAGGTTCACTTCACGGTTGCTGCGGTCCACCGGGCGTACCTGCTGCCCTTCTCGCAGGACATGGCCTCCCGCGGCCACCACCCAGTCGCTGGCTCGCAGGCCTTCGAGCACCGGCACAGTGTCGGCCCCGTAGGCACCAAGGCGCACCGCGGCACGCTCCAGGCGATTATCCTTGCCGACCCGCCACACATAGGCCTGCCCGGCCTCGGCGGTGACTGCCGACAGCGGCACGGCAAGCGGCGCCTGCTCAGCGTGGGCGATGAACACCCGGGCACTCTGGCCCAGTTCGGCGGGGGTGCTGCTGGAGGTGAAGGCGATGCGTGCGGCGAAGGTGCGCGAGCGTGGATCGGCCGCAGGCGACAGTTCACGGATGCGCCCTTCGAAACGCTGGTTGGGGTGCGACCACAGCTCCACGCTCACCGTCTGCCCGACGCCGAATCGGGCGAATTGCTGCTCCGGCAAGCCGATCGACACCTCGCGCTCACCATCGGCGGCCAGGGTGAAGACGGTCTGACCTGCGGCGACCACCTGCCCCACTTCGACCTGGCGTTTGGCGATGACACCGGCCTGAGGCGCGCGCAGCACCGCGTAATCGGCTTGATTACCCGCAACCTCGAACTCGGCCTTGGCTTGTTTCAAGCGGGCAAGGCCGGCGCGGTAGAGATTCTCGGCGTTGTCGAACTGCGAGCGGCTGACCATCTGCCGCTCCAGCAGCTTCTGGTAACGATCACGCTCGGCACGCACCAGTGCCAAATTGGCCTCGGCGGCAGCCAGTTGGGCGCGATTGGCCTCCAGTTGCAGGTGAACATCCTGCGGATCGAGCTCAGCCAGTGCCTGTTCGGCCTTGACCCGCTGCCCCTCTTCCACCAAGCGTTTGTTTACCTTGCCTGCGATGCGGAAAGCTAGCTCAGGCTCGAAACGCGCCCGCACTTCGCCGGGGTAGCTGTCGGCCGAGGCGCCAGCAGGTTGGGGCTGGACCACCAGCGCCGGGCGCGGCACCGAGGGCGGCGCGGCCTGCTGGCCACAGGCGGTGAGCAGCACGAGGGCTGCGGGCAGGGCAAGGGACAACGCACGACGCAACATGATGGAGGACCTTTGGCAGAGGGCGCATCGAATATTTATACTGGCGGGTATATTAAGTCAGGGAATCGGGTCGGGGAAGCAGGCTGCTAACAGAAAAAGTGGAATAACGCGGCGACGCGCGTTGCAGCCGAATGGCCCTCGACCCGGTAAGATGCTCAGTTTCAGAACAGATGCGGATCCCCATGTCCAACGACGCAACCATCGGCCCAGGCCGGCCCAAGGACCTGGCCAAGCGCGAGGCCATCCTCGAAGCGGCCAAGTCGCTGTTTCTCAGCCTTGGCTATGCCAACACCAGCATGGATGCGGTCGCTGCGGCGGCAGGTGTTTCAAAACTCACGGTCTACAGCCACTTCACCGACAAGCAGACCTTGTTCGGCGCGGCGGTCATGGCGACCTGCCAGGCCCAACTGCCCGACCTGATCTTCGAGTACCCCGACGGGGTGGTGCTGGAGGACGTGCTGTTGAATATTGCGCGGGGGTTCCAGGCGCTGATCAGCTCGGATGAATCGGTCAAGCTCAGCCGGTTGATTTTTGCCTTGGGGAGCCAGGACCCCGGGTTCGGGCAATACTTCTACGAGGCGGGCCCGAAGCGGGTGCTGGCCGGGATGGAGGCGCTGCTGCGTTGTGTCGACCAGCAGGGGCTGCTGCGCATCGACAACCCATTGCGAGCGGCGGAGCATTTCTTCTGCCTGGTCAAGGGCGCGCCGGATTATCGGTTGTTGCTGGGGTATGCACCGGCGCTGACCGGGGATGAGGTGGAGGTGCATGTGCGGGAGGTGGTGGGGTTGTTCATGCGGGCTTATGGGGGGTGAGCTCTCAGCTCTCAGCTCTCAGCTCTCAGCTCTCAGCTCTCAGCTCTCAGCTCTCAGCTCTCAGCGTGATGGTCTTCGGTTTTTTGAGCATATCCATTGGCGATGGTGATGCTGATTCACCTTTCCGCCCTTACGGCGGCCTACTTTTTTCTTGGAAAAAGTAGGCAAAACCGCTCGCTCCATCATCCGGCCCCTGCGCTTCGCTCCGGGGTCCCCTCGCTCCGTTCTTGCTCCCGTGGGTACCGCGCTGAACGCCCCATCCTGGGGCGCAGCGCTCGACGGCCATCCATGGCCGTCGCCCCACTACGCAAGAACTCCGCTCGGCCTCCTGAAGTCGCAATGGGCGGCGCCTGGACTATCGCGCATCAAGATCAAAAGCCGGGCGAGGCGCTACGCGCTCGCAGAAGCAAAGAGCAAAGAGCAAAGAGCAAAGAGCAAAGAGCAAAGAGCAAAGAGCAAAGAGCAGAAACAATGATGGCGTTGTAATGCTGTGATGGATGTATTGTTTGTACCCTTGGTTCGCCGGCAAAGCCGGCTCCTACAATGGAATGTACACCGTCCTGTAGGAGCCGGCTGTGCCGGCGAATACGCACTCAAGGCCAAGAACAGTCAACTAGCGACAGCTGCGCCTGCCCAGGCGCCGCCCGTAACTTCGCGACTTCAGGAGGCTGAGCGCAGGCGTCTGGAGGGCCAGGTGCGCAGCACCCTTCGGCGTTAGCCGAAGGCGCGAGATGTAGACTTGCGCAGCAAGTCGTAGGCCGCGCGGGCCCGGAAGGCGCCGGAGCGAAGGGACCCCGGAGCGCAGCGTAGGGGCCGTATGATGGAGCGAGCGGCTTTGCCTACTTTGGCCAAGACCAAAGTAGGCCGCCGTAAGGGCGGAAAGGTGAATCAGCGTCTACATGGCAAACGGATATGCCCACAACTCAAAAAACCAACCAACCAACTAACCAACTAACCAACTAACCAACTAACCAACTAACCAACTAACCAACTAACCAACTAACAGGAAATCACCGCGCCTCCATATGCGCAATCATCAACTGCACACTCTCATTCCCGCGAAACTCATTCACATCCAACTTGTAAGCCAACTCCACCCACCGCACCGTAGGATTCGGCCAAACTTCCCGATCCACCCCAAAGGCAATCCCATCAAGCGTCACCGCCCCACACTCGCTCTTGAGCACGACCTTGAGATGCCGCTCCCCCACGACCCGCTGCGAGACCAGCTGAAACACTCCATGGAACAACGGCTCAGGGAAGTGCTGCCCCCAAGGCCCGGCATTACGAAGGGCCCGCGCCAGCTCCAGGTGAAACTCCTCGACCGCCAACGATCCATCCGAAAGCAGCCGCCCCGTCAGGTCCTCTTCACGCAACTGCCGCCGGACCTCTTTGTCAAAGGCCTCGGCAAACGCCGGGAAGTTGTCGGCAGGCAACGACAAACCAGCCGCCATCGCATGCCCACCAAACTTGCTGATCAGCGACGGATATCGCGCCGCCACCGCATCCAGAGCATCGCGAATGTGGAAGCCCGCTACCGACCGCGCCGAGCCCTTGAGCATCCCCTCCCCCGCATCGGCAAAGGCGATGGTCGGGCGGTGGTAACGCTCCTTCAGGCGTGACGCCAGAATCCCGATCACCCCCTGGTGCCAATCGGCGTCGAACAGGCAAAGCCCATAGGGCATGGACTCCACCGGCAGGTCCTTGAGCTGGGCCAGCGCCTCGCGCTGCATGCCCTGCTCGATGGACTTGCGATCCTGGTTCAGGCCATCCAACTCCTGAGCCATATCCAACGCCAACGCAGCGTCATTGCACAGCAGGCACTCAATGCCCAGGCTCATATCGTCCAACCGGCCGGCAGCATTGAGCCGGGGGCCGAGAATGAACCCCAGGTCGGTGGAGGTGATACGCCGATGGTCACGTCGAGCCACTTCGAGGATGGCCTTGAGCCCAGGCCGCGCGCGGCCGGCGCGAATACGCTCGAGCCCCTGGTGCACCAGGATGCGGTTGTTGGCGTCCAGCGGCACCACGTCGGCGACACTGCCCAGGGCGACCAGATCGAGTAGCTCGCCGATGTTCGGCTGCGGCTGCGTTTCATAGCGCCCGAGGCTGCGCAGGCGGGCGCGCAGGGCCATCAGCACATAGAAGATCACCCCGACGCCCGCCAGCGACTTGCTCGGGAACTCGCAACCGGGCTGGTTCGGATTGACGATGGCATCGGCATCCGGCAACTGCTCGCCAGGCAAGTGGTGGTCGGTGACCAGCACCTTCAACCCCGCAGCCTTGGCGGCCGCCACACCGTCGACACTGGAAATGCCGTTGTCCACAGTGATCAATAGCTGCGGCTGACGCTCCAGCGCAACCTGGACGATTTCGGGCGTCAGGCCGTAGCCATACTCAAAACGATTGGGCACCAGATAGTCGACATGCGCAGCGCCCAGCAGACGCAGGCCAAGCACCCCCACCGTGCTGGCAGTGGCACCGTCGGCATCGAAGTCGCCGACGATGAGAATCCGCTGGCGCAGGTCAATGGCCTCGACCAGCAGGTCCACCGCTGCCTCAATGCCCTTGAGCCGCTGGAACGGCAACAACCGCGCCAGGCTCTTGTCCAGCTCAGCCTCGGACTCCACGCCACGGGCGGCGTACAGGCGGGTCAGCAAGGGCGGCAGGTTACCCAGGAACGGCAGGGTCGACGGCAGGGGACGGGGTTCGATACGCATGGGGCCTTCGGCAATCAGATAAAGGGCAGGTCAACCACGCTCGCCGAGCAGCCACTCGAGCTGCACTTCGTGCTGGCCACGGTCGTCGGTGACGAACACCGTGCCTTCGCTGATCATCACATCCCACTTGATGGTCCGCGGCATGTCGGTGGCCAGGGTTTCCAGCACCTCCTGCGGTACCGCGGCGATGCTCAGGTTCTTCAGGCCCTTGACCGCGTCCACTACCTTGTTCTGCCACACCCGCAGGCTGCCGTAGGCCAGCAGGCTGGTGCGCTCGGTACGCCGCGAGCACCAGGTCAGGCGCTCGGCGTCGGGCTGGCCGACTTCGATCCAGTGCAGGATGCGATCATCCAGGCTCTTTTCCCACAATGCCGCTTCGTCGACGTCCGACAAGCCACGGCCGAACGACAGTTGCTCGTTGTACCACAGGGCGTAGGCCAGCAAGCGCACGGCCATGCGCTCCTCGGTCTCCGAAGGGTGACGGGCGATGGTCTGGCGAACGCTCTCGTACACGCCGCGGTCGAGGTCGGTCAGATTCAGTTCGAACTTGTAGGTGGTGGACGGCTGGGCCATGGGCGATGGGCTTCTTGCGGGGAGAAAAGTCGCACAGTCTAACTGATCCTGGGCGGCAGCGGGGCGTTCCTGGCCCGGCTATGCCGGGCATCGCCAGCAAAGCTGGCGCCTACAGGTGTGCACAGACGTTCTGGTGCTTCGCCGTACCCGTAGGAGCCGGCTTTGCCGGCGAACAGGCCGGCACTGACAACACAAATGTCTATGCCCAAGCCCTCCCCCGCGCCCTTCAAGCACCGACTGCACGGACACATTTCTTGTGCCCCGCGACAGTATCTGCCGCTGCCGAGCTGTGATAAAACCTGCCCTCACGCCCATTCATCAGGATGCCCCATGCCCACGCCCAGCAAACCCCTCGCCGGCCTGAAAGTCATCGAGCTCGGCACCCTGATCGCCGGCCCCTTCGCTTCGCGCATCTGTGCCGAGTTCGGCGCCGAAGTGATCAAAGTGGAGTCACCAGACGGCGGCGATCCACTGCGCAAATGGCGCAAGCTGTACGAGGGCACGTCGCTGTGGTGGTTCGTGCAGGCGCGCAACAAGCAATCGCTGACACTGAACCTCAAGCACCCCGAAGGCCTCGAGGTGCTCAAACGCCTGCTGGCCGAGGCCGACATCCTGATCGAGAACTTCCGCCCCGGCGTGCTGGAGAAACTCGGCCTAAGCTGGGAGTCGCTGCATGCGCTCAACCCGCGCCTGGTGATGGTGCGCCTGTCGGGCTTCGGCCAGACCGGCCCGATGAAAGACCAGCCAGGTTTCGGTGCAGTGGGCGAATCGATGGGCGGGCTGCGCTATATCACCGGGTTCGAGGACCGCCCTCCCGTGCGTACCGGGATCTCCATCGGTGATTCGATCGCCGCCCTGTGGGGCGTGATCGGCGCGCTGATGGCCCTGCGTCATCGCGAAGTCAATGGCGGCCAGGGCCAGGTGGTGGACGTGGCACTGTACGAGGCGATCTTCGCCATGATGGAAAGCATGGTGCCGGAATTCGACGTGTTCGGTTTCATCCGTGAGCGCACCGGCAACATCATGCCAGGCATTACCCCCTCCTCAATCCACACCACCCTGGACGGCCGCCACGTGCAGATCGGCGCCAACGGTGACGCGATCTTCAAGCGCTTCATGCAAGCCATCGGCCGCGATGACCTGGCCAACGACGCCACGCTGGCCAGCAACGATGGCCGCGATGCGCGCCGGGACGAGCTGTACGGGGTGATCGACCGCTGGGCCAACAGCCTGCCACTGGCCGACGTCATGCAGACGCTCAACGCGGCCGAGGTACCGGCCAGCCGCATCTATTCGGCCGAGGACATGTTCAACGACCCGCAGTACCTGGCCCGCGAAATGTTCCTCCAGGCCCAGTTGCCGGATGGCAAGCCCTTCAAGATGCCCGGCATCGTGCCCAAGCTCTCCGACACACCCGGCTCCACCGAGTGGGTCGGCCCGGCCCTCGGCGAACACACCACCACAGTACTCACCGGCCTGGGCTATGACGCGGCGGCCATCGCCCGCCTGCGTGAAGCCGGCGCGGTCTGACCTGCCTGCTGCATGCGCCTCGGTCGCCTGTCCACACTGTGCTGCCTGGTGCTGGCCCTGCTTGCAGGACCAGCGGCCGAGGCCAAGGAACGCCTGCTCTGGGTGGTGCGCGACCTGCCGCCCTTCACCATCTTCGAAGGGGCCGCCAAGGGCCAGGGCGTGATCGATCAGCTATTGCCAATGCTGATTGCACAGATGCCCGAGTACGACCACAGCATTGTCCGGGTCAACCGCGCCCGGGGCCTGCAGATGCTCCAGGAGCCGAGTTTCACCTGCGACCCGACCCTGCTCTGGACACCGGAGCGTGAGAAGTACGTGCATTTCTCCCTCGCCTCGCTGGGCGTGCTCAGCAGCGGGCTGGTAGTACGCAGGCAGGACGAGGCGCTGCTTGCCCCCTTCCTGGACGAACAACAGGTCGACCTCAAACGGTTGCTGGACCGGACCCAGCTCAAGCTCGGCATCGTCGCCGAACGCAGCTACAGCGCCCAGGTGGACGAGATCCTCCGCCAATTGCCCGACAGCGCCTTAAGCCGCCACTATGGCAATGACGCCACTGCCAGCCTGCTGCAGATGCAGCAAATGGGCCGCCTGCAACTGCTACTCGGCTATTGGCCCGAAATGCGCTACCTGATCCAGCAGCAGGGTGGCTCGCTGGAAGGCTACCGCTTTCATCCGATCCAGGGCGTGAACCGCTACCAGTTTCTCCATGTGGGCTGCTCGGACACCCCCCTGGGGCGCGAAGCCATCGCCCATGTCAACCAGTTGCTAACCAAACTGCGACGCGACACATTGCCCGGGCTATATGCCCGCTGGCTGGACCCTGAGCTGCAGACGGACTACCTCGAACAGGCCCGGCACTTTTTCGATGATCAAGCGCCGCGATAGCCAGGCAAAAAGAAGCCCCGGCCGCTGGGGAAGACGACCGGGGCCAAGCGAAAGTCCTCAGGGACTTGCGGCGGTAGCCTGGTAATACCGGAGCAAAGCACCACCAGACCACCCTTGATCATTCTGACGGAACACTCAGGCAAAGGTTCCCTGGCGTTCCTGGCGATGTTGCACGGCAGCGATCACACAAGGTTGCAGGCGGCCTTCAGCAATCTGCAGGTCGCGATGCAGGCCATCGACCAGATCGACCAGCAGTTGCTGTTCGCCCAGCTGTCGCGCGCAAACCTGGCGCCTTAGGGTCACGGCACCCTGCTCATCATAGAGGGTCAACTGGCGATTTCCGCTGGCGTCGAGGGCGCCAAGCGAGGCGTGGTAGGGGGTCAGGGCGTCGTTGAGCAGCCTGCAGATTCTTTCCATCCGGATCACTCGCTGGGTGGTGGACATGGAGGAACTGACCTTCGGATCCGACGGGAAGTTCTCCACGTCGGGCCCTTCCCTACCAGCATGCGCAGTGAATATTACAGTTCAGCTAGCCTGCCCTACCCCACGGCAAGTGATCCTCTCAAGCGCTTCAACGCATCGTCCAGCACGTGGATCGACAGTGGCCAGGGCACTTCGGCGATCACCTTCAGTCCCCTCCTGCGAGCTTCACTGGCCAGGTCCTGCCCCCTTTTGCCGGCTTGCCCGACGAACATCAAGGCATGCGGCTCCTGCCCACGCTCAAGATGATCGATCAACGCCTGCCCACAGCGCCTCGGCATGCCATGGTCAAGTACCAGCATATCCAGTGGGGTTGCCTGAGCCAGGCTGGCCTTGGTGGCGGACAACCGATCGTGCAGGCGCACGTTGAACACACCGAGGGCATTGAATGCCTGGTGCAGGAGAATCTGATGGGAGGGACGGACTTGGTGGATGAGGACATGAAGCCTGCGCATGTGCTTCTCCTGTTCGTGGCTGCCAGCTCGGATGGGCGCTCACTCTAGGAAGGACTGTGACCTCCAGATATAGGAAAAGACTGAAAAGAACATGGGATTAGTCCCTAAAGAAGAAACCGCCCAAAGGGCGGCTTTTTCACTGACCGGATGACGCTTACAGCGGTTTGCCGCGGTTACCGTGCTGGCTGACGAAGGCCTGGACGGTCTTCAGGTCGTTGGCCAGCACCGTGCAGCGCTCTTCACGGCTGAACAGGTCGCTGAGGTGCGCGGGCAGTTCGAGGGCCTTGCCAACGCCGGCCTTCTCCACCGCTTCGGGGAACTTGACCGGGTGTGCGGTACCCAGCACCACCATCGGTGTATCGAGGCTGCGGCGGCACTCGCGGGCGGCTTTGACGCCGATCGCGGTATGCGGGTCGAGCACTTCGCCGGTGCTCTTGAACACCTCGGCGATGGTCTCGCAGGTCTGCTCGTCGGTGACGGCCAGCGAGTCGAACAGCTTGCGGGCTTCGGTCCAGCGATCGGCCTCGACGCTGAAGCCGCCACCTTGCTTGAAGGTGTCCATCAACGCCGCCACGGCGGCGCCATTGCGGCCGTGCAAGTCGAACAGCAGGCGCTCGAAGTTCGACGAGACCATGATGTCCATCGACGGCGAGAGCGTCGGGTGCAGGGCGTCCTTGACGTACTGGTTGCCGCTCATGAAGCGGTGAAGGATGTCGTTGCGGTTGGTGGCCACCACCAGCTGGCTGATTGGCAGGCCCATGTTGCGCGCCAGGTAACCGGCGAAGATGTCGCCGAAGTTGCCGGTCGGTACCGAGAACGCCACCGAACGGGCCGGGCCACCCAACTGGAGGGCCGCGTGGAAGTAGTAGACGATCTGGGCCATGATCCGCGCCCAGTTGATCGAGTTGACCGCCACCAAGCGGGTGCCCTTGAGGAACGACTGGTCGGCGAAGCTGGCCTTGACCATCTCTTGGCAGTCGTCGAAGTTGCCCTCGATGGCAATGTTGTGAATGTTGTCGCCGAGGATGGTGGTCATCTGCCGGCGCTGCACTTCCGACACGCGCTGGTGCGGGTGCAGGATGAAGATGTCGACGTTGTCGCAGCGGCGGCAACCTTCGATGGCGGCCGAACCGGTATCACCACTGGTGGCGCCGACGATCACCACGCGCTCGCCGCGCTTGACCAGCACGTGGTCGAGCAGGCGGCCGAGCAGTTGCAGGGCGAAATCCTTGAACGCCAGGGTCGGGCCGTGGAACAGCTCCATGACCCACTCGTTGCCGTTGAGCTGGCGCAGGGGCGCCACGGCGGCATGGGCAAAGTTGCCGTAGGTTTCTTCGAGAATCTTCTTGAAGTCGGCGTCGGCAATGCTGCCATCGACGAACGGGCGCATCACCCGGAAGGCCAGCTCGTGGTACGGCAGGCCGGCCCAGGAGGCGATCTCTTCCTGGGTGAAGCGTGGCAGGTTCTCGGGAACGTACAGGCCGCCATCACTGGCCAGGCCAGCCAGCAGGACGTCTTCGAAGTTCAGGGCCGGAGCCTGGCCGCGGGTACTGATATAGCGCATATGCAAACCTTCGGTGCTGGGCGCGGGCCGCCATGGCGACCCGCCGCTGAATTAATTGAGCTGTTCGACGCGGATGCGCACGACCTTGCCGACCACATCCTGGAGCGCTTCCAGAGCGACAATGGCATCGTCGATGCGCTGCTCGACCACACGATGCGTGAGCAGGATCATTGGGACCAGGCCATCCTGCTCCTCCGCTTCCTTCTGCATGATCGACTCGATGTTGATACCGCGCTCCGAGAGGATGCTGGCGACCTGGGCGAGCACGCCCGGATGGTCCTTGGCCTGGATGCGCAGGTAGTAGGCGCTTTCACAGGCATCAATCGGCAGGATCGGGTGGGCCGACAAGGCATCGGGCTGGAAGGCCAGGTGCGGCACGCGGTTTTCCGGGTCGGAGGTCATGGCGCGCACCACATCGACCAGGTCGGCGACCACCGACGAGGCGGTCGGCTCCATGCCAGCACCCGCGCCGTAGTAGAGCGTGGAACCTGCGGCATCGCCGTTGACCATCACCGCGTTCATCACGCCATTGACGTTGGCGATCAGGCGATCGTTGGGGATCAGCGTCGGGTGCACGCGCAGTTCGATGCCGGCGCTGGTGCGACGGGCCACGCCCAGGTGCTTGATGCGATAGCCCAGGGCTTCGGCATAATTGACATCGGCGGTGGTCAGCTGGGTGATGCCTTCGGTGTAGGCCTTGTCGAATTGCAGCGGGATACCAAAGGCGATGGACGCCAGGATGGTCAGCTTGTGCGCGGCGTCGATGCCCTCGACGTCGAAAGTCGGGTCGGCTTCGGCGTAACCCAGCGCCTGGGCTTCGGCCAGCACGTCGGGGAACGCGCGGCCCTTGTCGCGCATTTCGGTGAGGATGAAGTTGCCGGTGCCGTTGATGATCCCGGCGAGCCAGTTGATGCGGTTGGCCGACAGGCCTTCGCGGATCGCCTTGATCACCGGGATGCCACCGGCCACGGCGGCTTCGAAGGCGACGATGACGCCCTTCTCGCGGGCCTTGGCGAAGATCTCGTTACCGTGCACGGCGATCAGCGCCTTGTTGGCGGTGACCACGTGCTTGCCGTTCTCGATGGCCTTGAGCACCAGGTCGCGGGCAATGGTGTAGCCACCGATCAGCTCGATGACGATATCGATCTCAGGGTTGCTCGCCACTTCGAACACGTCAGCGGTAATGGGGGTACCGGTAATCTGGCAATTCGGGTTCTGCGAGCGCATGGCAATCTGTGCCACTTCAATACCGCGCCCGGCACGGCGGGCGATCTCCTCGGCGTTGCGCTGAAGTACATTGAAGGTTCCGCCACCGACGGTCCCCAACCCACAGATGCCTACTTTGACCGGTTTCACTGTGAACTCCCCATTGAACGGCCGGCACCTGCGCCGACCGTGAAACATGCCGTCACCCCATGACGACGGCGTACTGAATGATTTACTTGGCCGCTTGCTGCTGGCCGGCCAGGGCCAGTTTGGCCACTTGCGGCGCCGGCTGGTAGCCTGGGATCACCTGGCCGCTCTCGAGCACGATGGCCGGCGTGCCGTTGACACCGATCGACTGGCCCAGGGCGAATTGCTTACCGACAGGGTTGGCGCACTTGGCGGCCTTGATCTCTTTGCCGTCGACCATCTTGTCCAGCGCGGCGCGGCGGTCGCTCGAACACCAGACCGCCTGCAGTTGCTCGTCACCCGGCGAACCCAGGCCCTGACGCGGGAAGGCGACGTAGCGCACTTCGATACCGCGACGGTTGAGCTCGGGCACTTCGGCGTGCAGCTTGTGGCAGTACGGGCAGGTGGTGTCGGTGAACACGGTGATGTGCGACTTGGTCTCGCCCTTGGCCGGGTAGACGATCATCTCGCCTGCCGGAATGCCGTTGATGAGCTTGGCGATACCCTGGCGCTCGGTCTTCTCGGTGAGGTTGACCGGCTTGCCGTCCTGGATCTGGAAGAGATAGCCCTGCATCACGAACTGGCCGTCGGCGCTGGCGTACAGCACGCGGCCGCCCTGCAGTTTGACTTCGTACAGGCCGCTGAGCGGGCTGCTGGCGACGCTCTCGACCGGCACTTCCAGTTCGAGGTTCTGCAACGACTTGCGGATCGCCTGCTCGGCACCGGCAGTCGTTTCGGTGGCCGCGGCGGCGGCAAAGGTGCTGGCCAGCGCCAGGGCGGCGGCGGCGAAAATCTGGGTCACGCGCATGGGAACTCCTGAGGGCGGACGGGGCCGGATGAGCGTCGCCCGCGCCTTGAACGCGGCGAACGGTCGGCCCTTGCAACAAACCGTCCAAGCCTACCACAACAGACCGGCGCAGTAGGGGTACTCAGGCACCGGTCGGCGGAACATGAATATCATTCATCCTCGCGGGTGGTGCTGGGCGTGCAACTGCTGCAGCCGCGCCTTGGCGACGTGGGTGTAGATCTGCGTGGTGGAGAGGTCGCTGTGCCCCAGCAGCATCTGCACCACGCGCAGGTCGGCGCCATGGTTGAGCAGGTGGGTGGCGAACGCGTGGCGCAGGGTGTGCGGCGACAGCGGCTTGTCGATGCCCGCCACCCGCGCGTGGTGCTTGATCCGGTGCCAGAAGGTCTGCCGGGTCATCTGCTCGCCGCGCAGGCTGGGGAACAGCACATCGCTGGGCCGGCCGTTGAGCAGGTCGGCTCGGCCATCACGCAGGTAGCGTTCCAGCCACAGCACGGCCTCCTCGCCCATCGGCACCAGGCGCTCCTTGCTGCCCTTGCCCATCACCCGCAACACCCCCTGGCGCAGGTTGACTTGCTCCAGCGTCAGGCTGACCAGCTCGGTCACCCGCAGCCCGCAGGCGTAGAGCACTTCGAGCATGGCCCGGTCACGCTGGCCGATGGCCTCGCCCAGGTCGGGGGCCTTGAGCAGCGCTTCAACATCGGCTTCCGACAGGGATTTGGGCAACGGACGACCGAGTTGCGGCATGTCGACCTGCAACGTCGGGTCGACAGCGATCATCCGCTCGCGCAACAGGTAGCGGTAGAACCCCCGCACGCCGGAGAGAAACCGTGCGGTCGAACGGGGTTTGTAGGCCTGGTCGAAACGCCAGGCCAGGTGATCCAGAATCAACGCGCGACCGGCATCGGGCAGCGCCACGCCCTGCTCCTGGAGCCAACCATTGAACAAGGCCAGGTCGCTGCGATAAGAGGCGCGCGTATTGTCGGACAAGCCCTTCTCCAGCCAAAGGGCATCGAGGAACTGGTCGATCAGAGGATGGTCAAGGGCAGGCATGCGGACTCGGTGGCAAACGGCGAAATGCCGCTTAGTCTTTCATAACATTGCATGCCGAGGGAGCCCGCATGAGCGAACAACAGATTCTTTTGAGTGTCGGCGGCATTGGCGCGGCGGCGCTGCTCTGCCAATGGCTGGCCTGGCGCCTGAAGCTGCCGGCGATCCTGTTCCTGCTGCTGTGCGGCATCCTCGCCGGGCCCGTGCTGGGCTGGCTGCAGCCCCAGGCCTTGTTCGGCCCACTCCTGATGCCGCTGGTATCGCTGGCCGTGGCACTGATCCTGTTCGAAGGCAGCCTCACCCTGCACCTGTCGCAATGGCGCGAGATCGGCAGCGTCGTGCACCGCCTGGTCACTGTCGGCGCCCTGAGCACCTGGCTGGTGATCGCCCTGGCCACCCATTGGCTGCTGGGCTTCGACTGGTCCTTGGCGATCCTGTTCGGCACCCTGACCCTGGTCACCGGCCCCACGGTGATCGTGCCCATGCTGCGTGTTGTGCGACCCAAGTCGGCGATCGCCAACATCCTGCGCTGGGAGGGTATCGTCATCGACCCGATCGGCGCATTGCTGGCGGTGGTGGTCTACAGCTTCATCATTGCCCAGGGTGATGGCCTCAGCCAGAGCCTGGCGACTTTCGCCGGGGTGATCTTCTGTGGCAGCGCGCTCGGCGTAGCCGGCGGCTGGATGCTCGGGCAGGTCATGCGTGAACAATGGCTGCCGGAATACCTGCACAACCTGGCTTCGCTGGCGGCGGTGCTGGGGATCTTCATCGCCGCCAACCAGATCGTCCATGAATCAGGGCTGTTGGCGGTCACGGTGATGGGCATGTGGTTGGCCAACATGCCCGGCGTGGATGTGCGGCAGATCCTGCACTTCAAGGAAAACCTCAGCGTACTGCTGATCTCCGGGCTGTTCATCCTCCTGGCTGCGCGGCTCGACTTGCACGCCTTGCTGGGCCTCGGCCCCGCCGTGCTGGCGCTGCTGCTGGTGATCCAGCTGTTGGCACGGCCGCTGAACGTTTGGCTATCGACCTTGGGTTCACCCCTGAGTTGGCGGGAGCGCACGCTACTGGCCTGGATTGCGCCACGGGGCATCGTCGCGGCGGCGGTGTCGGCGATCTTCGCCATCCGCCTGGATGAGGCCGGCCACGAAGGCGCGTTACTACTGGTGCCGCTGACCTTCGCCGTGATCATCGGCACCGTAGTGCTGCAGAGCGCCACGGCCAGGCCGCTGGCACGCCTGCTCAAGGTCGCGGAACCGGCGCCGAGCGGGTTCCTCGTCGTGGGTGCCAACCCACCCGCGCGAGCGATCGCCAAGGCTCTGCAACAACTCGGCTGCCGGGTGCTGCTGACCGACTCGAGCTGGGAGAACATCCGTGCCGCGCGCATGGAGAACCTGCCCACCTACTTCGGCAACCCGGCCTCCCAGCATGCGGACGCCCACCTTGACCTGGTCGGGCTCGGCCACCTGCTGGGGTTGTCACCGGCAGGTGAGCTCAATGCATTGGCTTGCGCGCGCTTTCGCCATGATTTCGGCCATGGCCGGCTGTTCGTGCTGGCCAGTGGTCTTGAGAAGCAACGCAGTGATAAGCACCGGGCCAGCGAGGAGCACCGCGGGCAATTGCTCGGATCCAACCCGATGACCTATGCGCAGCTGGCAAAGCTGCTGCATCAGGGCGCCGAGCTGTACAGCACGACGCTGACCGAGGCGTTCACTTGGGCGGATTACCAGCAACTACATGGTGAGCGGGCGACATTGCTGTTCGCCCGCGACAGCCACGGCTGGGTGCATGTGGCCAGCCCGGATGATTTGCTCAAGCCGCAACCGGGGTGGACGCTGGTGGCATTGGTGGAACCTGAGCTTACCGAACAATCCGTCCGCCTTGACCTGTAGGAGCGGCTTCAGCCGCGATGCAGGCAACGCGGTGCCTGACACCCGCCTTGCGGGTGATCGCGGCTGAAGCCGCTCCTACAAGGGTCCAGAAAAATCAATTGTCCAGCGGCAGCACCGGCACCGGGCGCTTGTCCTCATCGATGGCGACGAAGCTGAATACGCCATGAATGGCCCGCTCACGGCCATCGAGGTACATGTTCTCGACGAACACATCCACCTGCACCTGCAGGCTGGTGTTGCCGACCTTGACCACGCTGCCCACCAGTTCGACGATCGAACCTGCCGCAATCGGGTGCTTGAAGTCGATGCGGTCGGTGGACACGGTCACCAGCGGCAGGCGGCAGAAACGGGTGGCGGCGATGAACGACACTTCGTCCATCCACGCCAGGGCGGTGCCGCCGAACAGGGTGTTGTGGTGGTTGGTGGTACTGGGGAACACCGCCTTGGTCACGCGGGTGACCGACAGTTCGGTGCGACGCTGGATTTCCTGGTCTCGGGGCGTAGTCATGACGTGTTTACATCGCTAGGGCATTTGAAAGGTGTCGTGGCATTCGCCGGCAAGCGCCAGACCTGTAGGAGCCGGCTTGCCGGCGAAGAGGCCAGAGAGAAACTGTAAAATGCAAAAAAGCAGCCCGAAGGCTGCTTTTTTTCTCGCAAGATGGCCTGGGCCACCGGTCAAACTGCACTCAGGACAGTTTTTCCTTGATGCGAGCGGCTTTGCCGGACAGGTCGCGCAGGTAGTACAGCTTGGCTTTACGCACGTCACCACGACGTTTCACGGCCAGGCTGTCGATCTGCGGGCTGTAGGTCTGGAAGGTACGCTCTACGCCAACGCCGCTGGAGATCTTGCGCACGGTGAAGGCGCTGTTCAGACCGCGGTTACGCTTGGCGATGACGACGCCTTCGAACGCCTGCAGACGCGAGCGGTCACCTTCCTTCACTTTAACCTGGACGACAACGGTGTCGCCTGGTGCAAAGGTCGGGATCTCTTTGCTCATCTGCTCGGCTTCGAGCTGCTGGATGATCTTGTTGGTCATGCTGTGCTCCTAAGATGGATAACTTGATCCACCATCGATACGTTAACTATCGTCCCGCTCGCGGAGGTATTCCTCGAGCAGCTTCTTCTCTTCTCCAGAAAGCGAGCGACTTTCCAGAAGATCGGCGCGTCGTTCGAAGGTCCTACCAAGGGACTGCTTCATCCGCCAACGCCGGATATGTGCATGGTTGCCACTTAGCAACACGTCGGGAACACGCTGATCCGCATACACCTCAGGCCGGGTGTAGTGCGGGCAATCCAGCAGACCGTCGGTGAAAGAGTCTTCCTCCGCCGAGTCCACATGCCCTAAAGCTCCGGGCAGCAGCCGTGTAACCGCATCGATCAGTACCATGGCCGGCAGCTCGCCACCGGAAAGCACATAGTCGCCAATCGACCACTCCTCATCGACATGAGCCTCGATAAAGCGCTCGTCGATGCCTTCATAACGACCGGCGATCAGGATCAACGACTCCTGTTCGGCCAGGCCTTTGACCGCTTGCTGCGTGAGCTTGCGGCCTTGTGGCGAGAGGTAGATCACCTTCGCCGATGCTCCGGTCGCCTGCCTGGCACTGGCCAGGGCGTCTTCCAGAGGCTTGATCTTCATCACCATGCCCGGACCACCGCCAAACGGCCGATCGTCCACCGTGTGGTGACGATCTGTGGTGTAGTCCCGCGGATTCCAGCAGGTCACTTGCAGCAACCCCTGTTTTACCGCGCGGCTGGTAATGCCGTACTCCGTGATGGCCGAGAACATCTCGGGGAACAACGTGACGACTTCTACGCGAAGGGTATCCATCGTTTAGAAATCCGCGTCCCATTCAACGCGCATCACACCGGCTTCCAGGTCGACTGCCAGCACGCATTGCCCGGTATAGGGCAACAGACGCTCGCGATCATCCAGGCTGCCTGCGCAAGGCTTGACCACCAGTACATCGTTCGCGCCAGTCTCCAACAGGTGATCGATCTTGCCGAACACGTGTTCGTCCTGATTGATGACCTTCAGGCCTACCAACTGGTACCAGTAGTACTCGTCGGTTGCCAGGTTGGGCAAAAGGCTTCGCGAAATGCAGATTTCATGACCACTCAGAAGACGGGCTTCATCACGATCATCGAGGCCTTTGAGCTTCACGACCAGGCCCTTCTGGGAGCCACGACCGCTGACCAGCTCTACCTGTTTTACCTTGCCTTCGTGCCGAAGCGTCCAGCGTGGGTAATCCAACAGGTTTTCAATCGGATCGGTAAAGGAATACACCTTCACCTCGCCGCGAACGCCGTGAACCGAAAAAATCTTGCCAACGACGATGAGGTCGTCAGCCTTTTCTGGCGTCGCGTTCATACTGCTCAGGCTGCAGCCTTGGCAGCTTCCTTCAGCAGCTGAGCAACGCGCTCAGACGGCTGTGCGCCCTGGCTCAGCCAGTAGGTGACGCGCTCTTGGTTGACCGACAGCTTGACTTCGGCGCCCGATGCGATCGGGTTGAAGAAGCCAACGCGCTCAACGAAACGGCCGTCACGGGCGTTACGCGAGTTGGTCACGGTCAGGTGGTAGAATGGGCGCTTTTTCGAGCCGCCACGGGCCAGACGAATGGTTACCATGTGAACATCGTTCCTATAGTCGGTGCTGCAAAACTGAATGCCCAATGGGCACACGGGTGCCCAAAAGGCCGCATATTCTCGGGGAATACACGGACATTTGCAAATGCCTTTTTCGGCGAGCACATGCCCGACCGTTCAGTCCTGCCGGTTTAGCCGCCGATTGGCGGCCGTTTTCCCGCCGGGGCGGGGTCTGGAGAGGCTGCCGCGCTTATCTATATAAGCGCGGCAGCCTCCCGGATTCGCTTACATTTTTGGCATGCCGCCACCTGGCAGCATTCCGCCAAGGCCACGCATCATCTTGGCCATGCCGCCCTTGGCGGAGAATTTCTTCATCATCTTCTGCATCTGCTTGTGCTGCTTGATCAAGCGGCCGATATCCTGCACCTGAGTGCCAGAACCAAGGGCGATACGGCGCTTGCGCGAACCGCTGATCAAGTCGGGGTCGCGACGCTCGGCCGGAGTCATGGAGTTGATGATCGCCTCCATCTGCTTGAACTGCTTCTCGGCCGCACCCTGGGCGTTGCCCATCTGCGAAAGGTTCATGCCGCCGATGCTGGGCAGCTTGTCCATCAGGCCACCGAGACCGCCCATGTTCTTCATCTGTTGCAGCTGGTCGCGGAAGTCTTCGAGGTCGAAGCCCTTGCCCTTCTTCAGCTTCTTGGCGAGCTTGTCGGCCTTGGCCTTGTCGATGTTCTGCTCGGCCTGCTCGATCAAGCTGAGCACGTCACCCATGCCGAGAATGCGCGAGGCGATACGGTCGGGGTGGAACGGCTCGAGGGCTTCGGTCTTCTCGCCCATGCCGATGAACTTGATCGGCTTGCCGGTGATGGCACGCACCGACAGGGCGGCACCGCCACGGGCATCACCGTCGACCTTGGTCAGCACCACGCCGGTCAGCGGCAGGGCATCGCCGAAAGCCTTGGCGGTGTTGGCGGCATCCTGGCCGGTCATGGCGTCGACCACGAACAGGGTCTCGATCGGCTTGACCGCGGCATGCAGGGCCTTGATCTCGTCCATCATGTCCGCGTCGACATGGAGGCGGCCGGCGGTATCGACGATGACCACGTCGATGAACTTGAGCTTGGCTTCGCGGATTGCCGCCTCGGCGATCGCCACCGGTTTCTGGCTGATGTCGGACGGGAAGAAGGTTACGCCGATGTCGTTGGCCAGGGTTTCGAGCTGCTTGATCGCCGCCGGACGGTAGACGTCGGCCGACACCACCATCACGCTCTTCTTCTTGCGCTCTTTCAGGTGGCGTGCCAGCTTGCCGGCGGTGGTGGTCTTACCGGCACCTTGCAGGCCGGCCATAAGCACCACGGCGGGTGGCGCGGCGTTGAGCGTCAGCTCTTCGTTGGCCGCGCCCATCAGGCTTTCCAGCTCGGCCTGGACGATCTTGACGAAGGCCTGGCCTGGCGTGAGGCTGCGCGACACTTCGGTGCCGACCGCGCGTTCCTTGATGCTGTTGACGAAATCCTTGACCACCGGCAGGGCGACGTCGGCCTCGAGCAGGGCCATGCGCACTTCGCGCAGCGTGTCCTTGATATTGTCTTCGGTCAGCTTGGCCTTGCCGGTGACATGGCGCAGCGTCTGTGACAGGCGGTCGGTCAGGTTTTCGAACATGGTGATCCTTTCAGGCCCAGTGAAGCCGAGGTTTTTCAGGCGCCCAGGTGAACAGGTACACGCGCTGGGCACAACAAGGCGGCGATTATAGCGGAGACTGCTTCCCACGCACACCTCGCTCTGGACCACTGGCCGATCGCAGGACAAGCCCGCTGCCACGCCGCACCTACCCGTGGGAGCGGGCTTGCCCCCGCGATTGATACGCAGTCTTCCTTGCCCACTGCGTTCTATGCCAAACTCCGTCCCTTTAGGGCTTGCCTGCCAGGACTTATGCTCTCTTCCCCCAGCCTCATCCCCAATCTGCTCGCCGCCTTCCTTTATGTGGCCGCGACCGTCTTCCAGGCCACCGGCCTGGCCCGTGGCGCCCGTGCCGACAAACGGCTGCTCGGCCTGCTCGGTACGCTGGCAGTGCTTGCCCAGGGCGGCGCGCTGTTCTTCCAGCTGATCACGCCACTGGGCCTGAGCCTCGATTTCTTCACTGCCGCCAGCCTGATCGCTGTGGCAGTGATCGCCCTGACGCTGGTCGCCTGCCTGAGCATACCGGTGGAAAACCTGCTGGTCCTGCTATTCCCGCTCGGCGCGGTGACTGCCCTGCTGGCCCAGTTCGCACCACCCGGCACGGTGCCGCTGATCAACGAGGAGCCAGGCATCCTGGCGCACATCCTGCTGTCGATCCTGGCCTACGGCCTGTTCACCATCGCCGTGTTCCAGGCCCTGCTGCTGTTGCTGCAGGACCACCAATTGAAGAACAAGCACCCCTCCGGCCTGATCCGCAACTTCCCGCCGCTGCAGACCATGGAGAGCCTGTTGTTCGGCTTCCTGTGGGCCGGCTGGGGCCTGCTTTCGCTGTCGCTGATTTCCGGCTGGCTGTTCCTCGACAACCTGTTCGCCCAGCACTTGGTGCACAAGACGCTGTTGGCGTGCGTGGCCTGGATCGTCTTCAGCGTGCTGCTGTGGGGGCGCACCCGCCTGGGCTGGCGTGGCCACAAGGCGATCCGCTGGACCCTCGCCGGTTTCTGCCTGCTGATGCTGGCCTATTTCGGCAGCAAGCTGGTCCGCGAATTCATCCTGCATATCTGACGGCCGCCCATGGACACCCTGCCGTACGCCCCGCTGCTCGGCACACTCGCACTGGCACTGCTCTGGTCGGCGCTGTTCACTGCCGTGGACGCCGCCCGCCAGCAGCTCAACGGCCAGGCAGAGCCCACGCTACCGGCCCAGGCCCTGGTGCTCGGCGCCAGCCTCGGCAAACTGCTGGTGCTGGGCCTGGCCTGCCTGGTCGGCCAGCGCCACGATGGTGAGCATGGTTTCTGGCTCGCCGGCCTGGGCGCAACGCTCATGCTGCTGGTGTTGGCCGAATACCTGCCGCGGCGCCTGGCCCGGCGCAATCCGCAAGCCTTTTTCAGCCTCGGGGCCAGCCTGCTCAAGCTGCCGCTGGCCACCCTGCAACCCTTGGGCTGCCTGCTCGATGGCTGCGCCAAGCTGATCCTGCGCCCATTTCGCATCCAGCCCACTGCCGTGGCGCTGCACCCCCAGGAGCACGACGACTTCGACGAAGACCCGGCGCACGACCCGGCCCGTAATGGGCTGCTCGAAGGCTTGCAGGCGCTGGACAAGGTCACCGTTAACGACATCCTGGTGCCACGCAACGAAGTGGATGGCATCAACCTCGACGACCCCATCGAGCGCATCATCGAACAACTGATCGTCAGCCGACATACCCGCCTGCCGGTCTACCACAACGACATCAACCAGGTCGAAGCGGTGCTCAACACCAAGTTGATCAGCCACTTGCTGCCCCGTGCCGAGCTCACGTTCGAGAATCTCCAGGCTGCCTGCTACGAGCCCTACTTCGTCCCCGAAAGCACCCCGCTGCAGATGCAACTGCTGAACTTCCACAAGCAGCAACGGCGCATGGGCGTGGTGGTGGACGAGTACGGCGAAGTGCTGGGCATCGTCACCCTGGAAGACATTCTTGAAGAGATCGTCGGCGAGTTCGAGGACGAACACAGCCTCGACAACCCCCATGTGCACCCGCAACCCGATGGCACCTTCGTCATCGAAGGCACGGCGTCGCTGCGCGAAATCAACCGCACCCTGGGCTGGCACCTGCCCTCCGACGGCGGGCCGAAGACCCTCAACGGCCTGGTCACCGAAGCGCTGGAAAGCATCCCGGAAAGCGCGGTGTGCCTGAAGATCGGCCGTTATCGCCTGGAAATCCTCGAAACCGAGGACAATTGCGCCAGCAAGGTACTGGTCTGGACCGTGACCCGATAGCTATACTCGGGTCACGCTTACCCAGCCCTGCCGTTCCGCCTGCTACCCGCACCCGGCGCTCTTCGGCCAGTCCGCACCACTGACACGCCCCGCGGTCCTGCTTCACCACCCCGAACAGCGCCCGCTCCCCGCCTCTATCCCCTGGGCTATTGTCAGTCGGGCGACCAACAACAATACGCTCCGGCTCCCGTGTGCCCGCCACATGGGCCGTGCCCCATGGAGCATGACTGTCAGGGACCTTCGCATGACTACCAGCAGCACCTACGCCGAACCTGCCGCGGCGACTCCGGTCAATTCCCCGGCCAGGGTGGCCACCGCCAGTTTCATCGGCACCGCCATCGAGTTCTACGATTTCTACGTCTACGCCACTGCCGCCGCCCTGGTGATCGGGCCGGTGTTCTTCCCGTCCGGCTCCGGCACCGCACAGATGCTGGCGGCGTTTCTCACCTTCGGCATCGCTTTCCTCGCCCGCCCACTGGGGTCGGCGCTGTTCGGCCACTTCGGCGACCGCATCGGGCGCAAGTCGACGCTGGTCGCTTCGCTGCTGCTGATGGGCGTGTCCACCACGCTGATCGGCGTACTACCGGGCTATGACAGCATCGGGGTGTGGGCACCGATCCTCCTTTGCCTGCTGCGCTTCGGCCAGGGTCTTGGGCTGGGCGGCGAATGGGGGGGCGCGGCATTGCTGGCCACCGAGAATGCCCCGGAAGGCAAACGTGCCTGGTTCGGCATGTTCCCGCAGCTCGGCCCTTCGATCGGCTTCCTGGCGGCCAATGGCCTGTTCCTCTCCCTGGCCCTGATGCTCAGCGACGAACAGTTCCGTGAGTGGGGCTGGCGCATTCCGTTCCTGCTCAGCGCCGCCTTGGTGCTGGTGGGCCTGTACGTGCGACTGAAACTGGAGGAAAGCCCGGTGTTCGCCAAGGCGGTCGCCCGCCACGAGCGGGTGAAAATGCCGGTGGTCGACCTGTTTGCCCGCTACTGGCTACCCACCCTGCTCGGGGCCGCAGCGATGGTGGTGTGCTACGCGCTGTTCTACATCTCTACGGTGTTCTCGCTCAGCTATGGCGTGACCACGCTGGGCTACAGCCGGGAGACGTTCCTGGGGCTGCTGTGCTTCGCCGTGGTGTTCATGGCCCTGGCCACGCCGCTGTCGGCCTGGCTCAGCGACCGCTTCGGGCGCAAGCCGGTGCTGATCGTCGGCGGCTTGCTGGCCATTGCCTCGGGCTTCACCATGGAGCCGCTGCTGACTTCGGGGTCGACCACGGGCGTGGCGCTGTTCCTGGCCATCGAGCTGTTCCTGATGGGGGTGACCTTCGCCCCCATGGGCGCCCTGCTGCCGGAGCTGTTCCCGACCCATGTGCGCTATACGGGCGCGTCGGCGGCGTACAACCTGGGCGGTATCGTCGGCGCCTCGGCGGCACCGTTCTTTGCCCAGAAGCTGGTGAGCATGGGGGGATTGAGCTGGGTGGGGGGGTATGTGTCGGTGGCGGCGGTGATCAGCCTGGTGGCCGTGTTGTGCCTTAAAGAGACCCGCGATACCGCGCTTTGAACCCTTGTGTCGCGAAAGGGGCGCTAAGCGCCCCCAGCAGTATCAGATCAGAACTCGACCTTGACGGCTTGCGCGGCGCGGGTCGCCTTGGCACGAGCAGCCTCGACCGACTCGTCGCGAGCCAGGCACACGCCCATGCGGCGGGTGCCATTGATCTGCGGCTTGCCGAACAGGCGAATGGCGGTATCCGGCTCGCTCAAGGCCGCACCCAGGTTGGCGAAGCTGGTTTGCTGCGACTGACCTTCCGGCAGGATCACCGCCGAAGCCGAAGGACCGAACTGGCGCACCAGCGGAATCGGCAGGCCGAGAATGGCGCGGGCATGCAGGGCGAATTGCGACAGGTCCTGGGAAATCAGGGTCACCAGGCCAGTGTCGTGCGGGCGGGGCGAGACTTCGCTGAACCACACCTGATCACCCTTGACGAACAACTCCACACCGAACAGGCCACGGCCGCCCAGTGCATCGGTGACCGCCCGAGCCACACGCTGCGACTCGGCCAGCGCTTTAGCGCTCATGGCCTGGGGCTGCCAGGACTCCTGGTAGTCGCCCTTCTCCTGACGGTGGCCGACCGGTTCGAGGAAGGTGGTGCCGCCGACATGGCGCACGGTCAGCAGGGTGATCTCGTACTCGAAGTCGATGAAGCCCTCGATGATCACCCGGCCCTTGCCGGCACGGCCGCCGTCCTGGGCATAGTCCCAGGCCTTCTGCAGGTCGTCGGCGCTGCGCAGCAGGCTCTGGCCCTTGCCTGACGAGCTCATCACCGGCTTGACCACGCAAGGGTAGCCCAGGTCGGCGACCGCCTTGCTGTAGTCCTCGAAGGTATCGGCAAAGTGGTACGGCGAGGTCGGCAGGTCCAGCTCTTCGGCGGCCAGGCGGCGGATGCCTTCGCGGTTCATGGTCAGTTGGGTGGCACGGGCAGTGGGGACGACGTTGAAGCCTTCGTTCTCCAGCTCCACCAGGGTGGCGGTGGCGATGGCCTCGATCTCGGGGACGATGTAGTGCGGTTTCTCCGCCTCGATCACCGCGCGCAGGGCCACGCCGTCGAGCATGTTGATTACATGGCTGCGGTGCGCGACCTGCATGGCCGGGGCATTGGCGTAGCGGTCAACGGCGATCACCTCGACCCCCAGGCGCTGCAACTCGATCACCACTTCCTTGCCCAGCTCGCCGCAGCCGCACAGCAGTACACGGGTCGCGGTAGGCGACAATGGGGTTCCGATACGGGTCATTTCAGGTCCTCGAAGGCGTCCGGGGCCGCGCCACGCTGGCTGCCGCCCGCTGAAAAATGGACCGGTATTCTACATCAGGACACGGCGATCGCGCGCCGTGCCCGCCAGGCCATGATCAGCCACACCGCCGTGACCCCGGCAAACTTCGAGGCCAGCGCCGTGCCGACCACCATCGGTGTCAGTGCGCCGATCATGCCGAAGAAAATGAAGGTGTCCACCGGGATGCTCAAGGCCGAGCTCAGCCACAGGCGATCACGCAGAGGGCGGCGGGTAACGCTGAACACCAACCAGTCGATCAGCTCGGAGACGAAGAACGCGGTGGCGCTGGCCAGGGCGATGGCCGGCTCGGAGGTGGCATAGGATAGTACCAGCGCCACCAGCATCGCCAACAACGCGCCGTGGCCGTAGCGGGTCTGCACCATATCGCGCAGGATGAACACCAGGCCACCCCAGGCGGACCAGATCACGTCCAGGTGTGGCGCGCTGGAGAAGGCGTAGTTGATCAGCACCACGCTGCTGATGTAGGCGATGAGATAGAACATGGTCTGGGTATTCAGGTGGGCAAGCCGCTCAGAGTAGCGTCGGGCCAGCCACTGGACAAGCCCGCGATCCCCGGTAGGAGCCAGCCTTGCTGGCGAATGTGCCAAAAGCAAGGCGTAGCCTACAGACCAATGATCAAGCCTGCGGCGACCGCCCGCTCATGGCAAAGCTTGAGTACGGCGCGGCGTTCCGTGTTGTCCATCCGCCCCCAGCGGGTGATCTCGGCCACCGTGCGCTGGCAACCCGTGCAGATGTCCTGTTCGTCCAGCGCGCAGACGCTGACGCAGGGCGAGGCGACCGGCTTCTCGTCACTCATCGTCAATTACCAGGTCGCGGACATAGCGCTGGGCGTTGTGCACGTAATGGGCGGCGCTGGCCTCGAGCATGCGTTTCTGCTGCTCGGTCAGCTCGCGCACCACCTTGCCCGGCGAGCCCATCACCAGCGAACCATCGGGGATTTCCTTGCCTTCCGGGATCAGCGCATTGGCGCCGATGATGCAGTGCTTGCCGATACGCGCACCGTTGAGGATCACCGCGTTGATGCCCACCAGGCTGTAGTCGCCCACCGTGCAGCCATGCAGCATGGCGTTGTGGCCGATGGTCACGCCCTTGCCGATGTTCAGCGGCGAGCCCATGTCGGTGTGCATCACCGTGCCATCCTGGACGTTGCTGTCCTCGCCAATGTCGATCAACTCGTTGTCGCCACGCAACACCGCGCCAAACCACACACTGGCACGGGCTTGCAGGCGCACCTTGCCGATCAGGCTGGCGTTGGGCGCGGCCCAGCTGCTGGGATGGGCCTCGACCCGCAGGTCGCCCAGGCGGTATTTCATGTCTCGCTCCTCACGGTTGGACGCAGGTGACGGGGTGGGCCCCATTCAGTTCTGGATGAAACGCTCCGGTGGCTGGTGCAGGCTGATGCCGGCATCGAACAGCACATTGACCAGCTCGACGATCATGATCGCCGACAGCCCCCAGATCTTGTAGTCGCCGTAACGGTAACTGGGCACGTACCAACTGCGGCCCTGGTAGTCGATGCGGTGGGTGTGCTCGCGCGGGTCCTGGCGGAAGAACGCCAGCGGCACGCTGAACACGGCGGCGATTTCCGCATCGTTGGCGCGGTACTCGACGTAATCGGGGATCAGGCCGACGAACGGTGTCACCTTCAGGCCATGCAGGGAGATCAGCGGGCTGAGCGGGCCGAGCACCTCGACCAGGCCGGGGGGCAGGCCGATTTCCTCCTCGGCTTCGCGCAGGGCGGTGAACATCAGGTCCGGGTCCTCCGGATCGCGTCGGCCTCCGGGAAAGGCCACCTCGCCACCGTGGGTGGAAAGCCCCTTGGCACGGAGCGTCAGCACCAACTCCGGCTCTTCGCCACGGGTGATGGGCAGCAGCACCGCCGCTTCGGGGAAACGGCGGTCCGTCTCCAGTGACGCGGGGGTATGGTTGCTCATTCGGCGAAGAAGCTCGTCCAGCATTACGCACTCTCGATTCCAAGGCCTGCCCTGCATGATGCACCAAAGCCGCGAGGCACCCAAGCCCCGCCCGCGGTCCGCTTGCGGTGGGCGGGCCGGGCGCGCCAAGATAGCCCGACCACACAGGAATGAAAGCATGAAATTCTGCAGCGCGTGCGGCCAACCGGTCACCCAGCGAATCCCCGAAGGCGACAGCCGCCCGCGGTATGTCTGCGACCATTGCCAGACCATCCACTACCAGAACCCCAATATCGTCGCCGGGGTGCTGCCCACCTGGGGCAGCCAGGTGCTGCTGTGTCGGCGCGCCATCGAGCCGCGCCGGGGCTACTGGACCCTGCCCGCCGGCTTCATGGAGAACGGCGAGACCCTCGACCAGGCCGCCCGTCGCGAAACCGTCGAGGAGGCTTGCGCCCGGGTGGGCGAGGCGCAGCTGTACCAGTTGTTCGACCTGCCACACATCAACCAGGTACACGTGTTCTTCCGCGCCGAACTTGCGGACCTGGATTTCGCCGTGGGCGTCGAGAGCCTGGAGGTGCGATTGTTCGAGGAACATGAGATCCCGTGGAGCGAGCTGGCTTTCCGGACCGTCACACGCACACTAGAATGCTACTATCGCGACCGCATCAGGCAGCACTACCCCATAGGCCATGAATACCTGCCGCCGATGAACGTCTCGTCGTCCACCACCTAAGTCTCAGGGATACGGTTTCATGCGCTGGTTGCTCGCCCTCTTCTGCCTCAGTGTCGCCTCGGTGTCGCAGGCTGCCTTCACCGAAACCATCATTCGCAAGCCGCCATCGGCATCGCAACCGGCCGCGACCGTCCCGCAGGGCCCCATGATCGACAAGGTGCTGGTGCTCAAGTCCGAACGCCGCCTGCAATTGATCAGCCGCGGCGAACCGCTCAAGACCTACCGCATCTCGCTGGGCAAGCAGCCCAAGGGCGCCAAGGAGCGCGAGGGCGACAAGAAGACCCCCGAGGGCCTGTACTGGCTGGACTGGCGCAAGGTCAGCGACCGCTACAACCTGGCCATGCACATCTCCTACCCGAACATCACCGACGCCGCCAAGGCCCGGCGTGACGGGGTGGCGGCCGGCAGCATGATCATGATCCACGGCACGCCGATCAACGAGGAGTACCCGGAGTGGTACTTCCACACCCTCGATTGGACCGAAGGCTGCATCGCCATGCGCAACGACGACATGCGCGAGGTCTGGAGCATGGTCAAGGACGGCACCATGATCGAGATCCGCCCCTGACCCCGACGCCATCTATCCAGGCACGCCTTTCCTGCAGAAGCCGGCTTTGCCGGTGAATGCAGCAGTGATCCCACCGACGCAATCGCGGGTATCGCGAACGTCTCAGGTTCGGCTACGACGCTGTCCCTACCACCTGATTTCCCGCTGCCCTTGCAGCGCTTCGGCCCCCAGCCACTGCACACCGCGCAGCACCGGCGTCAGCGCCGCATCAGGCTGCACATCGATGTTCACCTGAGCCCGCCGCGCCAGCAGGTCACCCTCCACTGCCAATCGATGCTGCCCGTCCTGGGCCAGATACCCTGACACGTGCCAGCCATCCGCGCAGTTCATCTCGATGCCGCCCTGCCCTAGCCCCAACGACCACGGTTCGGCCAACGCCAGGTCATTCACCTCGATCCGCCCCTGTGCCTCACTGCATCGCCTGCCACTTCCTTGCAGATGGAGCGCGCCTTGCCACTGCCCGGCGAAGCGATAGTTCTGGGCGACACTGGGTTGGGCCCCCAGCGCCTCGACCTCGGCTTGCCAGTGCCAGGGCCAGCCATGGGCATGCAACCGCCACCCCTGCCCCTGAAATCCCAACCACACCTGCGCATCCCGACGCCACGGTCGCAGTTCCCAGCGCAAGGGGCCAACCGCCCCCAAGCGCATCGCTTGCCCTTGCCACAGGCTGCCCACCACGCCCTGTGCCGGTAACCCGCTCAGCCACGCCAGCCAGACCGCCGGCAGCTCGACCAGCAAACTCAGGCAGAACACCAGCCCCAGCCAGCCACCCGCGCGCCGACTCAAGGCTGCACCTGCACATCGAAGCGCAACCCAGCGCCTTCGCGCTCAATCCCCCACTGCGCCATGTGCGCCCCCTCCAGGTGAAGGGCCTGCAACCAGTCCTGCAGGGCTTGGGCATCAGCAACCTTGCCCCGCGCTTGCCAGCCTTGGTCCTGAACCTGCACCTCGGCAAGTTCGATATGCCGGGCCTGGGCCGACTGGCGCAGGCGTTCAAGCGTCAGCGCAGGCCCACTTCGCATCCCCGCCGCCGACTCGGCCAAGGCTCGCCATTGCGCCTGCTCCCGCCAATAGCCGAGCCCTTCGCGCAACACCAGAACAAGCACCAGCAGCGCAATCAGCAGCCAGGCCAGCAGCATTCGCCGCCGTTGCAACCATTCGCGGCTCATGAGCCCCCCTCCAGATCGAACATCACGTGCCGGGCTCCCTCCTCGATCCGCACCTGTGCCCCTGCGGCCGCCGCCATCTCCTGCCAAGGCGGAGTCGCTCCATCCCCCTCCAGCGCCAACCGCCATTGCCGACCGTCGAAGCGCACGGCCTGCAACCGCCAGCCCGGGTTCGCGCCCAGCCAGGCCTGAAGTTGCGCTTGCAACCCTTCCAACTGGCGCAGACGCAGTTGCGTTTCAACGTGGCGGTCACGCAAGCGCTTGAGCACCTGGGCCGCCTGATGGAGCGCGGCCTGCTGGCCGGTCACGGCCAGCACCTGCTCACGATAAGCCTGCGTCTGGCGCCACTGCTGGGCCAGCCACAGGCCACCCCAGGTGACGGCCAGTGCCATGCAGGCAAGTGCGAGCCGCCGCTGTACCGGCGCCAGCCGGAGAAACTGACGTGGGCTTCGCACCTCGAACAAGCCGGGCGTGCTCTCCAACTGCGCCAACTCCCTTGGCCAGTCTCCCTCGAAGAGCGCCCGCGCACCTGCCGGCCAATCCCTGGCGGGCGCCTGGCCGAGTGAGTCAGGCCAGGCCAGCCAGTGGATATACCCCTCGTCCTCCCGCCAAAGGTGCAACACCCTTTCGCCCCGCCGCCATTGCCAGCATTCCCCCGCTTCGGGTTCAGCCAGCAACTGGAACTCAGCCCAGCAACGCTCGACGGGCAACGCCCATTCGACGCATTGCGCGCGCCACTCATCCAACCGCTGGCGGGCCACGACCAACAGCCGCAACTGACCCGCAGGCCGGCCGATGCAGGCGCACACCACCTCATGCGCGCCCTGTAACAGCCGGTCCTCCAGCAACAGCGGCCACTCCTCGCGCTTGAGCCCGGGCGGCGCTGCCAGCTGGAAATGACTGCAATGCTCACCCGGTACAATCAAGGCGACCCTTGCCAGCAGGTCGGCAGGCGGTTTGCCTGTCCCCTGGCGCGTGGCCACGCCCTGCTCCACCAGCACCCAGCCCCAGACCGGGCCTGGACGCAGCAACAACCATGGCCGCGGCGGCGTACGGCGCCGCCACTCAAGTTTCACGAACGCCCCCAGGGCAGCACGAAAGTACAGGCATAAGGTGCTCCATCACGCACGAACTCCAGGCGCACACCCCGTCCGGGATGCGTCGGTTGATCGGAAGGCCAGGCCAGCCATTGGCCGGACTGGTGGTAAAGCAGGCTCATCGCGCTGACCCGCTCCAGCCGTTCGCGCAACACCCAGCGCGGGGCCTCGGCGGCATACAGGTCTGCGCTGGTTTCCAGCAGTAGCTGCTGCTCGCGCGGTGCAAAACGCAGGCGCTGACGTTGCAGGCGCGATCCACCTTCCGCCTGCGGCCAAGCCGCGGCGGCTACCCAGAGCAGTTGCTGGCGGTCCGCTTGCCAATCGAGCCAGCGCACCGACAAGGGCAGGCGTTGTTCGTACACACGGCGCAGCACCGGGCTGTCGAAACGCCGCTCCAAGGCCAGGCAGAAGTCCACTACCTGGGTTTCCCGCTGCGGCTGATCGAGCCGCTCACGCACCCTCAGCCAGCCATTGACCAACGCCGCCAGCAGCAGGCCCAGCAACGCGGTCAAGGCCAAGGCCACCATCAGTTCGATCAGGGTCATGCCCGCCTGCCTTCGCTTCATGGGCGCTCCAGGAACACGGTGTACTGCCCCAGTGGCAGGCGCTGGTCGCGGTCGGCATGCAACAGCAGTTCACCGCGGCGAAGGTCACGCACGCCCGTGCGCCGCAACTGCAAGCGCCAATGGCAGACCTGCCCGCCTTGGACAAGCTCGCCTGCGTCCTCATTGCTAACAGGCCAGTACTGCTCGACCACGAACCGCGCCTGCAACTCACGAGCGCAGAGCACACCGAATCGATGCTGCTGCACGGTGTCCTGCACCGCCAGGCGCTGGCGCAAGACCTGGCTGGTGATCACCGCCAACACGGCGGCGATCGCCAGCGCAACGCTCACTTCAAGCAGCGTGAAACCCTGCTCCCTGCGCTTCATTGGGCGTGGCTCACCTGCAAGCGGCCATCACGCCCCCAGTGCCAGCCCTGGCTACCATCAGCCCAATGCCAGCGCACACTGCCGGGCCGGGCCCAGCCGTCGGGGGTGAATACCAGCACCGGCGCCGAACTGCTCGGCCAGTCTGGGCGCAGGCCCTTGGGCCACTCGCCCAGGGCGACCGGCTCGACCACCCAACGTCCACGCTCCTGGCGCACGAGCTCCGGGCGCTGGCCATTCCAGCGCAGGCCGCGCAACTGCCCGGCATGGCGCGCCTGGTCGCCCTGGGCCACGGTGGCAGCCGCCAAACGCGCCAGCGCCTGGTCGACGCCGGCATTGCCACTGTCGAGCCAGGCCACGGCCAGGCTAGTCATCAACCCAGCGATGGCCAGCACCACCAGCAGTTCGAGCAGACTGAAACCACCCTGCCGACGCATGTCACAGCGCCCAGTTGCCCAGGTCGGCATCCAGCCCTTCGCCACCCGGCACACCATCGGCGCCCAGCGAATACACATCGACCCGGCCATGTTCACCGGGCATGCGGTACTGGTAGGGCGTGCCCCACGGATCTTCCGGCAGACGGCGGATATAGCCGTCGCTGCGCCAGCTGCGCGGCAACGGCTCCAGGGTGGGTTTCCTGGCCAGCGCGGCCAGGCCCTGCTCGTTGCTGGGGAAGCGCAGGTTGTCCAGGCGGTACATATCCAGCGCCTGCTCCAGGGTGGCCAGGTCGGCCATCACCTTCTGCTTCATCGCCTTGTCCTGGTTGCCCAGCACACTGGGCGCCACCACGGCGATCAGCAGGCCGATGATGAAGATCACCACCATGATCTCCATCAGGGTGAAGCCACCCTGGCGCTTGTATCGTTGCTGCATCGAAGTTCTCCTTGTCACAATTGCAATCCCTGGTTGAGCTGCATGATCGGCAGCAGTACCGCCAGCACGATGAACAGCACCACACCGCCCATCACCAGGATCATCAGCGGCTCGAACAGCGCCATCGCGGTGTCCACCTGGCGGGCGAAGCCACGCTCCTGGTCATCGGCCACCCGTTCGAGCATGTCGGCCAGGGTGCCGCTGGCTTCGCCGCTGCCGACCATGTTCACCAGCAACGGCGGAAACTGGCCGGCGCCGTCCAGCGCCCGATGCAGGCTGGTGCCGCCCTGCACCTGCTGGCGCACCTGTTCCATCGCCGCACGGATACGTCGGTTGCCGACCGTCTCGGTGGCCACCTGTAATGCTTCGAGCAGGGCCACGCCGCTGCCGCAGAGGATCGCCAGGCTGCGCGCCAGGCGCGCACTCTCCAGCACCTGCAGCACCTGGCCGATGCGCGGCAGGCGCAGTAGCAGGTCGTCGCGGCGCAGGCACCAGTGGGGCTTGCGCAGCAGCCAGCCGGCGAGCACGGTCAGTACCAACGCCAGTAGCAACAGGTAAGGCCCCACTTGAACCAGCCCCTGGCTGAGGCCGATCAGCAATGAAGTGATGAAGGGCAGGCTCTGCCCGGAATGGGCGAATTGTTCGGTGAGCTTGGGCACCACGAAGGTCATCAGGCCGACCACCACCGCCAGCGACACGCCCATCAGCACCGCCGGGTAGATCAGCGCGGTGCGTGCCTTGTGGCGCTGGCGCTGCACCTGTTCGAGGTGATCGGCCAGGCGCGCCAGCACCTGGCCCAGGCGCCCCGAGCGCTCGCCGGCCTCGACCAATGCGCAGTACAAGCCGGTAAAGGCCCCCCCCTGGCGCGCCAGGCTACGGGCCAGCCCCAGCCCTTCAGCGAGGGAGCCGCGCAACGCCACCAGCACGGCGTGCAGGGCCGGCTGGCGCAGCTGCCGTTCAAGGGTGGCCAAGGCATCGACCAACGGGATACCGGCGCCCACCAGCGTCGCCAGCTGGCGGGTCAGCTCGCACAGCTGGGCACGGCTCAAACGCTGGCGGCGTGGCTGGGCCTGGCCGGCCTCATGGCGCTGCAAGTGCCGGGCAAACAGCCCCTGCTCGCGCAACAACTGGCGCGCATGGCGCTCGCTGTCGGCCTGCACGCTGGCCTTGTGCGCCTTGCCGGCGAGGTCCACGGCCTGGTAGCGATAAGTCGGCATCGGTCAGCCCTGCACCACGCGCAACACTTCGGCGAGGCTGGTCTGGCCCTGCGCCAGGCAGTCGGCGGCCATCGCCACCAGGCTCTGCCGACGGCCATCCAGGTAGGCCTGCATGGCCAGTTCGCTCTGACCGTCATAGAGCAACGCCACCAGCCCGTCGTCCAGTTCGATGAATTCGTACAACCCAAGGCGCCCGACATAACCGCTGCCCTGGCAATGCTCGCAGCCGACCGGATGATAGGTTTCGGCCAATTCCGGCCACAGCTCGCGCTCCGCGCTGTGCAGCGGCCGCGCCACCGCGCAGGCGCACAGCCGCCGCACCAGGCGCTGGGCCAGCACCCCGCGCAGGCACGAGGCGATCAGGAACGGCTCGACGCCCATGTCGCGCAGGCGGGTCACCGCCCCCACGGCGCTGTTGGTGTGCAGCGTCGACAGCACCAGGTGCCCGGTGAGGCTGGCCTGCACGGCGATCTGCGCGGTCTCCTGGTCGCGGATCTCACCCAGCATGATCACGTCCGGGTCCTGGCGCAGGATGGCCCGCAGGCCGCTGGCGAAGGTCAAGCCGGCCCGGGGGTTGATAGCGGTCTGGCCGATACCGGCGATGGCGTATTCCACCGGGTCCTCGACGGTGAGGATGTTGCGGCTGCCGTCGTTGAGGCTGTTGAGGCTGGCGTACAGGGTGGTGGTCTTGCCCGACCCGGTGGGGCCGGTGGACAGCACGATACCGTTGGGCCGCGCCAGGCAGCCGCGCAAGCCGCGCAACACGGCGGCGGGCATGCCCAGGTTGTCCAGCGCCAGCAGGCTGGCCTGCTTGTCGAGCACGCGCATCACCACCCGCTCGCCGTGGATGCCGGGCAGGGTCGATACGCGCACGTCCACCTCGCGCCCGGCAGCGCGCAGGGTGATGCGGCCGTCCTGGGGCTGGCGCTTCTCGGCGATATCCAACCGAGCCATCACCTTGATCCGCGACACCAGCATCGCCGACAGTGCCCGTGGCGGGCGCAGCACTTCGCGCAGGTGGCCGTCGACCCGCAGGCGCACCACCAGGCTCTGCTCGAAGGTCTCGATATGGATATCCGAGGCGCGCAGGCGCAAGGCCTGGCCGAACAGGCCATTGATCAGGCGGATCACCGGTGCCTCGTCGTCGCTTTCCAGCAGGTCCTCGATGCGCGGCATCTCGCTCATCAGGCTGTCGAGGTCGACCTGTTCGCCGATGCCCTCGATCAAGGCTTCGGTCGCCGCCTCGCCGGCCTGGTAGAGCTGGCCAAGGCGCTCGTCGAACTGGGCGTCGTCGAGTTGCTCCAAGGCAACGGGTTGGCCATGGACCCGCAACAGCTCCTGGAGCTGGTCGCTGTCGGCGTCACCGCGCAGCCACAACCGCCAGCCGCCGTCGCTGGGGGCCATGGCCAGGCCAGCCTGGCGCGCCAGGCGATAGGGCAGCATCACCAGTCTGCGCCTTCAAGCCGCGCGCGGCTGGCCGGGAACGCCTGCAGCAAAGGCATCCCTTCGGCCAGCGCCGGCAGCTTGAGCGGTGTGTCCTGCCGCAGGCTCTGGTATTTCTGCTGGCTGAACCCGGCCAGGCTCTCGCCGTCGCGCAGGATGCGCGGGCGGATGAACACCATCAGGTTCTGCTTGGTGTTCTTGCTGGCGTCGGAGCGGAACAGCCGGCCAAGGCCGGGGATGTCACCGAGCAACGGCACGCGCTGGTTGCTGGTACTCAGCTCGTCGCTGATCAGGCCGCCGAGGATCACCAGACCGTTATCCTCGACCATGACCTTGGTCTTGATCTCGCGCTTGTTGGTGATCACATCGCTGGCTGCGCGGGACTCGGCGATCGACGACACCTCCTGGACGATGTCCAGGCGCACGCTGTTGTCGACATTGACCTGCGGCTTGATGCGCAGCTTCACCCCCACCTCCTTGCGCTCGATGGTCTGGTAGGGGTTGGCGTTGTTCTGGGTGACGGAGCCGGTGACAAACGGCACCTCCTGGCCCACCAGGATCGACGCCTCGGCGTTGTCGAGGGTCAGCAGGGTCGGGGTGGACAGCAGGTTGAAACCGCTCTTGCCCTTGAGCGCGTTGACCAGCATGGCGAAGTTGAAACCACCACCGAAATGGCCGAAGCCGGCCGTGGCGCCCGCGGTCGCCGACAGCAGCTTGCCGAGCTTCTCGTTGTCGCCGCTGCTGGCCGCGCCGGCGATGTTGGCGATGTTCACCCCGTTGCTGCCGAAGTTGACGATGCCCGCGCCGAACTTTTCGTCGGCGAACAGCCATTGCACGCCCAGCTCCTGGGCGCTGCTGTCGGACACTTCGGCGATGATCGCCTCGACCACCACCTGCGCCCGGCGGATATCCAACTGCTCGACGATGCTGCGGTAGGCGGCCAACTCGCTGTCGGGGCCGACCATGACCACGGCGTTGGTACCCTCTTCATATTCGAGGCGGATGCCGGAATCGCTGGCCGCCTGCAACGGCTTGTCCTTGCCCTCGCCCTCGCCGCCTTCGGTCGGCACCGCGCCGCTCTGGCCCAACCCGCGCAACACCTTGACCACTTCGGCGGCATTGGCATGGCGCAGATACATCACCTGGGTGTTGCTGTTGTGCAGGTTCTCACTGGGCCGGTCCAGTTGGGCGAGCAAGGCGCGCACCCGCTCGCGGCTGTCGGCACTGCCGCGCACCAGCAGGGCGTTGCTGCGTGGGTCGGCGACCACCTGGGCGCTGTCGGCGCCCTGCTCGCGAGCCAGCAAGCGGGTCACCAGCCCCGCCGTGTCGGCGGCGCTGGCATGCTTGAGTGGCATCACCTGCAGCGGTTCGTCGCTGACCTGGTCGAGCTGGCGCAACAGACTGTCGATGCGTTCGAGGTTACTGCGCCAGTCGGTGACTACCAGCAGGTTGGCGGCCGGATATGGCGTGATCACGCCAACCCGCGGGTCGATCAGCGGTTTGAGGATGTTGAGCATCTGCTCGCTGGCGGCGTTGCGCACATTGAATACCCGAGTGGCCACGCCATCGCTGCCTTCGGATTTCTTGCCGGGCCGCTCCACCGGCACCGGTTCCAGGCGCGCGGCCTGGTCGGGGACGATCTTCACGCTGCCGTTGGGCAGGTCCACCGTGGCGAAACCCTGGGCGCGCAGCTGGGCCAGGAAGATGTCGTAGATGGCGTCGGCGTCATGGCGGTCGACCGTGCGCACGGTAACCTTGCCCTGCACCCGCGGGTCGACGATGAAGGTGGTGCCGGTGATGCGCGACACGCTGTCGATGAACTCGCCCAGCTCGGTGTCGACGAAGTTCACCTCATACAGCGGCGTGCCGTCGTCGGCGAACACTTCCGGCTCCTCGGCCCAGGCCAGGGACAGGCTCAGGGTGAGCACCCCGGCCAGACAGTACCGTGCGATCATCATTCATCCTTGGCGCTTGAAGCCGGTCACGGCGGGGCGTGGCGGCCAGGGCAGGCGCTCGCGCCGCCCATGGTTGTCGAAAATCAGGCCTTGTGCGTCGATAGCCTGCAGCACGATGCCCGGCGCCAGGCGCTGGCCACGGCCCAGGGTGCGCACCTGCTCGCCGTGGCGCAAAACCACCACGCTGGCCGACAGTGGTTGGGCCTTGAGCCCGCCCAGGTAATGAAGAGGCAAGCGAGTCAGCGGTATCACGCCATCGTCGACCGGCGCCTGCCAGTGCCCCACCAGCAAGCCAGGCAGCGGCACCTCGCTCTGCTGCGCGGCCTGGGCCGGTTGCGGTGGGTGGCTGAGCAGCAGCACACATTGCGCCGCCAGCCAGCCGGCGAGGGTCACCAACAGGCCGCTGACGATGCGCTGCATACCGCTCACACCGCCTCCTGACGCGGGTGCCAGCCGGGGTGGCCCTGCACGTAGCGCACGTCGGGCAGTTGCAACGGTGCCAGTCGCCAGCCTGGCGCCTGCCGCACCAGCCAAGCCTCGACGGTTTGCCACAACGGCACGCCGGCCTGGGCATCGACATGCAGGCCGAAGGTCCGGCACAGCCCCTGCACGGGTTCGAACCCGGCGACTCGCTTGCCGGTCGGGCTGTAGTTCACTTGCCAGGCGTGGTTCTGCCAGCGGGGCAGGTCCTGGCTGTTGTCCAGCAGCAGCGGGTCACCGAACAGCTGCTCGGCGGCGTTTTCCAGGACTTGCTCGACAGGTTGCGCCGGCACCTCGAACACCGGCGCGGGGTAACCGCCAGTCAGGCTGATCAGGTGTTCGCGGGTGATGGGTTCACCGGCCTGCACAGGAAAGTCGTAACGCAGGCCGGGCAGCAGCACCGGCATGCTCGAACCGTCGGCCAGGGCCTGGTGCAACAGGTTGTCCCAGCTACCGCCACGGGTATCGCGCCGCCACAGCGCTTGCGGCGCTCGGGCCAAGGGTTGGTCGAGCCAGGCGGCATGGCCGCTGCGCTGTTTTTGCAGCACGCCACGTAACTGGCCGGCTCGGGCCAGCGCGCCGGGTTTGAGGTGCTGCTCGAACGTGGGGAAGAACCGGGCGTCGAACTGCCATTGCCCGCCCGCCTGCCGACAACGCAGGCGAAACGCGCCACTGGCCCGGCAACCGGCGAACAGCACCGGCACCCGCCGCCCACTGGCCTGGGTGGCCTGCACCGGCGCCGGCCACAGATCCTGGCCCCGGGCGCACAGCAGCACGTCAATTTCAGCAATACGCTCGGCCAGCCACAGGCCCGGCCCGCTGCCGACATCGGCCAGGGCCACCACCAGGTCGCCCTCGCGGCGGGCCTGCTGGAAGCTGGGCAACAACGACTGGTACCACTGCTTGAGGGAGGCCTTCTGGTCCTGGGCATAGGGGTCGGTGACGCCGACCACCGCCACGCGCACACCGCCGCGCTGGAACACGTGCACACCTGAGACACCCAGCGCCTTGGCCTGCTCGCTGGCCAAGCCCGCCCCCAGGGTAATGGAAGAAGACTGCCGGTATAGCGCTGTGCTGCGCTGTGGCCAGAGCACCCGCTCGTCGCTGCTGACCCGCGCCTCGCTGCCCAGCAACTGGCTGCCCTGCACGCCACTCTCACCTTGGGTGAGGTAGGCCAGGCCGCTGCCGTTCCAGCACTGGCCGTTCTCCAAGGTCAGGCAGCGTTCGGCTCCGGCCTCGCCACGCAGCTGTTCGAGCAGCGCCGCCAGCACCGCGTAGCCACCCAATCGAGCCTGTGCGGCCTGCTCGGCATCGAGCAACGGTGCCAGCTCCGGCTGTGCATCGCGGGCATTCGAGCCGCTCATCCAGGGCGCACGGCCCAGGTGGCTCACCGGGCCAAGGCGGGTCGCCGGGACCACGGCCTGGCCCGGCAAGCGGGCGTCGAGGGTATCGGCCACGTATAGCAGGTCCAGCGACCGCTCACCGCCGGCACCGGGCAGTGGCAGCGCGGAACAGGCGCCGAGCAGCGGTGCCAGCGCACCGATACCCATCCAGCCGATCACGTCACGCCTGCCCAGGTTGCTTGCCATCGACCCCGCCATCCTTTTCCGAGTACACGTTGGGTCCCGGATAGTGCGGCGTTCTCGTGACAGTTTAATGGCAGAAAGGCGCTGTTAATTCCAAAGCATTATTTAGTCGGCGCCATTAAGAACCGTCCGTTTTAACAGTGCGTCACATTTCTGCAAATCAATCATCATACTTACGCCCTAAAGTCGCTGTTTCCTCCCACTCAGCCAATATAAGGACACCCTGATGAGTCGAGAATCCGGCGACAACCTGGACCGCAACCCGAGCGACAACCTGCCGATGGCCAGCGTCATGGACGCCTACCTGAGCCGTCGCAGCGTGGTGCGCGGCAGCCTCGGCGCGGCCATTGCGATGATCGCCGGCGCAGGCCTGAGCGGCTGTTTCGACAGCGGCGGCGGCTCCAACCATGACGATCCGGTCAGCGAACCACCAGTGACCACCCCGGATCCGAAGCCGGAAAAACCCAAGCTCAAGCTGGGCTTCAACTCCATCGCCGGCTCGCGCACCGACGCCTGCGTGGTCGCCGCTGGCTACAGTGCCTACGTGCTCGCCCCCTGGGGCACGCCGATCAACAGCAACGGCAACCCCTGGAAGTCCGACGGCAGCAACACCTCAGCCGACCAGGCCAACGCCATGGGCATGCACCATGACGGCATGCACTTCTTCCCCATCAATGGCAGCTCTGACGACGGCTTGCTGGCGATCAACTTCGAGTACATCGACACCGCGGCCCTGCACCCGGCCGGCCCGACCACCGACGCCAGCGGCAAGCGCCCAGCCGAGGAAGTGCGCAAGGAGATCAACGCCCACGGCGCCGGCGTGGTGCGCCTGACCAAGGTCAATGGCCGCTGGCAGGTGATCCAGAACGACCCGCTCAACCGCCGCTTCACCACCGCTTCGCTGATGAACATCGCCGGCCCCCTGCGCGGCACCGACCACGTCAAGACCAAGTTCTCGCCCACCGGCACCCAGTGCCGCGGCACCAACAACAACTGCGGCAACGGCTACACCCCCTGGGGCACCTACCTGACCTGCGAGGAGAACTGGCCCGGTATCTTCGTCAACAAGGGTACTCGCCCGGCCAATCAGACCCGCATCGGCGTGGGCAGCTCCAGTGGCCAGTACAAGTGGGAAAGCGCGGCTGGCGATGCCAGCGAAGTGGCCGATGAGTTCGCCCGCTTCAACATCACCCCGACCGGCGCCGGCGCTACCAGCGACTACCGCAACGAGGCCAGCACCTACGGCTACATCGTCGAAATCGACCCCTACAACAGCGCCACCCTGGCGGTGAAGCGCACCGCCCTCGGCCGCTTCCGCCACGAAGGTTGCTGCCCGGGCCTGCCGGTGGCGGGCAAGCCACTGGTCTGGTACACCGGCGACGACTCCAACAACGAATACCTCTACAAGTTCGTCTCCGACGCGGTCTGGGACCCAGCCGACGCCAGCCCCGCCGACCGCCTGGCCACCGGCGCCAAGTACATGGACAAAGGCAAGCTCTATGTGGCGCGTTTCAACGCCGACGGCAAGGGCGTGTGGCTGCTGCTCGACGTCGCCACCGCCACCACCAACGGCAGCACGCTCGGTGCGCTGTTCGGCGACCTACCGGGGATCATCCTCAACACCCGTGGCGCCGCCGACGCCGTGGGCGCGACGCCCATGGACCGCCCGGAGTGGACCGCCGTCAACCCGCTCAACGGCGACGTCTACCTCACCCTCACCAACAACAGCGCACGCACCGCCGCCAAGGTCGATGCGGCCAACCCGCGCGGCCCGAACCGTCATGGCCATATCATCCGCTGGCACGACAGCGACGATCACAAGAGCTTCACCTGGGACATCTTCGTGTTCGGCGCCAACGCCGCCGGCGCCCCGGACATCAACCGTTCCGGCCTGACCGAGCTGAACCAGTTCGCCAGCCCCGATGGCATGAGCTTCGATAGCCGCGGCGTGCTGTGGTTCGAGACCGACAACGGCGAAACCACCCTGACCAATTACACCAACGACCAGTTGCTGGCGGTGATCCCCACCGACCTGGTCGATGCCACGGGCAAGCAGGTCCCGGTCAACGCCACCAACCAAGCCGACCTGCGGCGCTTCTTCGTCGGCCCCAACGGTTGCGAAGTGACCGGCATCACCTTCACTCCCGACAACAAGACACTGTTCATCAACATCCAGCACCCGGACAACTGGCCCTACACCGACAAGGCCACCGACACCACCCCAGCCGGCAGCACGGTACGCCCACGAGCCGCGACCGTGGTGATCCAGCGCAACGATGGCGGCGAGATCGGCACCGCCTGATCGCATTGAACGAGGGGCGCCCCGCGCCCCTTTCAGCCACATGACCTGCCCATTACAGATCGGTTATCTGCGCGGATTCGCTCGCCACATGTCGTAACATCGCTGCGCTTGACCCTGATACAGCTACAGGGTTGAGAATCGCCGCCTTTCTTCCGACCGAGCCCAACCATGCGCCTACTGATCATCGAGGACGAACCCCGTACCGCCGACTACCTGCAGCAAGGGCTGCGTGAGAACGGCTACGTGGTCGACTGCGCCCACACCGGCACCGACGGCCTGCACCTGGCCCGCCAGCAGCCCTACGACCTGGTGATCCTCGACGTCAACCTGCCCGAACTAGACGGCTGGGGCGTGCTGCAGCGCCTGCGCGCCGAATCGTCCACGCGGATCATGATGCTCACCGCCCACGGTCGCCTGGCCGACCGGGTCAAGGGCCTTGACCTGGGCGCCGATGACTACCTGCTCAAGCCTTTCGAGTTCCCCGAACTGCTGGCACGTATCCGCAGCCTGCTGCGGCGCAACGACCAGCACCTGCAGCCCAGCACCCTGAAAGTCGCCGACCTGGAGCTCGACCCCGGCCGCCATCGCGCCTGGCGCGGTGGCCAGCGCATCGACCTGACCGCCAAAGAGTTCGCCTTGCTGCACCTGCTGATGCGCCAGAGCGGCGAGGTGCTGTCGCGCACCCAGATCATCTCGCTGGTATGGGACATGAACTTCGATTGCGACACCAACGTGGTCGAAGTGTCGATCCGCCGCCTGCGAGCGAAGATCGACGACCCCTTCGAGGACAAGCTGATCCACACCCTGCGCGGCGTCGGCTATGTGCTCGAGGCCCGCCCTTGAAACTGTCCCTGCGCCTGGGCCTGACCGTCACCCTGCTGGGCGCGGCGCTGGTGCTGCTACTGGCCTGCCTGGCGGTATTCGCCCTCGACCACGAACTGGACAGCCGCGCGCGCAAGGACCTGGCGCGCAAGATGCTGCAGGTCGAGCACAACCTGCGGGTCGACCTGCGCAGCGACGACCTGGGCACCCGCGCCCACCCGCTGCTCGACCTGGTGATGGGCCATGACAACCTCAGCCTCAGCGTGATGGCCGTCAATGCGCGCCACCCGGCCCTGATCAGCCTCGGCCCGGCGATGCAGTCACAGCATCTTCTGACGCTGGAAGCCGACACCCGGTTGACCTTCCATGAATGGCGAGATGCAGACGGCAACCAGATCCTCACCGCCAGCAGCCTGATGCGCCTGCGCGACGACACTCCGGTCAAGGTACTGATGTCGCTCAATCGCGACGACGACAATGCGCTGCTGCAGGCGTACCTCAACTCCACCCTGCTGGCCCTGCCGTTGCTGCTGGTGCTGATCGGCATCGCCGCGTGGAAGCTGGTGCAGCGCGGCCTGCGCCCCCTGCGGCACTTCCGTCGCATCGCCGGCCAGGTATCGGCTCAAGACCTGGGTCATCGCCTGCCCGACAGCGACCTGCCCGTGGAACTGGCCGACCTGGCCCGGGCGATAAACGTCATGCTCGACCGCCTCGACCAGGGGGTGCGCCAGTTGTCACAGTTTTCCGACGACCTGGCCCATGAACTGCGTACCCCGATCGGCAACCTGATGGGCAAGGCCCAGGTGACACTGGCCCGCGAGCGCGATGGCGAGCGCTACCGCGAGGCGCTGGAGGACAGCGTCGAGGAGCTCACCCGGCTCAACCGCATCATCAACGACATGCTGTTCCTCGCCCAAGTCAGCCAGCCGCAGACGCAGGTAGCGCTGTTGCCCGTGGCGCTGGCCGACGAAGTCGCGCGGGTGAGCGAGTTGTTTGCGTTCAGTGCCGAGCTCAAGGACATCACCTTGGCGCTCCAGGGTTGGGGGACGGCCCTGGTTGATCGGCTGATGTTCCAGCGGGCACTGTCAAACCTGCTGAGCAATGCCCTGCGCCACAGCCCGGACGGTCAGCCGGTGGTGGTGGGCATCGAGCGGCGGGGGAATGAAGTGGCGGTCTGGGTCGAAAACCAGGGGACTGGAATCGCCGAGACGCACCTGCCACACCTGTTCGAACGGTTCTACAGGGCTAGCACCGGGCGTTCGCGGCTGGAAGGCGGGACCGGATTGGGGTTGGCGATCGTGAAGTCGATCATGCAGCTGCATGGCGGGCGGGTCGAGGTAAGCAGCCAAGTCGAAGGGCCGACCCGATTCACCCTGGTGTTCAAAGCCGAATAGGCAGGTTCGCCGGCAAGCCGGCTCCTACAGTGGGAATTGCACACGCCCGTAGGAGCCGGCTTGCCGGCGAACAAGGTCAGCGCGAAGCCGCGACGATCAGCGCTTTCATCTCCGCTACCGCCGCCTTGAAACCGACGAACAGCGCGTGAGCCACCAGCGCATGGCCGATGTTCAGTTCGTTGATACCCTTGATCGCCGCTACAGCCTCGACGTTGTGGTAATGCAGGCCGTGCCCGGCGTTGACGATCAGGCCCTGCCCCACGCCAAACGCGACGCCATCGACGATACGCTTGAGCTCTTCAGCCACATCAGTCGGGGTTTCGGCATCGGCATAACGCCCGGTGTGCAACTCGATGGCCGGGGCACCAACACGACGCGAAGCCTCGATCTGCCGCTCGTCAGCATCGATGAACAGCGACACCTCGGCGCCCGTGCGCGACAGGCGCTCCACCGCCGCCTTGATCCGTGCCTCCTGGCCGGCCACGTCCAGGCCACCTTCGGTGGTCAGTTCCTGGCGGGTTTCCGGCACCAGGCAGATATGCGCCGGGCGAATCTTCTCGGCAAACGCCATCATCTCCTCGGTGACGCCCATCTCGAAGTTCATGCGGGTCTGCAGCACGTCCTTAAGCAGCAATACGTCGCGCTCCTGGATGTGTCGACGGTCTTCGCGCAGGTGCACGGTGATGCCGTCGGCACCCGCTTCCTCGGCATCCAGCGCGGCTTTGACCGGGTCCGGATAGCGGGTGCCCCGGGCCTGGCGCAGGGTCGCCACGTGGTCGATGTTGACACCGAGAAGCATGCGGTTGCTGTGAGTCACGAAAGGGCTCTCCTGAAGATTGAGGCCCACAGCATACGTCGTGCTCAGCGCTTGCGAAACAGTTCCCGGCTGACCAGCGGCTTTGTTCCCAGGTGCACCGCCAATGCCTGGCGCATCAGGCGCTTGGCCGCCAGCAAGGCGCCCGGCGCGTCCCAGTCGGCCTCGGCCAGCGCCAGCAGCTCGCTGCCCTTGAACAATCCGGGCTGGAACAGCTCGACCCGTTCCAGCCCGGCGTCGACTCGCAGGCGGTAGAGGCCGTCGGCAACCACATCTGCGTCATTGACGTCCCGGCTCAGGGAGAAGGCGTACCCCAGTTCATCCAGCAGGCGCCATTCGAACGAGCGCAGCAACGGCTCCAATGGCCGCCCGGCAGCCAAGGCTTGCAAGGTCAGGGTGTAGTGGTCGAACAGCGCGGGATACGGCGCTTCCGCCGGCAGCAGGCGCATCAGCAGCTCGTTGAGGTACAGGCCGCTGAACAGCGCGTCGCCATGCAGCCAGGCGGCGATGCCGGTGCTGTCGAGGCGCCCGACGTTCTTCAGCTCACCACGCCCGCGCAGCTCCACTTCCAGAGGCACGAACGGCCTTACCAGGCTGCCGCCCTTGCCCCGCGCCCGACGCAGCACCGCCCGCACCCGGCCCTGGGGGGTGAGGAAGTCCACCAGCGCGCTGGTTTCCTTGTAGGCGCGGCTGTGCAGCACGAAGGCGGGTTGTGGGGCTGGTTGTTCCATGACGATCTCTGAACCCGGGTTTGACGCAGCCACTGCAGGAGCGGCCTTCAGCCGCGATAGGGCTGCGCAGCAGCCCCAAGATCTCGACTGCTACGTGGATCCTGGGGCCGCTTCGCGCCCCTATCGCGGCTGAAGGCCGCTCCTACAGAGAAAGTGCGTGGGCTTACAGGTCGCCGTAACCCAGCGAACGCAGGGCGCGCTCGTCGTCGGACCAGCCGCCCTTCACCTTCACCCACAGGTTGAGCATCACCTTGGCGTCGAACAGCGTCTCCATGTCCTTGCGTGCGTCGGAGCCGATGCGTTTGATGCGCTCGCCCTTGTCGCCGATGATGATCTTCTTCTGGCCATCACGCTCGACCAGGATCAGCGCATGGATGTGCAGCACATGCCCCTGCTGCTTGAATTCCTCGATCTCCACGGTGATCTGGTAAGGGAGTTCCGCACCCAGCTGGCGCATGATCTTCTCACGCACCAGCTCTGCGGCAAGGAAGCGGCTGCTGCGGTCGGTGATCTGGTCTTCCGGGAAGAAGTGCTCGTTCTCCGGCAGATCCTTGGCGATCAGCGCTTCCAGCGCTTCGAGATTATGGCCCTGCTGCGCGGAGATCGGCACGATCTGCGCGTTCGGCAGCTGCTGTTGCAGCCACTGCAGGTGCGGGATCAGCTCGGCCTTCTCGTCCATGCGGTCGGTCTTGTTGACCGCCAGGATCACCGGGCCGGTTACGTACTGCACGCGCTCGAGCACCAACTGGTCCTCGTCGGTCCAGCGGGTGCGGTCGACCACGAAAATCACCACGTCGACGTCTTTCAAGGCCGCCGAGGCATTGCGGTTCATGTAGCGGTTGAGCGCTTTGTCGTTCGCTTTGTGCATGCCCGGCGTATCGACGTAGATCGCCTGCACGTCACCCTCGGTCTTGATACCGAGCATGTTGTGGCGGGTGGTCTGCGGCTTGCGCGAAGTAATCGCCAGCTTCTGCCCAAGGATGTGGTTGAGCAGCGTCGACTTGCCGACGTTGGGGCGGCCGACGATGGCGACGTAGCCGCAACGGGTCGAAGTGTTCTCAGTCATTGCCATTCTCCACGCCCAGGGCGATCAGTGCGGCAGCGGCGGCGACTTGCTCGGCGATACGCCGGCTCACGCCCTGCCCACGGCTTTTCTTGTTCAGCAGGACCACTTCGCATTCAACGAAGAAGGTCCGGCAGTGCGGTTCGCCCTGGATGTCCACCACTTCGTAACGGGGCAGCTCGCAGGCACGCGACTGCAGGAACTCCTGCAGGCGGGTCTTGGGGTCTTTATTGGTGTCGACCAGGGTGAGGCCATCGAATTCGTCGGTCAACCAGGCCAGGATACGCTCGCGCGCAGTCTGCATGTCGGCATCCTGGTAGATCGCACCGATCAGGGCTTCCAGGGCATCGGCCAGAATGGACTCACGGCGGAAACCGCCACTCTTGAGCTCACCCGACCCCAGGCGCAGGTAGTCGCCCAGGTCGAAGCCACGGGCCAGGCGCGCCAGCGTCTCGCCTTTGACCAGGCGTGCGCGCAGGCGCGACAGCTGGCCCTCGCGAGCCTGCGGGAAGCGCTCGAACAGCGCTTCGCCGACCACGAAATTGAGGATGGCATCGCCGAGGAATTCCAGGCGCTCGTTGTTGCGCCCGGCATAGCTGCGATGGGTCAGGGCCAGCAGCATCTGGTCCTGATTCTTGAAGGTATAGCCGAGCTTGCGCTCCAGGCGGTCAAGGGAAGCACTCATGGGGCCACCCCTACAATGTTCAACGCGTTGTTCAAATCAACATCCTGAAAGACGGTGTGGCTGTGATCTGACGCCGGAAACGGCGAAATCTCTCGCTCCCTGAGAACACAGCCTATGTCAGAAATGCAATCGGCGCCGTCCGTGGACAGCGCCGTCGATGCTCAATGGATCAGGCCGACCCGCGACAGGTTCGGAAGGTGGCTCAGCTTGGGCTCCGGCCAGCTCATCCAGACCGCGAACGCCTTGCCGACGATGTTCCGGTCCGGAACCATGCCGTGCAGTTCCTTGGGAATGTTCGGATCATCCCAGAAACGGCTGTCGTTGGAGTTGTCGCGGTTGTCACCCATCATGAAGTAGTGACCGGCCGGCACGGTCCACTGCTGGTCCGGCGGCATGCGGTAGCGGGTCATTTCCTTGCGGATCAGGTGCTCGGCTTCGCCGAGTTTCTCCTTGTACAGCTCAGCGCTGCCCAGGGTGCCCGGCTCGCTGCCGACCAGTTGCTCGGCGATCGGCTGGCCATTGACGAACAGGCGCTTGTCGCTGGTGTAGCGCACCTGGTCGCCCGGCAGGCCGACCACACGCTTGATGTAGTTGACGTTCGGGTCGCTTGGGTAGCGGAACACCATCACATCCCCGCGCTGCGGATCCCCCACCTCGATGACCTTCTTGTCGATCACCGGCAGGCGAATACCATAGGAGAACTTGTTCACCAGGATGAAGTCGCCCACTTCCAGCGTCGGTTTCATCGAACCCGACGGGATCTGGAACGGCTCGACCAGGAACGAGCGCAGCACCAGCACGATGAACAGCACCGGGAAGAACGACTTGCCGTATTCAACCAGCAAGGGTTCCTTGTTCAGGCGTTCGACCACGGCCAGCTCGGGCTGGCTGACGCTGCCCTGGTAGTTGGTGATCGCCGCCCGCCGGCGCGGGGCCAGGAACAGCAGGTCGATCAGCCCCAACAGGCCACAGACAGCGACGGCGATGACAAGCAACAGCGGGAAATTTAGCGACATAGGACCTAGCTATCCAACCTGAGCACGGCGAGGAAGGCTTCCTGTGGAATCTCCACGTTACCCACCTGTTTCATGCGTTTCTTACCGGCCTTCTGCTTCTCCAGCAGCTTCTTCTTACGGCTGACATCGCCACCGTAGCACTTGGCCAGTACGTTCTTTCTGAGCGCCTTGACGGTTGTCCGCGCGATGATCTGGCCGCCAATGGCTGCCTGGATCGCCACGTCGAACATCTGCCGAGGGATCAGTTCCTTCATCTTTTCGGTCAACGCACGGCCTTTGTAGGCGGCGTTGTCGCGGTGCACGATCAGGGCCAGGGCATCGACCTTGTCACCGTTGATCAGCACGTCCAGCTTGACCAGGTTGGCCGACTGGTAGCGATCGAAATGATAGTCCAGCGAGGCGTAACCGCGGCTGGTCGATTTCAGGCGGTCGAAGAAGTCCAGGACCACTTCGTTCATCGGCAGGTCATAGCGCACCTGCACCTGGCTACCAAGGAACTGCATGTCGCGCTGCACGCCACGCTTCTCGATGCACAGGGTGATGACGTTGCCCAGGTGCTCCTGGGGTACCAGGATGGTCGCGGTGACGATCGGTTCGCGGAAATCGTTGACCGCCGAGACGTCCGGCAGCTTCGACGGGTTGTCGACAGTGATGGTCTCGCCGGTCTTGAGCTCGAGCTCGTAGATCACGCTCGGGGCAGTGGTGATCAGGTCCAGGTCGTATTCGCGCTCCAGGCGCTCCTGGATGATCTCCATGTGCAGCATGCCGAGGAAGCCGCAGCGGAAGCCAAAGCCCAGTGCATCGGAGCTTTCCGGCATGTATTGCAGCGACGAGTCGTTCAGCGTCAGCTTCTGCAGCGCGTCGCGGAAGTCTTCGAAGTCGTCGGAGCTGACCGGGAACAGGCCGGCGTAGACCTGCGGCTGGATTTTCTTGAACCCTGGCAGCACTTCGACTTCAGGGGTGTTCGACAGCGTCAGGGTGTCACCCACTGGCGCGCCGTGAATGTCCTTGATGCTGGCAATGATGAAGCCTACTTCGCCGGCTTTCAAATCAGCGGTTTGCGTGTGTTTCGGGGTGAACACACCGACGCTGTCGACCAGGTGCACCTTGCCGGTGGACTTGACCAGGATCTTGTCGCCCTTCTTGACCCGGCCCTGGCGCACGCGCACCAGCGAGACCACGCCCAGGTAGTTGTCGAACCAGGAGTCGATGATCAGCGCCTGCAGCGGCGCGTCGATCTCGCCCTCCGGCGCGGGAATGGTGTGTACCAGGCGCTCGAGCACTTCGTCGACGCCCATGCCACTCTTGGCACTGCAGGCCACCGCATCAGTGGCGTCGATGCCGATGATTTTCTCGATCTCGTCCTTGACGCGGTCCGGGTCGGCCTGGGGCAGGTCCATCTTGTTCAGCACGGGCATGACTTCCAGCCCCTGCTCGATGGCGGTGTAGCAGTTGGCGACCGACTGCGCCTCGACGCCCTGGCCGGCGTCGACCACCAGCAGCGCACCCTCGCACGCCGCCAGCGAACGCGAGACTTCGTAGGTGAAGTCGACGTGGCCGGGGGTGTCGATGAAGTTCAGTTGATAAGTCTTACCATCCTGCGCCTTGTAGTGCAGCGTGACGCTGTGGGCCTTGATGGTGATCCCGCGTTCGCGCTCCAGGTCCATGGAATCGAGGACCTGGGCTTCCATTTCGCGCGCCGTCAGGCCACCGCACATCTGGATGAAACGGTCGGCCAGCGTCGACTTGCCATGGTCGATGTGGGCGATGATGGAGAAATTGCGGATATGACTCAAATCACTCACGGGTCAACACTCGAAAAGGCTGCGAGCCGGACGCCCGCCGAAAAATAGCCGGGAATTGTACCTCAAGCTGCGGGGATATGGGAGATTCCTCGATCAGCTGGCACCCGCGATCTGGGCAGTTGACTGATGGTGCCAGTACCGGCCCCTTCGCCGGCAAGCCGGCGCCTATAGGGCCTGTGGCTTATCGCAAGCCCCTGTAGGAGCCGGCGTGTCGCCGAAAGAGCCAGCAAACTGCCTTATGAATTCCCATGAAAAAAGGCAGCCGAAGCTGCCTTTTCCTACTTCAGAACCCGTTTACTCAGCCAATTTGAAGGTAATGAAGCTTGCACGCCCCTGGCGCAGCACGCGCATGGACACCGAACGATTCTTCGGCAGTTCCTTGGCGATCTCGGTGAACTGCTTGGCCGAGGCGATGGCCTGGTTGTTCAGGTGACTGATGACATCGCCCGGACGTAGGCCGATCAGTGCGGCGGGGCCGTCCTGGACTTCCTTGATGACCACGCCGCCCTTGAGCTCCAGCGACTTCTTCTGCTCGACGCTCAGGTCGGCCACGGACACACCCAAACGGTTGCTGCTGCGCTCGGCGCTGCCGTCGCCGCCCAGGCCTGCGCCGATGTCGGCATCATCTTCCGGCAACGCGCCGATGGTGATGTCGAGGTTCTGGCGCTTGCCATTGCGGATGATCTCAAGCTTGGCCTTCTCGCCATCCTTGAGGCTGCCAACCAGGTGAGGCAGGTCAGCGGACATGACGATCGGCTGGCCGTTCATACTGAGAATCACGTCACCCACCTGCAGGCCGCCCTTGGCTGCCGGGCCGTTGTCCAGGACCTGGGCCACCAGGGCGCCGGCCGGCTTGTCCAGGCCGAACGATTCGGCGAGGTCCTTGTTGACCTCCTGGATCACCACACCCAGCCAGCCGCGGCTGACCTTGCCGTCTTTTTTCAGTTGGTTCGACACGTCGATCGCCACGTCGATCGGGATGGCGAACGACAGGCCCATGAAGCCACCGGAACGGGTGAAGATCTGCGAGTTGATACCCACCACCTCGCCCTTCATGTTGAACAGCGGGCCACCAGAGTTGCCTGGATTGATGGCCACGTCGGTCTGGATGAACGGGACATAGGTGTCATTGGGCAGGGTGCGGCCCTTGGCGCTGACGATACCCTTGGTCACCGAATGGTCGAAGCCGAACGGCGAGCCGATGGCCAGCACCCACTCACCGACTTTCAACTTCTCGGAGTCCCCCAGCTTGACGGTCGGCAGGTTCTTGCCCTCGACCTTGAGCAGGGCCACGTCGGTGCGCGGGTCGGTGCCGACCAGTTTGGCCTGAAGCTCGCTGCGGTCGGACAGGCGGACGATGATCTCGTCGGCGTCGGCCACCACATGGTTGTTGGTCAACACATAGCCGTCGTCAGAGATGATGAAGCCCGAACCCAGTGACTGCGCCTCACGCTGGCGGTCGCCACGGGGCGAACGCGGCTGCTGCGGCATGTTGCGTTCGAAGAACTCGCGGAACATCGGCGGCAGCCCTTCGAGGTCGGGCATCTGCCCGGCGGCGACGCGGCGGTCCGGCAGCTTCTGCTTGGTACTGATGTTGACCACCGCCGGTGAGGCCTGCTCGACCAGGGTGGTGAAGTCCGGCAGGGACTCCTCGGCCTGGGCGCTGAGCACCTGGCCGAGCATGAGCACGGCGGCGAACATCGAGAGATAGGTTTTCAAGCGTGGTATAGACATACGGCTCCCGTCACAACGAGCGTAGTTAGCAGTAAGGTCCCTGCAGAAGCAGGAAAGGCCAGACTCCGAGAAGCCTGACCTATAGAAAATTTGCGCCTGGATTGCAAATGACAATGCTTTAATTTCATGTCAGCTCTGTGTAACAAGAGCTGTCAGAGGGCGCGCCGTCATTGACGCGCCTGGGCATCCTGGGCCCGCATCGACAGGGCGACACGCTCGGCGGTGCCTAGAGGGATCTCGCCGACCACGGTAACCATAACCTTGCCCTTGGGCGTGGTCAGGCGACGAGATACCGCCACGGTCGGCCCGAGCTGCGTACGGATGTCGTTACCGCCACTTTCGCTGATCGGTTCGAGGAACACCGAGAACCGCGCCAGGCCATCATCGTACATCAGGCTGCTGACCGTGCTCTTGCGATCCGGATCACGACGCACGGCACTGCTGATCAACTCGAAACCTGGCGGCAGCCAATCGGAACGCCAGCCGGCGACCGCTTCGGATGAAGTGCTCGCGACATGCCCCACAGGCTTGCACGCCGCGCTGGCGCTGAGGTCGGCGTCAGTCGGCAAGTCGTCGGTATCCAGGCGGGTCATCTGGAAGCGCTCGAGCAACTGGCCCTTGTCGTTGAGCATCAAAGAACGCAGGGGCAAGCCGGTGCGACGGTCCAGATGCAGTTCGAAAGCATATCGGTGCTGGTCGCGCGGGGTGAGCGTCACGATTACCGCGTCGCGGTCGGCGACACGGGACTTGCCGGCCACGCTCAAGTCATACCAGCCCATCAATTTCAGAGGATCGAGTACACGCGGCGCGGAGTCGGGTGGTGAACCCACTCCACTGGCCAAAGCGCCGCTGACACATTGCACCTTGCCATCGACCCGAACAATTTCCTGGGCAGCGCCATCGAGCTGCAACAACCGCTCACTGACCTTGCCGTCGCGGACGCGATGCCAGATATCGTGGGTGGAGAAGCTGCCATTGCGTTCGTAGACGAAGGCGCCCTGGTAACTCTGCTCTTGTTCAGCTCGTGCCAGCTTGTTCAGCCACTCGCTCGCTTCAGGCGAAGAGTTGGCCGCCAGGGCCTGCACCGTCAGGCTGCTGCCGAGCAGCAGCGTCAGGAGAGGTAGCGCGCGCATGATCCTCCTTACTTAGCGGTTTTCCAGGCTGGCGGCGCGGGCGTAAGGGAGTGCAGTCTCATTACCCTTGAGTGCCGATTCCTGGGCATGCTGACGCAGATAGCCCGGCAGGCGCTGATCCCAGCCGGCCTGGTTCTGCAGGACACCGTTGGCCATCGGGCCAGTCGGTTGTTCGCTGCTTTCACTATAGCCTGCCAGAACGGCGGGGCCTTGGGTCTGAGGCATGCTCAGGCCTTGCTGTACAGGCTGCTGTGCAGCCAGTTCGGCACCGGTGATTTCGTCCTGGTTGTAGAAGCGCACGCCTGCCAGCACGGCAACGGTTACCGAAGCCGCCACGGCCAGGCGGCCGATGCTGCGCCACGGGCCTTGCTTGACCTTTACTGGCACAGCCTCGTCGGCCAGCGCCGCGGACACCGCCGAGGCGATATCCAGCTTGGGCAGCAGCAGTTCCTTGTGCATCGCCGCGCGAGCGACCTGGTAACGCGACCAGGTGGCACGGGTTTCGGCATCTTCCGCGGCGTTAAGCACGCGACGCAGTTCAAGCTCGTCCGCTTCGTTATCCATCACCGCGGACAGCGATTCCTGCAAAGCTTCACGACTCATGGCGGTTCCTCTCTTGGCTGTCGCCGCTGTCTCAGGATTCCTGCAACAACGGTTGCAGGGCTTTATCTATGGCCTCCCGAGCGCGAAAAATTCGAGAGCGCACGGTACCCACCGGACATTGCATGACACTGGCAATGTCTTCGTAACTCAGACCATCGAACTCGCGCAGGGTCAGTGCGGTGCGCAAATCTTCCGGCAGTTGCTGGATGGTGCGATGGACGGTGCCTTCGATTTCATCCCGCAACAACGAGCGCTCTGGGGACTCGAGATCCTTGAGACCATGATCGCCGTCGTAAAACTCCGCATCCTCGGAGCTCACATCGCTGTCAGGTGGCCGTCTTCCACGGGACACCAGATAGTTCTTCGCCGTGTTGATGGCGATGCGGTACAGCCAGGTATAAAACGCACTGTCACCGCGAAAATTGCCGAGCGCCCGGTATGCCTTGATAAAGGCTTCCTGCGCCACGTCCTGCGCTTCATGGGTGTCGTGAACGAAACGCACGATCAACCCGAGAATCTTGTGCTGGTACTTCAACACCAACAGATCGAACGCTCGCCTGTCGCCGCGCTGCACGCGCTCGACAAGCTGCTGATCCTCTTCCTGGGTTAGCATGAACACTCCTCAATGAACTCGAAGGAGCGTTGCGACAGCCATCGTTCAGGCTTGCAAACATAGACTCGGGCTTTGCGCAAAAGTTCTCCCCTCCAAGCAAGTTTCCTGCGGCCCTCGGTCGGCTCGCACGAAAGACGCGGCGCGGTCACGGCCGGCAGCGTCGATAATCTGGTTTCATACACGCAGGTGTCAGCCCGGGATAGAGCTGCCGCCGTGCGTCGCCGCGACAAAATGTGGCGTGCGGGCAGCCTTCATAGGATTTGCGGCACCGCCGGAAAGTTCCCCGGAACGTCGCCATTGCTCCGCAAGCGCCATTGGAAATCAGGCACCCGGGGCTGCTATAAAGGCATCCCCGGCCAGGTTTCACGATAGTTTCACAATGCCATCTGCGCTCGACTATTGTGCCGTGCCCCCTCCAAAGATTACTAGTGTCCCGACATGAGCAAACAATTCCAACATGATGTCCTGGTGATCGGTAGTGGTGCCGCCGGTCTCAGCCTGGCACTGAACCTCCCTGGCCACCTGCGCATCGCCGTGCTGAGCAAGGGCGACCTGGCCAACGGTTCGACCTTCTGGGCTCAGGGCGGTGTCGCCGCGGTGCTCGACGACACCGACACCGTACAATCCCATGTCGAAGACACCCTCAACGCCGGAGGCGGCCTGTGCCACGAGGACGCGGTGCGCTTCACCGTCGAGCACAGCCGCGAAGCCATTCAATGGTTGATCGAGCAAGGCGTGCCGTTCACCCGCGACGAACACTACAGCGTCGACGACGGCGGTTTCGAGTTCCACCTGACCCGCGAGGGCGGCCACAGTCATCGGCGCATCATCCATGCCGCCGACGCCACGGGCGCGGCGATTTTCACCACCCTGCTGGAACAGGCGCGCCAGCGCTCGAATATCGATCTGCTCGAACAGCGGGTGGCGGTCGATTTGATCACCGAGCGGCGCCTGGGCCTGGAAGGCGAACGTTGCCTGGGCGCCTATGTACTGGATCGCAACACTGGCGAAGTCGACACCTTCGGTGCACGCTTCACCGTGCTGGCCACAGGCGGCGCGGCCAAAGTGTACCTCTATACCAGCAACCCCGACGGCGCTTGCGGCGATGGCATCGCCATGGCCTGGCGCGCTGGCTGCCGGGTGGCGAACCTGGAGTTCAACCAGTTCCACCCGACCTGCCTGTACCACCCGCAGGCCAAGAGTTTCCTGATCACCGAAGCCCTGCGCGGCGAAGGCGCCCTGCTGCGCCTGCCCAACGGCGAGCGTTTCATGCCGCGCTTCGACCCCCGTGAAGAGCTCGCGCCACGGGATATCGTCGCCCGCGCCATCGACCATGAAATGAAGCGCCTGGGCGTGGACTGCGTGTACCTGGACATCAGCCACAAGCCTGCCGACTTCATCAAGAGCCACTTCCCCACCGTCTACGAGCGCTGCCTCACGTTTGGTATCGACATAACCCGCCAGCCGATCCCGGTGGTGCCTGCGGCGCACTACACCTGCGGCGGGGTCATGGTCGATGACCGTGGCCATACGGACGTACCGGGGCTGTACGCGATCGGCGAGACCAGCTTCACCGGCCTGCATGGCGCCAACCGCATGGCCAGCAACTCGCTGCTCGAGTGTTTCGTCTACGGCCGCGCCGCCGCCACCGACATCGTGGCCCACCTGGAGCAGGTCGCCATGCCCCGCGCACTGCCCTGCTGGGATGCCAGCCAGGTCACTGACTCGGATGAAGACGTGATCATCGCGCACAACTGGGACGAGCTGCGGCGTTTCATGTGGGACTATGTGGGGATCGTTCGCACCAGCAAGCGCCTGCAACGCGCCGAGCACCGGGTACGCATGCTACTGGGCGAGATCGACGAGTTCTACAGCAACTACAAGGTCAGCCGCGACCTGATCGAACTGCGTAACCTGGCGCAGGTGGCCGAGCTGATGATCCGTTCAGCGATGCAGCGCAAGGAAAGCCGTGGGCTGCATTACACGCTGGATTATCCGGGAATGCTGCCCGAGGCCAGGGACACGATCCTCAGCCCGTGATGAACGCGATCGATGTGGGAGCCAGCTTTGCTGGCGAAGCGGGATCACCGCAGGCCTCAGGTCCGGAGGTGGCGCCGTTCGCCAGCAAGGCTGGCTCCTACAGGTTCAGACCACCTGCGCCGGCTGAACTTCAGCCGTACTCTCAGGCGGCGATGATCGTCGGGGGCAAGCGCGTCATGGGCAATGCACTGGCTCTGCCCCAACCATCGCCCCTGGCGTACGAAACACAACACCACCAATCCCGGCAACGCCACGCTATCCCGACGTAGCCGCACCGGCTGCCAGCCTCGAGCCCGGCAATACAGCCGCCAGCCTCGCGCGTCACGACGCAGGCCGGTGATGGCTTCAGGATGAGTCAGCAAGATACGACGGGGGATGACCCAGCAGGCGTGGGCAAGGCAGGCAATCAGCAACAATCCGCTCAGCCAGACGGGTACCGCAACAACGATAAGCGTGATGATCGCCAGCGCCAGGCTGGCGAGATAGGCCGCCAGCAGGCGACCAGAGCCCTGCCAACGGCACTCGAAGCGGTCACTTGGGTTGGACACGATCCAGGATGATGCGGACCATGCGCTGCAGCTCCGGGTCTTCCGATTCGCTGCGCTCCATGAACCAGCCGAACATGTCCTGGTCTTCGCAGGTCAGCAGCCGACGGTACAGCGCGCGGTCATCTTCGCTCAGGCTCGGGTAGACTTCCTGGGTGAAGGGGACCAGCAGCACGTCCAATTCCAGCATGCCGCGGCGGCTGTGCCAGAAAAGCCGGTTGAGTTCAGTTTGTTCGACCATGGGGCCCTCCTCGAATGGTCGCGCAGTATACCGCGCAGCGGACAAAGCGACACAGGGCGTTGGTCTAGTCACCTACCTATTTTGTTACTGGCGTTCTATGATGGCCGCCAGTCTTTAGCTACCGCGATGACCATGGCCGATTCCGTTTTCTTCTGTACGCTCCCGCACGAAAGCATCCTCGCAGTCCGCGGCTCCGACGCCGGCAAGTTCCTGCAAGGCCAACTGACCTGCAACATCAACTACCTCAGCGATGACCACGCGGGCCTCGGCGCGCGATGCATGGTCAAGGGCCGCATGCAGTCGAGCTTCCGCATTCTTCCCGAAGGCGATGGCTACCTGCTGGCCATGGCCAGCGAACTGCTCGAGCCACAACTGGCCGACCTAAAGAAGTACGCGGTCTTCTCCAAGGCCACCCTGGCCGACGAAAGCGCAGCCTGGGTGCGCTTTGGCCTGCAACAGGGGAGCAGCGCGCTTCAGGCGCTGGGCCTGGCGGTTCCTGTTGAAGCCGGTGCGACCGTTCGCCATCAAGGCCTGATCGCCGTGACCGCCTCCAGCGATCGTGTGGAACTGTGGGTGCCCGCCGACCAGGCCGCCAACGTTCGCGAGAAACTCGCGGCACTGCTGCCCGAGGGCACCCTCAACGACTGGCTGCTAGGCCAGGTGCGCGCGGGCATCGGCCAGGTCATGGGCCCCACCCGCGAACTGTTCATCCCACAGATGATCAACCTGCAGGCGGTCGATGGCGTGAGCTTCAAGAAAGGTTGCTACACCGGCCAGGAAATCGTCGCGCGCATGCAGTACCTGGGCAAGCTCAAGCGTCGCCAGTACCGCCTTGCGCTCGACGAGACAGCGGTACCCGCGCCGGGCGCCGAGATCTTCTCGCCCACCCACGGCTCGTCGGTCGGCGAGGTGGTGATTGGTGCCAGCACCGGCAACGCCGTCGAACTGCTGGCCGTGCTCAGCGCCGACGCGGTGGCCGATGACAACTTGCACCTGGGCAGCCTGGAAGGCCCACGCCTGACGCTGCTCGACCTGCCTTACGAACTGGACCGCGACCGGGAAATCCAGCGCTGACCAGCCCGCCCCGTCGATTTGGCGGGGCCGCACCACCTTTGCGGTAGAGAAGTCCATGAACAAGCTGGCCGAGATGGTCCAAGCGCAATTGCTCGCAGCCATCGACAACGACGACCTGGTGCTGCCGACGCTTCCGGAAGTCGCCCTGAGCATCCGCGAAGCCGCCGAAGACAGCGAGATCAGCGTGTCCGCCCTGAGCAAGGTGATCGGCCGCGACGCCGCGCTGTCGGCGCGCCTGATCAAGGTGGTCAACAGCCCGCTGCTGCGCGCCGCCGTCGAAGTCACCGACCTGCACACCGCCATCACCCGCCTGGGTATCAACTACAGCTGCAACCTGGCCATCGGCCTGGTGATCGAGCAGATCTTCCATGCCCGTTCGCCGGCGGTCGAGCAGAAGCTGCGGGATATCTGGGCCAACAGCCTGGAAGTGGCGGGCATCAGCTATGAACTGTGCCGGCGCTACACGCAACTGAAGCCCGACCAGGCCACCCTCGGCGGCCTGGTGCACCAGATCGGCGCGCTGCCCGTGCTCATTTATGCCGAAGAGCACAACGAGCTGATTTCCGACCCGGTGTGCTTGCACTACGTGATCGAACAGATCCAACCAGCGCTGGGCGACAAGATCCTCAGTGCCTGGGAGTTCCCCGAGCAACTGGTCAAGCTGCCCAGCGAGATCCAGGACCTGGACCGGCGCACCGACACCCTGGACTACATCGACGTGGTGCAGATCGCCCGCTGCATCAGCCAGCGCGGGCGCAGCCGGCCGCTGGCCGCCCTGCCCGCCTATCGGCACCTGGGGCTGCCGTTCGGTACCGAACTGGATATGGAAGAACTGCTGGATGCGCGCAGCATGTTGCGTTGACCGGTCGGCCGGCCAGCCGGCCCTGTAGGAGCGGCTTTAGCCGCGATGCTGGCGTCGCGGTTGATCGCGACTGAAGCCGCTCCTACAGAGATCGCAGCGTCAATCGGCGATGAAACTCACCCGCACTTTCAACCCGCCTCGTTTCCCGTCATGCAGACTGATCTGCGCCAGGTGCGCCCGGCAGATCTCGCCGACGATGGCCAGCCCTAGACCACTGCCCTGTGCACTGCGCCGATAAAAGCGCTCGAACACCCGCTCACGCTCCCCTTCGGGAATCCCCGGCCCATCGTCCTCGACTTCGAGCACGGCTGGCGCCAGCACCCGCAGGATCACGTCACCGCCTGGCGGCGTGTGGGCCAGGGCGTTGTCCACCAGGTTGCTGAGCAGTTCGTTGAGCAAGGTCGGCTCGCCTTTGAGCCATACCGGTGCCTCGGCCTCAAGTGCCAGGGACACACCACGGGCATGGGCCAATGGCGCCATGGCCATGCCCAGCTCCCGGGCCAGCTGGCTCAGGTCCAGGCGTTGGGCGCCACCCTCGGCGATCGCCCGCGCGCCGTTTTCAACCCGCGCCAAAGACAGCAGTTGGTTGGCCAGGTGGGTCAGGCGATCGGTACCCTGGGCGGCGGCCTCCAGCGTCTTGCGCCATTCGTCGGGCTCGTTCGAGCGCAGGCCCAGCTCGACCCGGGCCTTGAGTGCCGCCAGCGGTGTGCGCAGCTCATGGGCGGCGTCGGCGATGAACTGCGCCTGGCGCTCGAACTGCCCACGCAGGCGCTCGGTGAAATGGTTGAGCGCGCGCACCAGTGGACCCAGTTCGCGTTGCACCTGCACCACCGGCAGCGCACGCAGATCATCCGGCTGGCGCTCCTCCACCGCCCCCCGCAGCCGCTCCAGCGGGCTTAACGCCGCGCTGACCGCGAACCACACCATCACCAGCGCCCCCAACGCCAGCATGCCCAGGCGCAGCAAGGTGTCGGCCATCAGGCCACGGGCCATGCGCACCCGCGCCTCTTCGGTCTCGGCCACGCGGATCTCGGCCATGCCGTTCATGTTCGGCTCGCTCACTGGCTTGAGCAGGCTGACCACGCGCACGTCCTGGCCGAGGTAGGTGGCATTGTAGAAACGCGCCAGGGCCGGGTAATCGTCGGTGCGCGGCGTGCCCGGGGGCGGCGCGGGCAGGTTCTCGTAGCCGGAGATCAGCTTCTGGTGGATGTCCAGCACCTGGTAGTAGATGCGCCCGGCGCTGTCATAGGCGAAGGTGTCCAGGGCCACGTAGGGCACGTCGGCACTTAGGGTGCCGTCGCGTTGCGACAGGCCGGCGGCGATGGTCCGCGCCGAGGCCAGCAAGGTCCGGTCATAGGCGGTGTCGGCAGCCTCCCGACCATTCCAGTAGGCGCTCAGGCCGCTGGCCAGCATCAGCACCACCAGCAACAACGCCAGGTTGCCCAGCAGGCGCCCGCGCAGGCTGACGTTGTCACGCATCGCGATGCTCGAGCAGGTAGCCCAGGCCGCGGAAGGTGACGATAGCCACCGGGTGGCCGTCGAGCTTCTTGCGCAGGCGGTGGATGTAGATCTCGATGGCGTCGGGGCTGGCCTCCTCGTCCAGGCCGAACACCTGGGCGGCCAGCTGCTCCTTGCTCATCACCCGCCCGGGCCGGGCGATCAACGCCTCAAGCACGCTCTGTTCGCGTTGAGTCAAGGTCAGCGGCTCATCGACCAGGGTGAAGCGGCGGGTGTCGAGGTCGTAGACCAACGGCCCGCAGCGCTGCTGGCGCTCGCCGCCGAGCACGCTGCGGCGCAGCAGTGCCTTGACCCGCGCTTCCAGTTCGGTCAGTTCGAAGGGCTTGGCCAAGTAGTCGTCGGCGCCCAGGTTCAGGCCGTGAACCCGATCCTTCACATCGCTGCGCGCGGTGAGCATCAGCACCGGCAGGGTCTTGCCACGCCCGCGCAGGCGCGCCAGCACCTCGAAGCCATCCAGGCGCGGCAGGCCGACATCGAGCACAGCCACGGCGTAGTCCTCGCTGGCCAAGGCCAGGTCGGCGGCCACGCCGTCATGCAGCACATCCACGGTCAGGCCTTGGCTCTTCAGAGCCTGGGCCACGCTTTCAGCCAGTTGCAGGTGGTCTTCGACCAGCAGCACACGCATCGGATTCTCCCAGCTCGGGTGGGTCGGTTGGCGCGGAGTGTACCGCCGTGACGAGGCCTGTGAAGCCCTCGCAAGAAACCTTTCACGCTGAAAGGTTAGCGAAAGGTTGGTTACCTAGCATCGCACCACGGTCGCCCCGCGCGCCGCAAAAAGCACCAGCAAGGTGCAATACATAAGAACAATAAAGTGGAGTCACCGACGATGCTGTCCATGCAGCCGCAGGCGTTCGCGCCTACCCGTTCGTTCGCCGCCCGCCCGTCCGCCCTCGCCAGCGCCTTCGCCCTGGCCGGTGTCGCGCCCCTGAGCCAGGCCGCCTTCTTCGAAGACAGCACGGCCACCTTCGAAACCCGCAACATGTACTTCAACCGCGACTTCCGCGACGGCACCAGCGCGCAGCAATCCAAGCGCGACGAATGGGCCCAGGGTTTCATGCTCAACTTCGAGTCCGGCTACACCGAAGGCACGGTGGGCTTCGGCCTGGACGCGCTGGGCATGGTCGGGGTCAAGCTCGACTCCAGCAAGGACCGCACGGGCACCGGCCTGCTGCCCACCCACGACGACGGCAAAGCGGCCGACGAGTACTCCAAGCTGGGGCTCACCGGCAAGGTGAAGGTGTCGAAGACCGAACTGAAGATCGGCACCCTGATCCCCGAACTGCCCACGCTGCAGCCCAACGACGGGCGCATCCTGCCGCAGACTTTCGAAGGCGGCCTGCTCACCTCGAACGAGATCAAGGGCCTGACTTTCACCGGCGGGCGCGTGGACAAGGCCAAGGACCGCGACGACACCAACTGGGAAGACCTGGCGCTCAACAACAAGAACGGCCGCTTCGGTGGCAGCTTCAGCGCCGACAACCTCGACCTGGGCGGCGTCGACTACAAATTCACCGACCGCATCACCGGCAGCTACCACTTCGCCCAGCTCGAAGACATCTACCGCCAGCACTTCATCGGTATGGTCGCCACCCAGCCCTGGGGCCCGGGCACCTTCGGCGCCGACCTGCGCCTGGCCGTCAGCGACGACGCAGGCTCGAAAAAGGCCGGGCGCATCGACAACACCACTTTCAACGGCATGCTCAGCTATGGCCTGGGCGGCCACAAGGTCAGCGCCGCCTGGCAGCAACTGTCCGGCGACAGCGCCTTCCCCTACGTCGATGGCGCCGACCCGTACCTGGTCAACTTCGTCCAGATCAACGACTTCGCCGGCGCCGACGAACGCTCCTGGCAGGTGCGCTACGACTACAACTTCGCCGCCTTGGGTATCCCCGGGCTGACCTTCATGACCCGCTACATCAACGGCGACAACGTCAGCCGCGCCGATGGCAGCGAGGGCAAGGAATGGGAGCGCAACACCGAGTTCAAGTACGTGGTACAAAGCGGCCCGTTGAAAAACGTCGCCGTGCGCCTGCGCAACGCCACCTTCCGCTCCAACTTCACCCGCGACGCGGACGAAGTGCGGCTGCTGGTGAGCTACAGCGTGGCGCTGTGGTAATAGCGGTAACCCATAACAACAATGCTCATGGAGTTAGACGATGACTTTTTCACTGCGCCGCCTCGCCCTCGCCACCGGTTGCCTGCTGCTCGCCGGCAACGCCCTGGCCGCTGAACCGAAACGCCCCGAATGCATCGCCCCGGCCTCGCCCGGTGGCGGTTTCGACCTGACCTGCAAGCTGGTGCAAAGCGCCTTGGTCAACGAGAAAATCCTCAGCAAACCCATGCGCGTGACCTACATGCCCGGCGGTGTCGGCGCGGTGGCCTACAACGCCGTGGTCGCCCAGCGCCCAGCCGACGCCGGCACGCTGGTGGCCTGGTCCAGCGGCTCGCTGCTGAACCTGGCCCAGGGCAAGTTCGGCCGCTTCGACGAGAACGCCGTGAAATGGCTGGCGGCGGTGGGTACCAGCTACGGTGCCATCGCGGTGAAAAGCGACTCGCCCTACAAGACCCTCGATGACTTGGTCGCGGCCCTGAAAAAAGACCCGAGCAAGGTGGTGATCGGCTCAGGTGGCACCGTGGGCAGCCAGGACTGGATGCAGACCGCGCTGATCGCCAAAGCCGCCGGTATCAACCCGCGCGACCTGCGCTACGTGGCCCTGGAGGGCGGCGGCGAAATCGCAACGGCGCTGCTGGGTGGCCATATCCAGGTGGGCTCCACCGACATCTCCGACTCCATGCCGCATATCCAGAGCGGCAACATGCGCATCCTCGCGGTGTTCTCCGAAAACCGCCTGGACGAACCGGAGATGAAAGACATCCCCACCGCCAAGGAGCAAGGCTACGACATCGTCTGGCCGGTGGTGCGCGGTTTCTACCTCGGGCCGAAGGTCAGCGACGAGGACTACGCCTGGTGGAAGGCCTCGTTCGACAAGCTGCTGGCCTCGGAGGACTTCGCCAAGCTGCGTGACCAGCGCGAGCTGTTCCCGTTCGCCATGACCGGCGAGGAGCTGGACGGCTATGTGAAGAAGCAGGTGGCGGACTACAAGGCACTGGCCCGTGAGTTCGGGCTGATCCAGTAAGCCACCCGGTCCCTGTAGGAGCGGATTCATCCGCGATGGTGGTTGGCACCCGCTGCGCGGGTGATCGCGGCTGAAGCCGCTCCTACAACGATCGCGTCGTTCTCTCGACCGAGGATTCTTGCATGATCCTGCAACGCATTTTCGCCCTGGCCCTGCTGGCGCTGTGCGCCGTGCTGGCCGTGATGGCCTGGCCCTACCAGGCCGCCTTCTCCTACGAACCGGTGGGCCCGCGCGCTTACCCACTGCTGATGCTCGGCCTGATGAGCCTGGGCCTGTTGTACCTGGCCATCCGCCCCACGCCCATCGTGCGCAAGGACGACGAACCCGAGCTGGACCGCGAGACGCTGATCAAGATCAGCGCCTGCGTCGGCTTGCTGATCGTCTTCGCCAGCACCTTCGAAACCCTGGGCTTCATCCTCAGCGCCACGCTGGTCGGGGTGCCCATGGCCCGCCTGTACGGCGGCCGCTGGCGGCACAGCGCCCTGGTGGTGGTCGGCATGAGCCTGTTCCTCTACTGGCTGTTCGACCGCGTGATGGACGTGCCCCTGCCCCTCGGCCTGCTCGACGTACTGGAGAACTGACACATGGATACCTTGAGCTACCTCGGCCAGGGCTTCGGCGTCGCCCTGAGCCCCTACAACCTGGTCACCGCCCTGACCGGCACCCTGATCGGCACCGTGGTCGGCCTGCTGCCGGGCCTTGGCCCGATCAACGGCGTGGCGCTGCTGATCCCCATCGCCTTCGCCCTCGGTTTGCCGCCGGAGTCGGCGCTGATCCTGCTGGCCGCCGTGTACCTGGGCTGCGAATACGGCGGGCGCATCAGCTCGATCCTGCTGAACATTCCCGGCGAAGCCTCCACCGTGATGACCACCCTCGACGGCTACCCCATGGCCCGCCAAGGCCTGGCCGGCGTGGCCCTGTCGCTGTCGGCCTGGAGTTCGTTCATCGGCGCCCTGATCGCCACCTGCGGCATGGTGTTGTTCGCCCCGCTGCTGGCCAAATGGGCGATCGCCTTCGGCCCGGCGGAGTACTTCGTGCTGATGGTGTTCGCCATCGTCGCCCTGGGCGGCATGGCCGGCGACAAGCCGTTGAAGACCTTCATCGCCGCGCTGATCGGCCTGTTCCTGTCGGCGGTGGGCATCGACGCCAACAGCGGCGTGTACCGCTTTACCGGCGACAGCGTGCACCTGGCCGACGGTATCCAGTTCGTCGTGCTGGTGCTGGGGCTGTTCTCCATCAGCGAGATCCTGCTGCTGCTGGAAAAGACCCACCACGGCCATATCGCGGTCAAGGCCACCGGGCGCATGCTGTTCAACTTCAAGGAAGCGGCGGCGGTGTTCTTCGTCAACATCCGCTGCGGCCTGCTCGGCTTCTTCATGGGCGTGCTGCCCGGGGCCGGCGCGACCTTGGCCAGCGCCGTGGCCTACATGACCGAAAAGCGCCTGGCCGGCGACAAGGGCACGTTCGGCAAGGGCGATGCCCGTGGCCTGGCCGCCCCGGAAACCGCCATCGGCGCCTCCTGCTGCGGCGCCCTGGTGCCGATGCTGACCTTGGGCGTGCCAGGCTCGGGCACCACCGCGGTGATGATCGGCGCGCTGACCCTGTACAACATCACGCCCGGCCCGCTGCTGTTCGAACAGCAACCGGACATCGTCTGGGGCCTGATCGCCTCGTTGTTCATCGCCAACATCATGCTGGTGATCCTGAACATCCCGATGATCCGCATCTTCACCCGCATCCTCGCCGTGCCGAACTGGGCGCTGGTGCCGGTGATCGCGATCATTACCGCGATTGGCGTGTATGCCGTGCATGCCACCACCTTCGACCTGTTCCTGATGGTGGGTATCGGCATCATGGGCTACATCCTGCGCAAGCTGGACTTCCCGCTGTCGCCGATCCTGCTCGGGTTCATCCTCGGTGGGCTGATGGAGCAGAACCTGCGCCGCGCGCTGTCGATCTCCAACGGCGAGCTGGGCATCCTCTGGTCGAGCCCGATCAGCATGGGTGTGTGGGTGCTGGTGGTCTGCATGCTGAGCCTGCCGCTGCTGCGCAGCTGGCGCAAACGCGTTCAGCAGCGCCGGGCCATGGCCGATGCCTGACCGGTCGTTGCCGCTGTTCTGGGCCACGGGGCTGGTCGGCCTTGCGGGCGGTTATGCCGCCAGCAAGGTCGGCTGGCCCTTGCCGTGGATGGTCGGTTCGCTGCTGGCGATCATCCTGGTGCGCTGCCTGACCCCCTGGCAGCTTAGCGAGATCCCCAACGGCCGCAAGTGCGGCCAGTGGATCATCGGTATCGGCATCGGCCTGCACTTCACCCCGGCGGTGATCGAGCAGGTCGCCGAGCACTTCGTGCTGATCTTCTTCGGTGCACTGTTCACCACGCTGTCCAGCGTGATCAGCGTGTGGTTGCTGCGGCGCACCGGCGAGGACCGCGCCACGGCGTTCTTCGCCAGCATGCCGGGCGGTTCGGGAGAGATGGTCAACCTGGGCGCGCGCAATGGCGCGGTGCTCAGCCAGGTGGCGGCGGCGCAGAGCCTGCGGGTGTTGGCGGTGGTGCTGTGCGTGCCGGCGCTGTTCAAGCTGCTGCTGGGCGATGGCGTACCGCTGAATCATGCGGGCAGTGTCAGTTGGGGCTGGCTAGCGTTGATCGCGCCACTTGGCGTTGGCGTGGCGCTGATCTGGCAACGCCTGCGCCAACCCAACCCATGGCTGTTCGGGCCGTTGCTGGTGGCGGCCACGGTGAGCCTTGCCGGCAATCTGCAGATCGGCCTGCCCAACGGCGCAAGCCAGATCGGCCAATGGCTGATCGGCAGCGGCCTGGCCTGCCACTTCAACCGGGCGTTCTTCCGCCGCGCGCCGTCGTTTCTCGGGCGCACCCTGCTGGCCACGGGGTTGTGCATGCTGATCGCCGCAGGGGCGGCGTGGGCGTTGAGCCTGCTGACGCACCTGGACCTGCGCTCGCTGACCTTGGGGATGATGCCGGGTGGTATCGCGGAGATGAGCCTGACGGCGGAGACGCTGCAACTGTCGGTGCCGTTGGTGACGGCGTTGCAGGTGATGCGATTGTTGTTCGTGCTGTTTCTGGCGGAGCCGTTGTTTCGGCGTTGGAATGCGGGCGGAGCGTGAGACTCATGGGGGCTCTCGCCGCTGTCGCAACTGGCATTTTTGCCAGTTTCATCCGCTCCCCGAGTGACGTTGAATTAACGCCACAAGCACACTCCAGGAGCCGTCGATGTCCATGATAAACGTGACCAACCTCCCAACACTCGAGTGGTTGTTCGAATGCCGTAGATTCACACGGCCATCCTTGTTGCTTATTCGATCCGACAGTTGTCCGCCCTGTGTCGAACTGCATCCTCAAGTCGAGGCGCTGGCCAAGGAGCGGTCAAGGGAGTTCAACTTCTACGAGTTCAATGTCGAACACTGTACGGCCCCAGAGCTGGATGCCAGGTTGACCTTGTTGTTCCAGCGCTGGGGCGTGAAATACCTGCCATCACAGGTATTCCTCGCCACCGGCCAGCATCCAGCAATCATCAGCACCCGGCGCCTGGACGTGATCGAACGCAGGTTGCACCTGCTTGCACGCCCAGGCCTCGAGCCCAATCAGAAGTCGTAACGCACGCCCACGTTCACGCCATAAGGCTGTTCGATGTTCTTGCCATTGCTGTACTCAACGTCGGCATGCACACGGAACTGCTTGGACAGCGCCAGCGACACCCCGGCACCCAGCTCGGCACGCGAACCAGACAGGTCATTGTTGAACACGTTGTCGTTGACCTGTACCTGGTTGCGCTGGGCGAACTCGTGGGCAAAGGCACCCTTCACGTAAGGCTGCACCATGGCCCCGCCATCGAGCGGGATGGTCTTGCCGACGGTGGTACCCACTTTGCCCAGCAACGACTTGGCCATGTCGCCTTCGGCGCGCAGGCCGTTGTCGAAGGTGTAGTCCTTGCCGGCGACGGCAGCGGTGGCCACCTGCACGAAGGGCTCGATGAAGTAGCCATCGTTGAGTTTGATGTGCTTGCCCGCCTCCACCGACGCGCTCACACCGTGGGTGTCGTAGTCGCCCTTGCTGCGGGTGTGGTCGCTCAAGCCGACCTTGGCGTTGTTCTGATAGCGGTTGTACTTGAGCACGGTGTCGACGTAGAAGCCGGTCTCGCGGTCCAGCCAGGTGGCGTAGCCGCCCACGTAGTAGCTGTCGACGGTACCGGAGGTGCCATGGTCGAGGTTCAGGTCCGAACGGCTGCTACCGGCCAGCACGCCCAGCAACCAATCGCTGTCGGCCAGTTGCATGTCGGCGCCCAGGCTCAGGCCGCGCTGGTTCTGCTGGTAACCCGCGCCCAGGGAGGCGCCGCTGACGTTGTACTGGTTGCCGTAGGCACGCATCCATACACCGGCGTTGCGCCCTTCGCTGTAGCGCAACTCGCCCATGCGGCTGCGCAGCGAGCTGAGTTCGCCGTAGGCCACGGTGATCGGCGTGTTGAACAGCGCCATGGCGGCCATGGTGATCGGTGCGACGGTGCGGGTTTCGCGGTTCAGCACCCAGTCGTTGCCGTCCTGCGCCAGCTCATAGGAGTACGCCCCCACATCCACTCGCTCGCGATCATTGAGCAGGTGGAATTGCGCACCACCGTCGGCGGTCTGGACCAGGCGCAGCGACTCGACGCTCGCCTCCTGGCCGCTGCTGCCCACCAGCAGCCCGTGATTGCCCTCGGACGTACCGGTGACGATCAATTGGTCGCCGGCCCCGGTGGCGAAATCGCTGGCCATCACGAAAGTGCCATTACCGGAGAGGTTGGTCACGGTCAGGTCGTAAAAGGCAGCGTCATTGCCGAACGTAACCCGACCACCATTCAGGGCCAGGTCGCCCACGTTGCTATTGCCGGTCAACGTCCAGTTGGCATCGCTGGCGATATTCGCCTGGGCGACATTGCTCAGTCGGCCTTCAAGCTGCGATCCGCTTTCCATGTTCAGTTGGGCGCGCGCGCCGGGTGTCGCGGTCATATCCCCTGTCATCCGCGAACCTTCAGTCATGGTCAGCGAAACCGAACCTTGGTCCTGCGCGACGACGTTGCCCGAAAGTGAGGACTGGTGCAGGCTCAAGGTCGCAGACCCGGCACCCGACACCCCTACATCCCCGACCATCCGCGAATCGTCGCCCATGGTCAGTGACACCGTGCCTTGGTCCTGCGCGATGACGTTGCCCGAAAGTGAGGACTGTCGCAGTCCCAAGGTCGCAGCCCCAGCATCCGACACCCGTGCATCCCCGACCATCCGCGAATCGTCGCTCATGGTCAGTGACACCGTGCCTTGGTCCTGCACGACAACGTTGCCCGAAAGCGCTGAATGCTGCAGCCCCAGGGTCGCAGCCCCGGCACCCACCACCAGGACATCACCGTTCATCGAAGAGTCGATTGCTGTCATTGAAGCATTGGCGGTCTCGCCAACGCGCACTGCCGTGCCACTATCGGATGTGATGCTGGTGCCGTTACGCAAGACGATATTGGCATCGCCACGGGTGACGACATCAATGCCCGGGCCTGCGCTGCTGGTGACGGTACTGCCGTCCAGCACAAGTTGCGGTGCGAAGGGGCGCGCCAGCTCGGTGGACAACTGCACACCAGCACTCTGCCCGCTGATTTGGGTACGGGTTACCTCTGCGCTACCGCTGAGCAGGCGCATGCCGATGCCGGTGGCGTTGGTCGCCAGAATCCGCGAGTCAGCCACCTGCAGCCTGCCATCCGCATTCACCTGCACACCTACCGTTCCACCCTGCAGCGTACTGTTGCTGACAGTCGCGGTAGAACCCGCACCGGTTCCGGAATGGCCAAGCACCAGTGCGAATGTGGTGGCACTGGTAATGCTGCCATTGTTTATCTGCGCCTGGCTGTCTACCAGTTGAATAGCGATACCGTTGGCCTGCGTGGTCCCACTAAGTATCTCGAGGAGGGAGTTTTGCCGTACCAGGATGTTCTGGGTCTGGGCCCCGTCGACGGTAAGGTGGGACTGATTGTTCAGGGTGTAAAAATCCAATGGTGTCGCGGCGGTAATCGTCAGATCCTGATTATTCAACACCAGTGCAAGGGCAGGTTGACTCAGCAACCCCAGCGACAATAGGCCGGCGAAGCGCAATGAAGAAAACCCAGGGGTGAAAGCAATTCTGACGCGATGATCCTTATGCATTTGACATTAACCTTTGAGCCGAAATACGAAGGGTGTGAAAGCCCGTTTGGAATCGGGTGGCGATGCTAGAAGGCGTCAAGAGGCATGGATGTAGGAAAATACAACTTCATGCATGGATAAAAGCCGCGCTCTGACTTGTAAGCATTAAAATTCCCACAAGTCAGAACGCAAATCACTTACATTTATGGATTGACTACCCAGTTGCGGCACAACGTATTTCCCGCAAGCCGTGTGTTGTAGCGCACCAGACACTTGCGCGAAATCCATACTTCAGGACCACGACGAACAGAGAACCGGCAGACGATGGAGTCAGCTGCTGGGGCAGGCGGGTTAGCGACTTGGGCATAGAGATCATTTTGGTAGTTGATCTCGTACCTGAACGCATCCCCCGCACGGAAGCTCGCAGGCACCGGGCGTTCGTCCAGCACCCTCAGTACAGCAGGCGGCGCGGCCGAATCACCCAGCAGGGTGCCTGGATGGTATTCCCAGAACACGGTAACGAGGTCGCCAGCCTGAAGGGTCACCGCTGGCAGCAGAGGATCGTCACCCGGATCGCCTGCCCGAAAATCACGGAGAATCAGCGTGATAAAGTTCCAAGGCGAAGCGGAACAGTTGACGACACCGGTAGCCGTTGCACCTGGCCGTTGGTTCTGTTGGGCCAACGGCGCATTGGGTGCGTCGTACCAGACAAAGTTCCTCATCTCGACAGTGATCGCACTCACGGTGACTTGAGTGTTCAACGACTGCTGGAAATTCTGTGCCGCCGCATTTTCCCTGATTCTATACAGCGCGTTGATGACGCCATTGCCTTGTGCCTGGATGGCTGTCCAGGGAAGCGGAATCATGTTCGAGGGAGTCAATGCAGCCGCGTCCGCGACGGTCCCCTGCCAGACGAGTAGCGGCTCACCATTGTTATCAACACCATAGTAAAACGACAGGTGGTCCGTCGTACCCGCTCCAGGATACGGGGTAAACTTCATCGTCCCGGCGAGGCCGGTGTCATTGGGTGTAATGGTATTGGCAGGCGACTGACCACTTCCCCCATTTACTTCCAGCACCGTGAGCACCGGGTTTATGGGATCAGGATCGTTCGGGTTGACCGGCCCGACGACACGTAAGTCGATATCGGAAATCGCTGACGGAGGGAGTGCTGGAGCCACAGGATAATCAACGCCATCACGTCGAACGATATAGCTCCAAGTGCCTTGGAAAACAGCGCGCGCATCAAGCCTGGAAATGAATGCCCAAGGAATCTGGATCGGATTGGGATCCAGGTTCGGATCAAATGCGGGCAATGTGATTGTATCAACGAGGTTGGGGGGTGATGCGTCATCGTGCAAGGAGAGAACGATCTGGTCGGTTGCGAGCGCACCGGTATAAACCGGAATACCGACGGGTAATGAAGTTCCTGATGGATTGAAATGAGAGCGATTGATAGCAGCAACGACGATGGGCGGTAGAAGATTGCTGGGAACCGGCTGCAATTGAACTTCAAGGTTGAAGCCATTGGACAACCCACTGACGTTACCTGCCCGATCGATGAGTACGTAACGTAGCTGATGTCGGCCAAGCCCCAACGCCTCCAGAACGGTCGCAGGCACTACAACATTCGGTTGACGCGCGCCTTCATTTTGCGGCCAGAGTGGTACCGGCCCAAAGATTGTCGCGCCCCCCGTGGCATCCCGAAGTTCGATTTGATCGAAACGCCGCTCTATGACATATGCGGGCACCGGGAACAACACGGTGGGGTTGGCATCGAGATACTCTCTATTGAAAACCGGATCACTTCCGACGGGTGGCGCCGGCAAGTTGGCAGGCCGTTGCAAGGCGTCCAGCGGGAGCAGCCTGCTGGTGTGCCGCGGCGCGACACGATCAAGGAAGATGGGTTGGGGCAGTGCTTCATCGGGGTTGCCGACTGACGTATTGTCCACCGAATAACTAACGGTGTTTACACCTTCCGGCAGCGAATCCAACATCTCCGGCGTTATTTGCAATTCCACAGGAAATTGCTGCCCCACTGGCGTTGGATAGGGTAGGCGGAAAGTCGGCCCGTCCCGCCAAGGCACTCCGTTGTAAAGCAGAGTCAACACATCTTCCGAACCTGGGGTACCCCCCAGGTCTCCCCAAGCCGGTACATTCAGGTAGGGGAAGTCATTAGGGTTGCTCGCATCCATTGCCGCCAGGGGTATTTCGTTGTGAGGCCATCTGGCGGGGGTCTGGGTGTCATTCTCCAAAGCACCAACGAAAGTAAACTCGTCGGCCAAAGTCGACGAAAACATGCCATTGCCGCCTATCACTTTGCTAACTTTGGTCGGCTTGCTGGTCCTCTTCTGAAGAATTTCGTTGCGCTTGGCTTGCAGATCCAGTTGCACCTGCTGATCCCGCGCCTTGCTTTCCGCTTCCGACAACTCGACGGGTTGGATACCGCCCATACTTTCGTACTGAGTCATGTTGATGCTCCGGTTCAAGTTGGCATTTAACTGCGACAACATCCAGCGGCCGGCACATAGACCACCGCCCGCTGATTGCAATGAGAGCCAGAACACCGCGTCCGGGGCGCTTCGCCACCCACCGGCCGCCGTTCTGGCCCTGTAGCCCACACGCACCGATACATCGAACACATTCGGCACAGAGGGAATTTTCAAAAGTTCATCGACGATCAGTTCCTGTATCTGGTCCATGAGCAAGTAGCCATCGGGCCGCAATGGCATTGCTGGCAGGAACGCGACAGGTGCAAGTGGCTCCTTGCCCCAGTTGTCGCGGCACAGTTGCCAGCTCATCTGCACGACACCACCTACCTGCAGTCCGTCTTGCGGGAGCGGGACCTGAAAACGCAACCCCTTCGGAATGCCAGGGTCAGGCCAGGGCTCAACCACCGCGCGCTCTAGCGCGGCACAGTTGATGTGGCCGAACAGGCTGATGAATTCGGCGTGTACCTGGATTTTCTTCAGATCGACCGCGCCTGAACCTAGATCGACCTGCACATCCAGGCGGGTGCCATCCAGGTTGATATTGCCCGCACGGTCCTGTAGCCGGGCCGTGACCTCGAAAGCGCCATCGCTGAGGAGTTCCTGTTCGATAAGGAGCGGGATGGTCGCGGGCGTGATGTTCGCTGCAGAGATGACTATGGTGGCGATCGGTTGCGCTGGCGCCACGCCCCCAACCGGGCGGAAGTAAATCTGTACCTGGTCTTCCAGGTGGATATCAGGCCACCGAGGCAATGTGAAGCGAGCGAAGCCGCCGTTGGCGGCCAGGTGCTCGGCGTCGATCCGGGATGGGCCGGAGAGGGTGAAGGGGTTGCCCTCGTTGGGTGCTTGACGATCGTAATGCACACGCGCCGAACCCGACCTGACGTCGTTCTCAACACCTTCAATCCATTGATCGTATTCGATGTTGAAGATGGCATCGGTCAACGGCGCGGGTGCCTGAATTGCAAGGGTTACTGGAAACAGGTCGCCTGGGTTGGCGGTCATGGCGCTGACCACGGCGTCGCCAACTCGCTGGCCATCACGAACGGCCTGGAACACTACCCGGGGCGACACCCAGCCAGCATTGACGAGGTCCTGATAATCGCGCGCATAGCCTTGCCAGGCCTCCACTTCGAATTGCAGCGGCAACGGCTGTTGCGCTCTTGGAAGTGTGAATATCCCTTGTTCGTCGGCCATCAGCGGCAAGACATTCAGTAAACGGGGTGCCGCCAGGGCGAAAAGGTCATCGCCAGCGATAAGGGCAGCCTGAGTGCCTTTTTTATGAATGAGAATGGTCATCGCACAGCCCCTGGTTTGGCTTCGACAAGCAGTTGTCGAAGCCGTGGGGGCAATTTAGGCCGATGGCCAGAAGGGCGAAACTGGCAAAAATGCTAGGTGCGGCAGTACTACAACGGCGGCAACGACCAATCGATAGGCGCCATCCCATGCTGTTGCAGGAAGCCATTGGCACGGCTGAAATGCCCACACCCAAAGAACCCGCGATACGCCGACAACGGCGACGGATGCACCGACTTGAGCACCAGGTGGCGGGTGCCGTCGATGAGTTTCTGCTTGCTCTGGGCATGGGCGCCCCACAGCAGGAACACCACGTTCGGGCACTGCTCACTAACCACCTGGATGATCCGGTCGGTGAAGAACTCCCAACCCTTTTTCGCGTGGGAGGCGGCATTGGCGCGCTGCACGGTCATGGTGGTGTTGAGCAGCAGCACGCCCTGCTCGGCCCAGCTTTGCAGGTAGCCGTGGTTGGGAATGGGCAGGTTCAGGTCGCGCTGCAGCTCTTTGTAGATGTTCACCAATGACGGTGGCGCGGGCACGCCAGGCTGCACCGAGAAACACAGGCCGTGGGCCTGGCCCGGCCCGTGGTAAGGGTCCTGGCCAAGGATGACCACCTTGACCTGCTCCAGCGGCGTGGAGTTCAGGGCGTTGAAGATCAGCGGCCCGGGCGGGTAGATCTCCTTGCCGGCGGCGTATTCCTGGCGCAGGAACTCGCGCAGCTGGTGCATGTAGGGCTGGTCGAACTCGGCGCGCAGCGCGGCCTTCCAGCTGGGTTCGAGCTTGATGCGATCGTCGTCGGTCATGGGGGCATCCAATAGCAAAGTGGCGCGACACTAGGAAAGCCTCGCCGGCTTGTCAATCGATCCGACCGGCGACCGGCAGCCGCGCCGCGACGGGCCATACTGAGGGGATGACTTGCGCGAGGTAGCCCATGGCCATTCACTGCGAGGTACTCACCGGCGCCGACGGCGCCCGCATCGGCATCGCCACGCTCGATGCGCCCAAGGCGCTCAACGCCCTGACCCTGCCGATGATCGAGGTGCTCGACGAGCAGCTTCAGGCCTGGGCGCAGGACCCAGGCATCGTTTGCGTGCTGCTGCGCGGCAATGGGCCCAAGGCCTTCTGCGCCGGTGGCGATGTGCGCGCGCTGGTCCAGGCCTGCCGTGAACACCCTGGTAGCGTGCCGCCACTGGCCGCCACCTTCTTCACCCATGAATACCGCCTGGATCATCGCCTGCACACCTACCCCAAGCCGCTGCTGTGCTGGGGCCATGGCCATGTGCTGGGCGGTGGCATGGGGCTGTTGCAGGGTGCCGGCGTGCGCATCGTCACCCCCAGCAGCCGCCTGGCCATGCCGGAAATCAGCATCGGGCTGTACCCGGATGTCGGCGCCAGCTGGTTCCTTTCCAGGCTGCCGGGAACGTTGGGGTTGTTCCTTGGTTTGACCGGCGCACCAATCAACGCCCGCGATGCCCTGGACCTGGGGCTGGCCGACCGTTTCCTTGGCGAGTACCAGCAGGAGGCGCTGATCGAAGAGCTGCTGCAATTGAACTGGCAGGAACAGACAGCGTTGCAATTGAACAGCTTGCTCAAGGCCGAACAGCACCGTGCCTGCGCTGAATTGCCCGAGGGGCAGTGGCTGGCGCGCCGGGCGGTGATCGATGAAGTACTCGATGTGGCCGACCCGGTGGCCGCCTGGCGTGCGCTGAGTGGCCTGGCGCGGCATGCCGACCCGTTACTGGCGGCGGCGGGCCAGCGCTTGCACGAAGGTTGCCCGCTGACCGCGCACCTGGTGTGGGAACAGATCCGCCGGGCGCGCTACCTGTCGTTGGCCCAGGTATTCCAGATGGAATACACCATGAGCCTGAACTGCTGCCGTCACCCGGAGTTCAGCGAGGGCGTGCGGGCGCGGTTGCTGGACAAGGACAACACGCCGCACTGGCATTGGCCGGATGTGGCACAGGTGCCGGCGGCGGTGGTCGAGGCGCATTTCACCAAGGTGTGGGAGGGGCGCCATCCGCTGGCGGATCTGGGGTGAACGGTACCGGCCCCATGACACGGTAGGAGCGGCTTCAGCCGCGATCACCCGCGCAGCGGGTGCTGGACACCACGTTGCCTGCATCGCGGCTAAAGCCGCTCCTACAGAGGACCCAACTCCCAGCACCGGACTCAACATCACCGCTGCCAGTTGCGATCCCCTCCCCGCCCGCCATCCGGCCGGCGGTCGTGATCCCCGCGCCCATTGGAATGCCAGCGATCCCCCCGGCCCCCTCGGTTGTCATTGCGGTAATCGTTGCGATCGCGGTCCCGCCCATAGTCGTAGCGCTGGCGGTTACCGTAGTCGTACCGCGGGTTGCCCTGCCAGCGCGGCTGCACGCCGGGCGGGGGATACGGGCGATACTGCGGCACCGGCGCCGGCCGGTAGTAACGCGGTGCGGGCTGGTAGTAGTAACGCGGTTGCGGCGCCACGTAGTAGCGGTCTTGACGGTAATAACCCGGGTACACGTAGCGATCGGTGGTGTAGTAGTCGCTGCGGTAATAGCCGTCGCTCTCGTAGTAAGGCGCGCAGGCGGATGTCAGCAGTCCCAACAGGACAACAAGCAGGATGCGTGGGTACATGGCGGCCTCCTGGACCGCGAAAGGGCCCGGCACAGCGGCGCTGGCGGGCGTCGACGACGATGCGTGTGTCGACATTGCATCAGACAGCGGCGCCGGGGTTCGGTGCCGTTTCCGCAATAATTTGAAACATGCCGTATAACCCTGAAAAACATGCAGTCATTTTTCGGTCATCTCACTAGAATGTGGCCACCGGCACACCTCTCGGGAAGATCATGCCTTCACCGTCCGCCCTGTTTTCGCAACGCTCGCTGATCCTCGCCTTGCTGCTGTTGCTGGCCTGCGGCTTCCTGGCCACCTCGCTGCTGAGCTACTACGCCTCGCGCGGGGCGATCCGCGACGGCATCGTCAACACCGAGCTGCCACTGACGTCCGACACCGTCTATTCGGAAATCCAGAAGGATTTGATCCGCCCGGTGCTGATCTCGTCGATGATGGCCCAAGACACCTTCCTGCGTGACTGGGTGCTGGGCGGCGAGCAGGACAGCCAGCGCATCACCCGCTTCCTGGGTGAGGTGATGGGCAGCCAGGACACCTGCACCAGCTTCTTCGTCTCCGACCGCAGCCTCACCTACTACCAGGCCAAGGGCGTGCTCAAGCAGGTCAGGCCCGACAGCTGGCGCGACACCTGGTACTTCCGCCTGCGCCAATCCAGCAAACCCTACGAAATCAACGTCGACCTGGACATGGCCAACCAGGACAAGCTCACGGTGTTCATCAACCATCGGGTGCTCGACTACCAGCAGCGCTTCATCGGCGCGGTGGGCGTGGGGCTGAGCGTGGAGTCTTTGGTGCGCCTGATCGACGACTACCAGCGCCGCTACCAGCGCGCGGTGCTGTTCGCCGACGCCCAGGGCAAGGTGCTGTTGACCGGCTCCGACGGGGGCCCCCACGGCCTGCGCGCCGGCCAGCAACTGAGCGACAGCAACCAATGGCAGGATCTGCTCGCGCACCTGCCAACACCCGCCGAAGGCAGCCACGAGTACCACGACAACGACGGCCACAGCCACTTTCTCAATGTGCGCCTGTTACCGGAGCTGGGCTGGTACCTGCTGGTGGACAAGCGCGAGAGCGGCGCCCTGGACCGCATTCGCCAGTCGCTGTACCTGAACCTGGCGATCTGCGCGATGATCACCCTGGTGGTGCTGTCGCTGCTCAACGCCATGATCAAGCGCCACCAGGACAACGCAGCCGCGCTGGCCACCCTCGACAGCCTCACCGGCCTGCCCAACCGCCGCAGCTTCGACCTGCTGGCCGGCCAGGCGCTGGTCGAGGCCCAGCGCGACAACGCGCCACTGGTCGCCCTGCTGATCGACCTGGACCACTTCAAGGCGCTCAACGACACCCATGGTCACCTGGCCGGCGACGAAGTGCTGCGCCAATTCGCCACTGTGCTGCAGGGCAGCCTGCGCCAGTCCGATATACTCTGCCGCTGGGGCGGCGAGGAGTTCGTCGTGCTGCTGCGCGAAGCCCACGGGCGCCAGGCCATCGAGGTGGCGGAAAAGATCCGCCGGCGCACCGAGCAACTGATCTTCAGCTACAACGAGCAGCCGCTGCGCCTGACCGCCAGCATCGGCTTGTCCAGCTTGCAGCGCGAAGACACCCTGCACAGCCTGCTGACCCGCGCCGACCATGCCCTTTATCGTGCCAAGCAGAGCGGCCGCAACCGCGTCTGCAGCGAACTGCCCGGAACCGACCATGACTGACCCCCAGCGCTGCCCCGCCTGCGGCGCCGCCAACCGATGCGGCCTGGCCGACCCACGCAGCGCCACCCAGGGATGCTGGTGCTTCAACGTGAGCATCGACCCCGCCATCCTCGAGGCACTGCCGGCCGCGTTGCGCGACACAGCCTGCCTGTGCCCGCGCTGCGCGGCAGTGGACGAACAACTCAAGGCAGCGCGAACACCCGTGATCCGCTAGACTGCGCGCCGATTTCCCACGACCTTCCCGCCATGCGCCTCGACCGATTCCTCGGCAACCTGCCCTGCTACAACCGCCAGCAAGTGCGCCTGCTACTGGCGAACCGGCGCGTGCGCGTGGACGGCGAAGTGGCAAGCGATCCACTGCATGACGTGCGTGAATTCAGTCGTGTCGAGGTGGACGATCAGCTGCTGCAGGCCGGACGCCCCGCTCGCTACCTGATGCTGCACAAGCCTGCTGGATATGTCAGCGCCACCCGCGACCCACAGCACCCCACGGTGCTCGACCTGTTACCCGCCGAACTGCGCGAAGACCTGCATATTGCCGGGCGTCTGGACTACAACACCACCGGCCTGATGATCCTGACCAATGACGGCCAGTGGTCGCGACGGCTGACCCAGCCGCGCACCAAGCTGCCGAAGATCTACCGCGTGCAGACCGAAGACGAAATCGGCGCACATTACGTCGACAAGTTCCGCGAAGGGTTCTACTTCGCCTTCGAAGACCTCACCACCCTGCCCGCCCAGCTGGTCATCCTCGGCCCCCGCGAAGCCAGGCTAGCGATCGTCGAAGGGCGTTATCACCAGGTGAAGCGGATGTTCGGGTACTTCCAGAACAAGGTGGTGGGGTTGCACCGGGAACGCATGGGCACCATCGCGCTGGATCCGGGGTTGGCGCCGGGTGAGTTCAGGGCGCTCACGGCCGAAGAGACCAATTCGGTATAAGACGCCTTTTCGAGCCTGGCTGCGCTGGCGCACAGGCTCTGTAGGAGCGGCCTTAGCCGCGATGCAGGCACCGTGGTTTGGCACCCGCTTCGCGGGTGATCGCGGCTGAAGCCGCTCCTACAAAGGTGGGATCAGGGCAATGGGCCAGATTGTGCGAAGAAACCGCCACACGACCACCGAGCCCTGCGCGTCACATTTTTCCCCGAACGGCACTTGCGCGATCCGCTCCCCACTGCTTGAATCGAATCGTCAGTCTGCAAGTGACCAGCAAGTCACACCGCAGATCGGACGCCCTTTGCCGGCCACCCAGCGCTTCGACGCCCTGGGGCACGGCAAATCGCCCGCAACAACAATACCGTCGACACACGCGTCAAGGATCGACACAAGGGCCCACCGGTTTCTCTTCCAGGCAAATGCCTACCTGTCATAAAGAACGTGCACCCTAGGTGACGCGAATACCCTTTTTGCGCCAGGAGTCGATGACATGAGGCCAGAAATCGCTGTACTTGATATCCAAGGGCAGTACCGGGTTTACACGGAGTTCCATCGCGCGCAAGGCGCCGAGAAGACGATCATTCTGATCAATGGCTCGTTGGCCACCACCGCGTCCTTCGCCCAGACGGTGCGCAACCTGCACCCGCAATTCAACGTGGTGCTGTACGACCAGCCCTACGCGGGCAAGTCCAAGCCCCACAACCGCCAGGAGCGCCTGCTCACCAAGGAGACCGAGGCACACATCCTCCTCGAGCTGATCGAGCGCTTCCAGGCCGACCACGTGCTGTCGTTCTCCTGGGGCGGCGCCTGCACGCTGCTGGCGCTGGCGCACCAGCCGCGGCGGGTGAGGAAGGCCATCGTCAGTTCGTTCTCGCCGGTGATCAACGCGCCGATGCGCGACTACCTGGATCGCGGTTGCCAGTACCTGGCCGCCTGTGACCGCTACCAGGTGGGCAACTTGGTCAACGACACCATCGGCAAGTACCTGCCGTCGCTGTTCAAGCGTTTCAACTACCGCCACGTCAGCAGCCTGGACAGCCACGAGTACGCACAGATGCTCTTCCACATCAACCAGGTGCTCGACCACGACCTGGAGCGGGCGCTGAAGGCGGCGCGCAACATAGACATCCCGGTGCTGTTCATCAACGGTGACCGCGACGAGTACACCACGGTCAAGGATGCCCGCCAGTTCGCCCAACATGTGGGGCAAAGCCACTTCAGCGTGATCCGAGAGGCCGGCCACTTCCTCGACATGGAGCACAAGGGCGCCTGCGAGGATACCCGCTCGGCCATGCTAGGTTTCCTCAAGCCGACCGTGCGCGAGGCCCGTCAACGCTGTACACCCGTACATGCGCAGCATGCACTGGCCATCTGAGCGCATCGGCGTCCTGTGGGCCTTGAGACCCGTGGGCTACAGGCCGCCGACAGGCTTTTTATAACCTTGGGCTTCTAATCCGGGAGGGGTTATGGTAAAAAGTCGGGCGCAAACGCGGGTATAGTTTAGTGGCAAAACGAAAGCTTCCCAAGCTTTAGTTGAGGGTTCTTATAGGACTCGCCATTTTGTGACCAAGCGTCTGATGCAAAGCGGGTATAGTTTAGTGGCAAAACGGAAGCTTCCCAAGCTTCAGTTGAGGGTTCGATTCCCTCTACCCGCTCCATCTCCAACCCCCGAAATACGCGGCCTCCAGCCCAGAATCCACCCCCCCAAATCTCCTCATAATCACAAGAATCCCACCTTGTGAGTAGCCCCCTGCACCCCTCAATTCTCACCAGAACTCTCGATTTCTGTGACCATAGGAAAGTCCCGCTACAAGCATCCTAGCTACGGGGTGCGGCCTTGCCACACCACCACACCAGCTTCCCTCGCAAGCGCGAAAACCGCACCCAACCCCCTCCCCTGATACCCCCTCATGAATGCGCCGTGATGGCGCCCAGTCACGCCAGAAAGCATCCACACAACATCAACACACCCTCGAACCAACCCTACAAATCCACCAGGCGCACGAACACCCTTCATCTCAAGCTAGAGATCAAGGAAGAATAGGAAAATCGAATAAAGGAATAAGATGGCTAATTTATAGCCAAAAAAGGAATAACAAAGAACAAAAACAGAATGTATAGTGCTCGGCAGAACCTTATACCTAAATCAAGCCCCAGTGTCAATATATGCTTAATTATTTTTCACCACCGAAGACTCTTAACCACCATCACCGAACCGCTCCCTGCATTCGGTTGCCAGGGAGGATGCCTCCGGTGAGGGCCGCAGACCACCTGGAGCTCTGTGATTGCATCAAGGGTTGCGCCCTGGTAGCAGAAGCCGATCTCCGCACGAGTGCTCCTCTTGAGGCTAACGACACCTTCGCCTTCCCTAGCTTGGAACCGTCACCAGGCCAGCGTGCAGAGTCAGCATCATCAGGCTACCTCTACCAGGTGCTTGGCGCGATGCCCGCTAGCGGGATGACCACCGCATGAAGAACGTGCTCTACGTGGTTGCCGGCTACCCTCGACTCTACGACTTAACCACAGGTGAGCCAATTGAGGCGTTTAATACTCACTCGGACTACATCTGCAACCAGATTAGACAAACATTTTCTAGCGATACACCTGAGCAATACACTAGAAACCTGGCTCGTTTTTTTGATTTCAGTTATGAAACCGGAGTAATGGGTTCCTCCCCGCTTAAAGAAGAAGCCGCCATTAAAACAATTTACCTTTACTACGACTTCTTAATAAATGGCGCCGAAAGCCAAGACTACGTAATCCGCAAAGCCGCCATATCACTCCAACACAAGCCTGTATCGTGCGTCAGCGCAAATACCTACTTAGCACCAGTAAATGGTTTCCTACGTTTAGCACAGGTCAAGCTCAAAGATACTGCAAGGCTGCTGAAAATTCTTACAGGAAACAATGCATTCGATCATGTGAAGTCGCTACCTATACTAGAAGATAGAGAGCGTTCAAAAGCAGAGATGGATAGCATCCATAATAAAACATTGAAGTACGACAGAGAGTCGGACACCTACAACAACCTGGCAGCAGGTGGAATTCGCGGTGGAAAAGTTCCAGGCAACAGCCTCCCCAAACACTTCCCCATTAACAAAATCCAGAGCTTCCTTAACGGAATTGAAGACCCAATGCATCGTTGCTGTGCGGCACTAATGGCAGCAGGAGGAGTGCGTCAATCCGAGCTTTGGGCGTTGAGGATTGAGGACATTGATGAGATTGCACGAACCATAAAGATTGAAGACCCGAATTTCCATCGAAACCCAAGCGGTGCACAGGCTCATAAGAAACTAGCCTACAAAGGCCGCACCACTGCGGCACTTGTGCTATTCGAACCATTCAAGGCGACGTTCTATGAGTCACTTTCAGAATACCTGGCTGTAAGGCCAAATTCTTCAAGTGACTATTTATTTGTTTCAAATTCAAAACAAACCTACGGCATGCCATTGCTTACATGCCAACAACCAAACACAACCAACAAGTTATTCAATAGATCCTTGAAGAAGGCTCAGAAAAGACTATGGCCGAACGAGAGCCAGGATGAAATCTTTACCTCCCACAGTCTGAGGCACTTCTATGGAGTCTGGGCCAGAAACTTTGTCTACATCCCAGGCCGACCAACTATTGGTCTTGAGCTAGCTGAAATCCAAGTATTGATGGGCCACAAGGACATCAAGACGACAGCAATGTATGCCAAACTCTCAGAGGAAAACATAATTGCTGAAATCGAAATAGCCGAACGAAACAAGATGTACCTGGAAACAAACCAGGACATAAATGAGATTCGAGCTGCAGTATATATCGAATTAGGCAACGAGCTTAAATCCCGGATGAGAAATGATTAACTACGGCACGAAAGTCGAAACACTTGACTCTACCAATATTAGCCTAGAAATGGGAGAGGCACTATCAGCCCTTTCCAAATGGACTAAAAATGAAATTGGTGTAAATTTCAGATACGACCCAGAATCTAAAAGTGCCCAGGCCAGAAGCCGCTTCGCCCTACAAGGCATCGAAATTCATAGATCTCTTTATGATTTCACTCATGAAGAGATGCACATCATGTACAAGCTCTGTATCAAAAAAGCTAGCGAGCGTACTGAAATTTCGGGCCTGTACAGAAAACTTATGGGCTTTTCACCAAAAATCTTCGAAGACGCCTTAGGGTTGAGAGTTCCATTTCGTGCCATGTTCGTACTGCTTTGGATTAAAGGCAAAGCGACTCTACCGTACACTTTCACCACTGAGGGTGTATTCCATAAATACCCAATACTTACTGAAGAGAGCAAAGGTTTCATTTATAACCTAGCCACCACTGCTCCTCAGACCATTAAACCGTCAAGGGTTTTCCAGTATCGCACCAACTGGCATTCCCCTGAGGAGGTGTCATTTGAAGAAGTGTGGGATGCCGCCCCGTTCATTAGCAAATCTACAGACCATGATAACAATGATTTTCGCTATCAAGCTTGGCTGAATGCATTCTCATCACGACACCCCGAGCGAATAACACAAGAGCAAGTTTTTTATCTCGAGAAATATCAACAATTCTTGAGCGCTGATAAATCAACACTCAACTTTCCTGGCAAACAAACTCAAACCTACAATGAGTTCAAGGAATACTATAATTGCACCCCCCACCAAGCTAAGGGGCTTTCCCGCGTAGAGCGTCAGCGCCAGAGGAGAAATATTAGCCAGGAAAAAAAAGCGGTCAAGAAAGATCTTAATATCAAAGCAAAGTACAAGGAAGCAATCGACAGCTTCATTCAAAGTGGAGACGATTATAGCCCTGCGGAGCTTGCATTAGTTTTACGCAAAATACCGAAGTCACTAAAAGATTTCAGCTGGCTGAACAACAGTCACTATTACACTCGAGAGCATGTTGACCTTAACAAGGTTAGCAGCACCTGGATTGCTGCAAGCAAAATGTTCTTGGAGCACATTAAAAAAAACGGTGATTCGACTTCCACAAAGAAAACCAAAATCAAGAACATAAACTTTCTTTTTGATTACTTGTTCTGTTATCTGCCCATTTGGTTTGAATGCAACCCTGATTCCCTGATAAGACTCCCTACATCAATATGCGAATTTGAGAGAGTTCTATTTTGGAACAACCATATAAGCGAGGATGACAAAAAAAGCTATTTGTTTAAATCAGCAGGAATCCCAGGCGACATATCCCTGCCGATCACCGCCTGCCAATTTTACGACCAAGCGTATAGCAAAAAGACCAAGTCATCTTTTGTACTTCACATTTTCGAATTTTTTGAGTTCTGCCGAGCCAACCGAGTGCTACTTAACCAGGTAACTGGAAGCTCGATGGACGCCGAGTTTGCTAACCCGGTGAATCTTATAATCGACCGCACAGGCAGTGGCTCACGTGGGAGCAGCAATAAAGTCCCGCTACCGCTTGATTCAACACTGATCGCCAAATCCTATATTCAAGCCATCAACGATATAGGGGTTAATATTCGCACAAAGATACTTAATAACGAAATTAGCGAAAGCCTAATTGAAAAAATAAAATCCCAAGAATGGATAACTCTCTCAGATCTTGGCCTAGATTATACTATCAAGATTCAGTCTTCAATTGATGATTCTCTCGATATCCCTCTCACAAGAATTGTGAACGTGTATTCGTGGTATTTGGGGCGATATTCAAATATCAGCAATCCCATCTCAGTCCCATGGATGACCGTAGTCAGAATGCTGTCTATCGCCCTGTACACGGGATTGAGGATGCAGAACTGTCAATGGCTTGACATCAACACATTCGATCAATTTGTTCAAGGCTCTAACTATCCAATTCTCTCATCCTGCATGATATTTGTGAATACAGATAAAAACGGGAAAGAACGCCCCGCAGTGATATCAAGTGATGTGATGAACTCACTACTTGATGAAAAGGAGTTCCAAACCAATATTTTCACCAGACCAGTTACTCCTACGTTTTATGAAGGCGACCAAGACGACCCACAAGAATACGGGCCAATATATCCACTATTCAGAAGCCCTTGGGTGAGCTACAGCCAACCATTCTCAGATAACTCATACACATTGGTCTGGCCTAAGATCCTTAAAGGCATCGAAGAAGTTTATAATTCATTAGTACCACAAGACCGCCATCACACGTTCGTAAAGACTGGCGTCGATGGCAAACTCATGGCTATCCACACCCCCCACGCATTGCGAGCAACGTGGATCACGCACATGAAAATTTATGGGCACCTAGAGGTTTCCATTATTCAAGGACAGGTAGCACATGAAAATGAATATACGACCAACTATTACGTAGTCCCTAATGCGAAAGAGCTTATGGAGCAGATAGATATTGCAAATGCCAAGGTGGCATCATCTGCCTGGAGCAGGCTGAAAGGTATCAAACAAGCAAATTCGCATCCTCAATCCGTCATTCCAAGGGAATGGGCTCACAATAGGGTAGCGTTAGCCAAAGACCAGAGTTTTATTAGCATTTCTTCCGCCATAATAGAGACGGAGGCTAGTGGAATAGAATTAATCGCTACTACTGCCAATGAGCCTGTAGCTTTTTTCACTCAGTGTGTCTGTGTCAAAAACGGCGAATGCCCCAAACAGCTGATTGCTTTCACTGGCCGTGAGCGTGTATGTGGGCTCTGCCCCATTGCCGTATTTGGTGTCGACCATTTGCCTGGTATCAACTGCATTATGAGGCGTTTGGCAGGTAGGTCAGAGCAGCTGATTCAGCAGCTCAAGAAGCTCAAGGCCAGTGACGCTAGCCCCGAGGAAATCGAGTATGTCCATCACGACTTGACTATAAACAAACTAGAACTGGCTAGTTATCTTCACATCAGCCAGCTTCTCAACAAACATTTGGAAACGGCCAAGAACGAAGTTGGTTTAATCACCAGGTTGCGCGATATCAAAGAGTACGTGAAACACGATATCAACATGAGCAATCCCGCACAGCGAGTCATCGCTCAAATCCTAGATAGCTCACTCTTTCCTCAACTTACCGGGGATGGCTATCCACATCTCATCCAGAAAATTGCGAAAAGTCCTGATTTGCTCCAAGTGGCCCTGAGCGATCCTGATGCAAGAGAAATGTATACCGCTCAAATCCTAACCATCATGACAACCATGGGCATTTCACTTAGTGAGCTTAGTGACAGCATTGAGTCTAGGCATATCAAATTGCTTGAGGCCGCCGCATGAATGTAGCGGCCAAAGGCACTCATCCGAAAAAGAAACAATTAAAATCCACCCTGGGACGCTTGAAGATCGCCATCAAGCAACTTATACGAGATGAGTCTACGTTCGAGAATAAGTCGCGACTGGCAGAGAAACTTGGAGAAATTATAGATATAGATCCTTCCACGTTCAGAAAATCAAATGGTGAGCATCGTAAGATGCTCAACCAGTATTTACACATCTTGGTTCCTGGCACCAAGGTCGTCGTGGAAGACGTTCAGATGGAGCTAAAGGCGCTGCGCAGCCAGGTTGTAGAGCGCGACAGGAAAATTGAAATCTACAAAAAAGTGTTATCTGAACAACAGTCTGTGCAATCCCCTCATCCACCCGACGAAGCTAAAGTTCATAGTGAAGGGTATTACTTTGAATACGAGATGACATGTTTTTTTCTCAAGGATATTTTGAACGCAAACCCTAATCTAAAATTTGACAACGGCAGGCTTTATGATCATGCAACCTTCTCTGGTGATCCCGAGCTTGTCTCTGACAAGAAGCATACTGATGCCTACCTGAGATGGGAAAATGGACGCAATAGAACTCATAAACGAATTGAACAGCTTGAATCTGAAGAATGAACGAGCAGTAGCACTAAGGGCAATGGCCGTTGAAAAGATCAAAGGTGGGCAACCCTTTTTGAAGCATGGCAATGGGCTGAATCTCACGTGGCTAGCTAACGAGATCGGCACCAGCCGCCAAATCTTTTACCCCGACCGTTGCTCAATTGAGATTGCAAATGTCTTGCAGACGCTAAACAAGAACCTAGACAAGCTCAATATTTCCTCTATGGCCAAAACCAGCAACAGATCAAAGGATAAAAGAGTACAGACGCATATCCTAAAAGTCAGAGAAGAAAACGCTTTTTTGAGGTCTCGAATTCGTCAGCTCGAAATGCTGAAAAGTTCGATCTTTATCAACTCCTTGCTAATTGACCTCGCTGATGACGATCTACTTAGTTAACGAAATCTCTCATCGCCTTGACGGTACTACTGTCGTCAACTGCATAACCCAACGCAGCCATCGACGGCTGAACCTGCGCTTATCTGCAGGCAGCTCCGACACTGCTATATTGGTCGGCAGCGCATACGATTGCACATGGCGTTTCAAACTCGGAATTAGGAATGTGACATCTGTTTTACCAGCAACAATCCCGGATTGTTTCTGGCCTGTGCTTGTTTCTAAAAGTTTTTACATCCCTAACCTGACATTACCCAAGAAACTTAGGTCAACCTTACTTGGCCTCTCTCCCCCCTTGCAAACCCAGCTTTTGAGCTCACTTTCCAAGCGTGAGACTACTCTCTTCGAGGGGTACTTGCCTGAACCATACTTAAGCGAATTAGCCTTCCATATTGCCGAGTCACAACAACGTCATTTGACACTAAGCGCAATGCTACGAGCGGGGATTTCGGTAAGAAATTCTGAGGCAGTTTTCGCAGTCCATGGAAAGGAGTCCCTTCAAGTTATTAAAGACCCAATGAGGCTGCGCCAGTTCCAACCTCTAGCACCCGACTCTCTCCACGATGGTTACCGACTAATTGAATGGCTTGAACGGAGTGCCAAGTGCGGTTCAACAATTATAAATGAACTAGATATACCACCTGACCTTCGCCACCGAATAGATTGGTGTAAATCACAAAAACTTATAATTGGTGGTATGGGTAAAGTACAACTCGTCACACATGCTATCCAGCAGCGATTGCTCAGGCAACAGATTCAACGCGTCAGTGATGGATTTTTTCCTCGCTATGCAGCATCTGAAATCGACTATGCGTACTCACGTTATTCCGGGCTCATGGGAACCCTTGATGGCCAGGATTTTTATGAGGCTGTATCGACAGCCATCAACTCTCGCATCTCCTATTTATCCTCCAGTTCCCTTCCCTCCACCTTGGACTTCATATCTGAACTCTCCGCGATGATCCAGCTTCTCGGGGCGCAAGCTCCCCTAATCGTCGTTAGGTCGAAAGAACACACACTGCGCTATTCGAGCCTGGATAGTGAATGCAAGCTAATCTCGGAACTCCCACAGATCGAAGATGGGTACAGATCGTTTATCGCGCCAGACTTTCACCACTACAGCATTAGTGACTACCATAGTCTGTTCACGGCTCTCACTCCTAAAGACAGGCTGGTTGCAATATCCGACCTGGCTAATGCTACCACTCACTACCCCGGCTCACAGGTTGCTAGGCAGTTCTCCGAATACTTCCAGCATGCCGATATACCTGGCAGCCCAGGCAGCGCTATTAAATCGATAAATGACACCACTCCATTTGACTTGCTTGTAGCCATAGAAAAATTAAAAGCAAATAAGAGATTAGCAGCCATCTGCGATGACATGGGCATCGCAGAAACAATCAACCGTTTCTCAGTTAATATGTCTGAGGACGTGCTATTAGCCACCCCAGATAGAACATACTACAAGTATGACAAGGCGATAATTTACCCTCAAATTTCTAGCGGACTCTCCCCATTTTTTTGCACGCTTCTTTCAACGAGTGATAAAGGTATTTACGCCGATTCACCTTCTGGCCCGAAACGAATCTCCGCCCAGGTGTTGAACGAGTCGCAAACCGTAACTGGCTTTGCAATGGTTCCCGAGGTGGCATGTACCATTGGTATTAAGGAAGTGATTCTAGTGTGTAGAGCATCTAATGAGGATACTCTTTCGAAAACGCTTATGAGTTATGGGATTAATATACAGTCCTGCCTCACCTACCAGAATACAGAACACTCACTAAAGCTTTCTTGCAGCATCCAAAGGATTGTACCTTTCGTGGAGTAGCTAGTGCACTGCACGGCTAATTCGCTTATCTAATTAAATAGCCTCACCCAATAACCCTTGGACTATTAGGTTAACGAGTTAACCGAACGGTACACTAGCTTGCTATTTTGTCATGCTGTCAACGCCTTCTATGGAGTTGGGCGCGATACAAATAGGCGCTTTTATTCTAGCGCGCACCCTCCACTTCACATATTGAGTGGCAGCCCAAAAAAACTCAAATGAAAGAGTCAACACAACAACCAACAACACATAAAGCACCTAAGTGAGCAAAGCATATACCTTCTTACACCTTTAAAACAACTTCATCAATGAAATTCAGTAGCCCGACAGGAAAATCTTCCTGCGACATTTTATTAAAATCCGAACAACCCAATTCAATCGTGAACAATGTAGGCGTTACATTCTTAGGCAGTCCAAATTTTAAAATTACATCATCCACACACTTTCTAGCGTCCTTAACTTCAGCCTCAAACACTTCGTGCGCAGAAACAAATATTTCCCGCAAACAAGAATAATACCCGCCCAACAGTTCAGACAAACAAATATTCTCTGGCTGTGACCTCAAGGCCACCGCAGCTCCATTCTTACCCCAGTCATACCCGCAATTTAATATCTCATCTCTGTTTATAAAGGGTGCGAAACCCTCGACTGCACGGCCTTTGAAATTTAAGTTTACTCCGGAAAATGGGATCATATAGTGCTGAGAAAAATTTCTTAACCCATAGCAAATCTGATAAGCCACAGACTGGCTATATAGTGTCTTCCTGAGTTCATCCCACTTTAAATATGCACCCTTATTACTTGATGAAAAAACTTTTACAAGCCGCTGACTAATAACTAGAAACGCCGAAGCAGAGGCTAGTAAATTAATCGTTACTCGGGCCGTCTCCGAAACACTAGAATAAGCAGCCGACCTCGTCACATACACTCGAGGATGAACCTTCAACTCCTCTTCAGTCTTACCCAACCCAATATACTCTTGGTAATTATTAAAAACTGTAAGCCATGAACTATAAAGGGAATGTACATTCCATATAATCGCGGTTTTCCCTCTGAACTTTTCATATTCAGCACCAGGAAATTCTCGGATAACGACCTCTGGCGCTGTGAGTGCCCCATCTAAGTTTTCGTAGAATCCTATCTTATACACCTTGCTTACCTCGCCCGTAGATCACATCAGTAGAATCTCAACGCTACTGGTTGACCTCAAAGCTGTCTAGTGTCCAGCACGGCTAATTCGCTTATCTACTTAAATGGTTCACCCAATGATTACGGGGCTTTGAATCAATGAACTACCCGACCTGGACACTAGGAGTAGAGCATCAGTGGCCCTCATGGGCTATTCAACATTCCTTCTCACCAACAATTCTCCTACCACACATTGCCCTTGCGGGCGTTCACTCTCTGGTACTTGTCTGTCACAGGTCGGCACACTCCGTATTGTACGTTCCCTTCGGGCTTAGCCTCAGCGTTCATTTCCAGAGCATCCGCCGCTGAGATACCATCGAGATACACCTGTTCAGCCAGGCTCTAGGGAGGACATGGATGCCGAACGTTTGGTCGAAGATGCCAGAAATCATTGACGCCTGGATTTACCTGGTTATCGGACTGCTCCTGATGCCGCTCATCCTGCTGCCCGCTTTTCTGTTCGGCTGGATCATGCGGGACTGGGCTTCGCCGACAGCGATCTACTCGTTCACCTACGACAAGACCTTCATGACCGCCGCTGGGGTAGCCCTGCTGCTGCTCCTGATCTGGACGGAGGGGTTCAAGGCATCGCTGGATGAGGCACCTGCTCTGGCCAAATTCCAGTACGAGACGCCGAACCCTGGTTGGCTATGGCGCTACTACCTTCGCCGGAACAAGGATCTCATCGAGGCCTACTGGCGCGTCTACAACTTCGAGGTGAAGGAAGACTCGCTTGCGGTGTGCCTACAGCAGTACATGCCCGAGGTTTATCGGCGGCACACCCAGGCGATTTCGTTCTTCCCTGAGTGGTTAACGCTTCAGCATGTCAGCGGCCATTACCGGAGCGGTCACGTTCGATACACGCGTAACGGGCCGGTGAATGTGAGGTCGCACTATGTGAGCGACCATTCGAGATCAAGACGTCGCTGACGGGCGCATGAACAGGAAGAGGTCGAGATGCAGGTAATCAGTGCAACCCAGGCAAGGCGGCGTTTCCGGAGGATCATGAAGCTCCTGCAGGAGGGTCACTCGTTTGTGATCACCAAGAATGGTAAGCCGGCCTGCAAGCTTGTGCCGCCTGAGGCGCCGTGACATGCGCACGATGTGCGGAAAAATCCGCAAAGAAATCCGAAAAAACTAGGAGACTTCCTCGGAGTAAGCCAGGCGTGGCGAGGGCTCAAGGCATTGCTTGAATCCGCAAACTTGCTGGCTCGCCCCTCCTGGGACAGCTGTCGTGCACCAAGCCCTGGCTGCGCCCGGTTTTGGCCCTGCGGGCTTCCATCTTCTCGCCTCTAGCCCTCCGGGCCGGCGCACTCCGCTTGCGCTTCTGACCCCAAACGGATGGTGGCCTTTGTTCAGGCGTTTCCGTTCTGAATATAGCGGTTCTGCCCGTTGGATGAGGCCACGCCATCTAGGCGTTTTACTCGGGGTGTGCGATAAACCCGGCCTGGCGCCTGACCGCTTCTGTTCGATCTGTTCACATTGATCTGAGAAAGCCCTCACAGGTTCAGGCCAATCATCTCTGCAAGCTGAGTACACCGGTTTACATGACAACAACAATGGATGACCAAATCACAACGTTGCAAGAGCTAAGAATTCTGCTCTGCCTTATCCGCCATGCGGACGAAAAAGGGGACGTTGACTTCAACAATCCCGACGTCACGGCTGATCTGGGTAGCCTTGTAGGTAACTGGAATGCACTGGAATATCTGCTTTACAAGCTCGATCAGGCTGGAGTGGTCGACTACTCGGAAATTGGTGAGGATGGCTTCAAGCCAATCATCATCTGCGTCGTCGACGACGGCACTCACCGCTACGTCGCAGCGTTGGCTGAGAAGATTGAAACGGAATACGTCGCCCTGGATCAGCGCATCACCGACATCCTGACTTTCAATCCCAGCGCCCTGACCAATCGAATCAGCGACACGAAGCGTCAGATAGATGAGGTCAACAAACACGTAGCATCAAACGAACTCCTCAAGCCGTTGTCCGGCCCACTGCGCGAGATTCAGAGCCATTTCGATAGCATCCGCGTGGTGTCAGAGGGTTATGAGCACATCTATAAAAATATTATTCGACCTGTCCAAGAGGAGGGTAAGTCAGGGGTTAAGGCTACGGTGAAGTGGGCCATCCTCAGCATCCTGATTTCCACAGGTATTTCGCTGGTTATCAGTAACTGGTCATTTCTGAAAGATGGAGTAATGACGTTGTTGGCTGCCTGATTGCCCCCGGGCCGTCAGGACTACGTGATCATGCGGTCACATGGATCAGCAAGCTTCAACCACTTAGGTGGACGATCAGTGGACTGACTGCCCAAGCGTGCCGGCCTTGTGCAACTGGTAGTCGATGACGGTTTGATACAGGTGATCAGCCTCAAGACAGAGCCTTGCGATCTCCTCGGCTGGTCGCCCTTCATCCACAGCCTTTTGATGGGCACGGACGGCTTGCAGAGCCTGCTGCAAGAGCGGCTCGCCGGCCTCTGCCATGCCCAGAATCGTTCTCTTCATCGCGACCTCCTACTGCGATGGGCGCTCAGGTGCTCAAGCTCCTGGTGCCACACGGCCACGAACTTCTCAAAGTCGCGCAGGTAGGGCCCCTCTGCCAGGCGGGTAGAGCCAACACTTGCCGCTTGGAAGCGCTGTAGCCATGGCTCGGGGATGCTGTCCTCGACGACCAGCTGAACGCCGTTGTGGAGCTTCGTATTGATGACATCGACGAGCTCCTGGGCGGAGAGCTGATCACCACTCACGATGTCCTGCAGGCCCTGATCAACCTCGTCGAGTTCATCCAGCACCTTTTCAGCACGTGCGTCTCCAGGCTGTAGGTCGGCAAGTGCCCACAGCGCTCTGCGCCTCGCGATCTCCAGGCCCAGCAGCCGATGATCAATCGTCACATCACTTCTCCCTGCCGCAGGTGGACGTCACAGGCCAAGCTCGACTTCTAACTGCGATCCCCGCAAGGTACGGGTGAGCTCGCCTCTTGGCAGTCTTGCCAGGATCCCATCGGCGAGGTCATTGGCGTGCCGGGCGTACAACGTGACAACACCTGTTACAGGCACGCGATCTGGAACGAGGGCCCCGACTCGCACCTGGGCAATTTTCAGTATATTCACGACATCTGCGGGTAGCGTGTCAGTCGATAGGTGCTCGACGGTCGGCCTTGTGGGAGGGCTCGCACCGCCCCACAGATCTACAATCGTTTCCAACAGCTTTTCGGGGCCGAAATACGCCAAGGCGATTTCCCACAGGCAGCCTTCCTGGGACAGTTTCAGGCGGGCCCTAGTCATTGCAGAGGTTCCAACAGATGAGGCTCTTTCTCGATTGTGAGTTCACTCAGCTCACCGCGCAGGCAAAGCTGATCTCCCTGGCGTTGGTCGCCGAGGATCGCCAGGAATTCTACGTGGAAGTGAGCGACGCGTGGCGAGAAGAAGACTGCAGTGATTTCGTGAAGGAGATCGTACTGCCGCAACTCTGGGGAGGTGAGTACGCCATGCCGATCCTCAAGGCAAGGTCGGCGCTCCTCCAGTTCTTGGCAACCTACGACGAAGAGCTCGATATTGCCACTGACGCACCTGCCTACGACTGGGAGCTGTTCTGCGAGCTCGCCTATGACGATGGGAAATGGCCCCAGAACGTCAGAAATTTCCCCACCGATGCCACGACCCTGACTGCGACGAACGATGGGGAGGAATTGCCTCACCACGCCCTGCTAGACGCTAGGATCATTGCAAGCATGTTCACGGCTAGAGCGTAACCATCTCACGCTCGATGGATGGCCTGAGGTGCTCAGGCATGTTGTTGTGGACGTGCAAGTCGACCGGCACACCCAACATGGCCTGGAGCTCATCCTCGAGCTCGGCGATGTCGAACAAGGAAATCTTGCCAGCCATTGCTGGAGGAATGGTGGCGAGCAGATCGAGGTCACTCCCTTCGTGGTCATCGCCTCGAGCGGCGGAGCCGAAGAGTTTGGGCTCAATGAAGCCATAGGCCTCGATTAGGCGCCGGATGCCCCCTTCCTCGCCTCGTATCGCGTCACTGGGCTTCATACCTTTCTCCTTGAAGCACGGCCTCGCTGGTTATGACCTTGGCAGGCGCTTGTCGATTATCGCTGCAGCTAGCACCTAAACGGCATCTACACTTGTTTTTCGAGCCAGCGACCGAGGTCAAAACGATGCCCACACTTCCTCCGACTGATGCCAGTGACGAAGAATGGCGCGCCTTTGCCGAAGAGCGCTGTGAGGAGCTGAAGCCTCATGTGGCAGAGTTCATCCTGGAAAGGTTCACTTACAAGCCCAGGTATGTCCAGCAGCGGGTGTGGCGAACCTTCGCGACCGTGTCGGCCCTGAGCCTGCAGTTCGAATCTACATCCGTATATTTGTGAAACTAAATAACTACTGGCCAAGGGAGTGCCTCGTCCTGGCTCGGATCGGCTTCACGAAGGAGCGTGTTGGGCATGGTCGAGCGCTGGTGCAGCGCCTGGTGGAGTTGGCTCCCCAATTCGGCTATCGGTACTTAGCCATCGAGTCTGCCAATGCCAACGCATCAGCGTTCGCCGAAAGGCTGGGATTCAGCCCACGGGACAATGGCCGTCACTGGATCGGTGCGGTCGACGATGTACAGAAAGCCTTGGATAGCTGATAGGCAGGACGTGGTCAGCCAGAGGCTCAATGGCCTTTCTCTGCCGGCCCGCCAAGGGCTCGAAGCTGATAATCAGTGACGGCTTGAAAACGATGCTCGGCCATCAACCGCAGACGCTCCAGCTCCATCCCCTCGACTCCATCAACCTCGGCCTGATGGTAGACCTTCAGCGCTTCCACAGCCTCGGTGTACAGGTGGTGGTCGGGCATGAGCACCTTGCTCAGATCTCTTTTCACGATCTTTCCCTTTCTCCATGGCTATCCCACACGCTGCCATGCCAGCATGGCGCAATCTAAGCAACATGACCCTGGGAAGGATAGTCCATGAAAAATTCAGGTTGATACGTCTGCTGGCGGATGGATGGCAAGTCAGAGATGAGACGGATGACTTGCATCTATGTTCACAAAGAGTTAACTAAAATGAAAGTTCCGCCCAAGTGTTTGAATTATTAATACCTTCGCCCCATCCTTGACCTGCGCATCAAGTTTGCGCCATCACTCCAAAAAATCAGCAGCCATATCAGCTTATCATGCTCTTATCACAATCAAGAACCTCAGGCTCCTTGAGCCCAATATCAGAGAAACGCTTTCTGTAAATAGCATCGGCTCTCCACTTCACATATGCCGGGCCAGCCTTCAATGGCTTTATATCCCATGCAGTTCCTATCAGCCTAATAGCACCAGCCAGAATAGCCACAACGAGGTAAACCCAAGAGAACTGGGACTCTTTATTGAAAACGGCGTATATGCCATATGCTGCAATCACAGCTTGGCTTAGCCAAGTTACAACCGAAAGCCACTTCGCTTCCTTTTCTGCTTGCGCATTAGACGTCCAGAAAATTCTCTTCCTCATATCCTCAATGCTTGTCTCGAGCCCATCAGCTCTCGAGTTAGCCTTCAGGAGCTCGCCTTCGATTTTCTCTTTTTCGTCATTCGCTTCTTTTAAAATATCATCGGATACTCGTTTCAAAGTTTTAGTAATCGACTCCTCCGTCAGAGCAGCTTCCTCGCCTAGAGTTAGCTTCATCAGCTCGGACTGCACGCTGTAGCTGCTACGCAGTAATTGATGATCTCTAGCGCTTAGATTGCCGCTTTTTTCCAACCGGTCGGCCTCATTTAAAACCTGATCCCAAAAATTCTTTGTGGGACGAGCAGCTGCATATGCATATGCTAACATTTCCTTTTTAGGAAGTGCAGGAGCGCCTTGCGGCGCCTTAAGCCATGCGATGTTAGCGAGACTAAAGTCCGTAATGACAGTTGAAACTTCGCGCGACATCTCGAAAGTTTTGCCGTACTCGTAAGCGGCCTTTGAAAAAGATGAGTTACTTGTAACCAATACTGCCTTTGCTTTTTCAATCGAACGGGGAGACGCCCCTTTCCTCAGAACATAAATGCTTCTCACCGAGCGAATATCGTAGTCTTTGGCGCGCGGGTTATGATAGTCAATTTCATCGCTAAGCACTGCCGAAAATGCTTCCTCTGAAATTTCAAACTTATGATTTTCTTTAGTATATGATGGAGTTGCAACAGGCGTAACACCATACTCCTCAAGAATTTCGCTTGCTCTTCCACCGATAAGGATCAGGTCTGATTTGGTTTTACCTGACTTCCTGGCCTCAGCAACTATTGTGCCTCTACCACGAGGGGAATCGACAAAGTCAGCCGAGGATGAAATTGAAGTTGTTAGTTCGTCTAGGGTATGAGTAAAGTAGCATACCTTCCCCTTCAACCTTCTTACTAAATCAACAACTTCTTTTATTGCTTGCCTTTCTTGCTCCCCTTCAAGACCCAGCAGCTGGATCAAAAGAGGCGTATCAAAGTAAAATATAACCTCGCTATAGGAGTCCGAAACCGAGCTTAGATCCGGGCAGAGTAAAGCATTGGCCAACATATGCCCTTGCATTAGCATCACAAACGCATCAAATATGGCTGGTTGATTCTGTATCTCACCAACAAACTGAGCCACGAGAGCAACTTGCCAGTTCTCATCCCTCTCGAGAGCCGGCAAGGTGGTGCCACGCAGGTATGACCTTAAGCAAGGAATGGAGAACTGCGAAAGAAATACTACCAAGCACTCAGTTGCGACATCGTCAGTAATTTTTCTACCGCTGCTGTGCGCGGCATAGGCAACCAGTTCAGAAACAATGAATGCTATATGTCTAGATGCGTTGGCTCGCTCTGCAGAAAGGTCACTACTAACTGGCTTCTTGCCAAGCACAAACTTTCCATTTTCTTTGATTAAAAACTGCTCTTTAGCGAGGCGCTGCAAGATAATTTGAATAGTTCGATGAGGTATCTCCAACCCACAAGAGTCTCGAAGCTTATTCGATATGGATGCGTCTGACACTACTTCCGGGCAATCATTAGCTAAAATCTCGGTTACGTAAGGCTTAAGATATTCAAGGTAATCACCACCCGAGTCGATGTTCACCTTAAGCATTGCTAAGCTACATAATGTATCCGAGCTGCTCAATGTGACTTCCTTATTTGTGAGTTTTACGGCGCCGGGTACTTTTAAGATTGTCATAACTACCTTGTACTTATTATATTTCCACGACTGTGTAAGCTGAACACACATTTCGATCTATTGAGATTGCATAGTGCAGCCTAAAGGCTAGCAACGGGCCACCATAACGTCCAATATTTTTGTTACTCCACCAGATTTAGGCGAGGTTGAGGCAGGTCTACCGATGCAGTGGTGGTTTGGCCACAAACCTGTGTGGTTCGCGCTGTGTGACTTTCAGTATGTATTTCAAGGCCTTAAAGCGTTACTGACAAGGTAAAGTGGCCGCTGTGAGGTAAGCTTAGGCGTTCTAACGCCGTGGATCTCTGCTCTTGCTACGGAACCTTGCGGTTCACGAACCTCTGTCACGTACAGTAGACCGTCCATAGCTCGTCCATCCGGGTCGTAAAGCTTTGGCTCATCATCTCCCTGCGCATGCCCCACGATGGGTCGACCGGTACGCTCGCCAGGCGCATGGTGCCGCGTCCCCACCGGGCATTCACCGTGTCCAGGACACTCATTAGTTTTTCACTCGCCACCGGCTGTGAGGCCGCGAACAGATCGCCCGTGATCTCCCCTCGCTGGCTTAGGTCGAGGAGCAACACCTCCGCTTTGCTATATCGGAAACCCTCACGGTAAACACGCTCCACAGCCTCCTGCGCGGCCTTGGTTAGCAGGCGAGTGTCATCGGTGGGGTAGGCATTACGTCGAAGCCTGGCCATCGTGCGGACTTTATGACCTCCAGTGCCTCGATTCCAGCCCATTCCTTACGTTTATAAATCATCGAGCTTTGAGTAGGCTTGCGGCAGTTCAGCAGCATATCTCGTATCTGTTTTGAGCTCAGGCATTCCAAAATGCACGACCGCAGCCTTCCAAACGGTTCCCTCATCAGGAATCGTCAAGCGACTTTGATGCCCAGTCAAAGGCTTAGCCTTTTCAGTTAGGTGCGCTAGATATGCAACAGGCTCTCACGGTACTCTAAGGTCTTTCACATCAAAGCTACAGGATGTTTTCAATGGCAGATCAATCAATTTTTAGCAAAGGTTTCTTCGGGGAAGGTTTTATCTCCCCAGACATCAATGAAACAATCGCAATTATAACCTCAGAAAATGAAGAGTGGTTTACTTTATTGAGGGATATAAATAGGCTTTTGCAAGCCATTGTAGTATCTGGCTTTCAAAAGCATCACGGCAGAACCATGGACTTAGAAGTTTTAGCCATGCTTACAGCTATGCGATCTTTAAGCAATTTTCAATCGGCCTTCATAAATCTCGAGCGCGGTATGATTGTTGAAGCCAGGATTTTGATACGATGCCTTTTTGAAAATGCGTTTTGCATGGGTGCATTAGCAGAAACCCCTGAGAAGTTTATTCCCTTGCTCTATAAAGACAACGTTGCCGCCAAGCGCGGCCAAGCCAAAGCCTTGAAGCAGGGTAGCTATTCTCTAGATCAAGATGTTGCTACAGCCATGGACGAGATCTTGGCTGGCGACAAAGGCCGCCACTTGAACTGGCAAGAAGTTTCAGAGATGTCTTCGCTTAGGAATCAATACTTGTTTCACAAGCATCTTTCTGACGATGCGATGCATTATTCAGCTTCATCGCTCAAGCGCTACATTATTTCAAATAAGGAAACTAATAGCTGGAGCGGCTACAAATTTGGGCCAGGCAAGAAAGCGGAAGTCGCTCTGGCTGCTAACCTATCTGCTTCAGCAGCTTTGGGTATCCTTATTGGATTTCCTCAGGCTACCAAAGACTCTTCCCACGACAAAGAGGCGAATGAGCTTCTGGATAGATTCGGATCACTCAGCTCCTTGAAGCCAGAGTGATCGAATTTCTATTTTTCTTGTTCGTAGGATGTTACGAATACCTTGACACCTGATTCATTCCTCAAGACGGTGCCTCCATCCTTAAAGATTAGGGCATCGTCAATTCTTTCCAGCAGTTCTTCCTGCTTGTTTTTATTTGACTTATAAATTGTCCGCACCGATTTTCGGTATACGCCATCATATATTTCGCACATCAATTCCAAGTGCTCGTGCAATGCGTCACTTAAATCAATCTCTGTATGCTCCAAAGTTGTGTTGTTATAGTAGTCACACCGCATTCCTGACAAAGTTATACGAACCGGAACGAAGCTTTCAGTTTGACCAGATTCTCTGTTTGAATAATCGACGCTATGGGCTCCAAGTTTGTTTCTAGCCTCCCGCACCTTCAAGGCTGCAACCCTTACTTCCAGATCTCTGATGTTAGGTACATTCGAGATTCTGTGGAGATTAAGCAATGCTTGCTGCTGTATGTATGTTGCATTCAATACACCATAAAGCCTAATGTATTTTTCGCCGAAATCGTCAAATTTCGTTGGCCCGTCAACGCCATACTTGCAGAAATGCTCAATGCCTAGCAGGCTGTCGTTTACTATATCCATGGATGAGCATATGAACCCCCAGTCTTCCGGTTTAGTAAGCTTTAGTGCTGTCTGAATGAAACTTACAAATTCACCACGATCTGGCGTATGCCGCATTGCCTTTTCATTGATTAGCTCGCGATACTCATCATTGTAGTGATGCAGGGCTTTAAAAAGCGGCTCAAGCATTTTTGTGCTCCATTTTATAAGAGGGTCAGACTACACTACGCTTTAAGGACGACCAATAGGATTATCAACCGCCGGAGAGTGCAATCGCTTGAACCGAAGCTCCAGGAGCTAATTGCTAAGGCTGTCGATGCCGTCGAGCAAGCCGGCTAACTCCTGAGGTGCCGATCAGTTGGTATGTGCCAGGGCCTTGACAATGGCAGTATGACAGCACGATACTTTTCCTGTGAAGCTTACAGGCAGATTTTTTGCCGCGTTTCGTCGGCATTTGAAACCATCGTGTCGGAGATTGCTTCGACGTGACTCACAACTGGGCGCTTCGGAATACCCTGCCGGGACGCATATGAGTGCCTGTAAGCTTCCGTTCTCAAACAAGGATGTTGCATGTCGGAACTGCATCAGCTTCAGAAAGCCGCTTCTCTTCATGACTTGGCAGCCATCCTTAATTACACTCCAAGCGCCTTATCGTACCTAGTGTACAAGAGGCCTGCGAAATACACTCAATTCACAATCCCTAAAAGTAATGGCGAACCACGCCAAATCTGCGCTCCTTGCGATGAGCTAAAAGCTCTTCAGAAACAAGTAAAAGTCCTCTTAGACAAATGCTTGGCCACCATTGAGGCTAAAAGTCAGGCACGGGGGGCGATTTCACATGGTTTTAAAGCAGGACATTCCATTATCACCAATGCAGAGCCCCATAAAAAAAGAAGGTACGTGTTCAACGTCGACCTTGAGGGCTTCTTCGACTCTATTCACATGGGTAGGATTCGTGGATTCTTAATCAGCAACAAGGATTTCAAGCTCAACCCTAAAGTGGCCACTGTCCTAGCCCAGATAATGTGTCATGATGACAAGCTGCCTCAGGGTAGCCCTACCTCACCGGTCGCTTCCAATCTGATCGGTCATTTGCTGGACTTAAGGCTTGTCCAGTTAGCAAAGAGAAATGGTTGTTCGTACTCACGGTACGCCGACGACTTAACTTTCTCAACCAACAAGAAAGATTTTCCTGAGGAAATCGCCTCTTCTGACGAAAGCGGAAACTCATGGTCGGCAGGCCCATCGCTAATTAAAATAATTCAAAAAAGCGGGTTCAAGCTTAATCATAATAAAACCCGCATGCAGTACCGAACCAATAGACAGTCCGTGACCGGCCTAGTCGTTAACCAAATAACTAATACCCCTGCGGAGGTTCGACGCACCGCTCGTGCCATGGCTTTCCACCTGTTCAACAACGGATACTATCTGATAAAGGACGAAGTGCCAGGAGCGGAGATAGAGAAGGCTCCCATGATCAGGGACTATACCCAACTGGAATCGCTTGACGGGTTGTTTAGCTTTATATACATGGTTGATCAGTTTAACCGCAAGAAAATCGCAGATAACAACAATGTAAAAATTGAGTCCTTCAAGAAAACAAGCCTTGAAAAAATTCATGCGGACTTTTTATTTTACAAGAACTTCTACGCCTCGCCGCTGCCTACAATTCTGTGCGAAGGCAAAACAGATAATGTTTACCTTACATGTGCCATGAAGTCTCTAATGGATAAGTTTCCACGACTTTGCAAGGCCAGCAAGGATGGAAAGCCAGCGCTAAGAGTCCGCTTCATCAACTATTCAGAACTGACGCATAGAGCACTAGATCTGAATGGAGGCTCAGCTGATCTCGCTGCATTCATACGCTCATATGCAAAAAATTGCGGAAAATATAAAGCACACCCGCCTTTAAGCCCAACCATTATAGTCGTTGATAACGACAGCGGCTCTGAGCCAATATTTAAAGCGATCAAAGAAGTCACCGGAAGTCGCTATGCCATTCCCAATGGAAAGGGAACCATCCTAGACAAATCTCAAACCACTTACTATATCACCCAAAACCTATCTGTAGTTTTGACCCCATTAAAAAAAGATGGTCAGCCGACCATGATGGAAGATTTTTTCACAGCCAAGGTGCGTCAGACCGTCTGGGAAAATAAAACCTTCGAAATCTTGAGCAAGTCTCCTTCCAAGAACACGTATAACAAAAACACGTTCGCACAGAAAATCGTGAAAGCCGACCGCGCAAATATTGATTTCAAAGGATTTTCGCCAATCCTAAAGTCGATAAGCCAGTTAATTAGAGGCCATCACTTAGACAAATCCCTGCTCAAGAAAAACTTACCCCCTAAACCAGCTAAACTTTAATCCTGCTGGGACACGAGCAGTGCTCATGCTGAGTCAAACACGCCCAGCTTCCTGAAAATTTGCTGCCGATACTGACGAATAGACCGTCTAACCGGCGTTCAGTCAGTCATTCGTAAATCAAATGATGATCCACAGATATATTCGCTTTTCCGCACAATTGTTTGCTTTCAGAATCCGTCGTAGGAATACAAAAACATCGACGGCTACGTCCAGCGCTGCAACTCAAACCCCTCAAGCATCGAAGGAAGGGCAAGGCACCACACTTGTCGTTCTCGCAGGCCTCATCTTGGGGACAATGGGAGTTTTTGTCGTGGAGGCCGGAACCCGATCACCACTACGGTATTCAGATGTGCGTTCGGCTGCTTGGCATTGCTCTGCTGGGGAACGATTTGTGGGCGCTTGGGCGAGCTTAAGCTTCCGCTAAAAGCCTGACTGGGCGCTGTCGTGACAGGCGGATTGGGCTCACGCAGGGAAGTTCTACCAGCCGATGCCCAATCCCACCCAGCGCTGATGTTGTGCGCGAATAATCCCGCCGATTACGCCAAGGACGGGACACACCGCTAACAAAAAAACCGCCAATCGGCGGTTTTTTCAATGGTGTAGCTCGGGGTCTCCGACTCTCCACGGTGGGGTTTCAAGATGCCGTTAAAGAGGTCTTTTCCTCAGAGAGGCTTTGGTGTCGGACACATACACGATTAGGCTACCTATCGTGTACTCATCCCGTCAAGGCGCGATACTTACTGGCGCCAGGACTCGACGGTTTCAGCGCCGTGCTCTGCTTTCCAGGCCTTCAGAACCGCATGATTTCCGCCCTTGGTCTGAACCACTTCGCCGTTGTGCGGGTTTTTATAGACCTTCACTTCGCGAGGCTTACGGCTGGTCTTTTCCTGGGCGGTTGGGGCCGGAGTACGTGCGGAGGCCTTTGGATCAAGGATGTTGATTACTTCGCGGAGGCTGTAGCCGTATTCACCGAGGAGAGCGCGCAGCTTCTCTTCAAACTCCATCTCAGCCTTGATGGCCGAGTCACCCTTCATGGCTTCGAGTTCTGCCAATTGCTGAGCGAGTTGCTGCTCTAGACGACGGAATTCAGCGAGGCGGGACATTGTTAGCTTCCTAATTTGTTGGACGTCAAAGAGTATATGCTGAGACCCGCGACCGCCACCCCAGGCTTGAAGATAACTCGGCCTAGAACAGGTCTGTCACCTCGACAAAGACCAGGCCAGTCTCAGCAGCAGCTCTAACTTTGCGGTCGATAACGTCAGCAAATGGGATCTGCTTATCGAGAGCGTCGCGGATATCCTTGCCGGAAATGCATACCAGGCTCTTCCCACGACCGAAGGCTTGCAACCCAACATCGGTGAAGCCGTAGTAGCTGATAAACACCCCTCGTGTCCAAGTTGCCTTTTCGCTGATCTTGCCCTGAAGGATATGAAGCTCACCAGCTCCAACTCGATTGGTTACCCACTTCGCCTCGACGAGGTAGATATCACCGCGACAGAGGAAGCTCCCGTCAATCTGCTCACCTGTATTCCGGAATGGTGCGCGAGGCTGCAAATTGGAGGCCTCAAACAGCTGCTGTAGGAATGTTTCGAATGCGTACCCACGCGCCTGGGGGGCAAGCTTATGGATACTCAGCAAGTCCTGTTTCAGCTTGGTCGCTTGATCGATGCTCACTTTGCGTACTGCGGCAAATGGATCCCCCGCAACGCCATTACCGGAGGTGCCTGACTCTAGGTCTTGGATGAGCGTCAAAAAACGCCCCTCGGCATTTGCTATGGGATCATCTCGACCTTCGTGCAACAGGAGAGCTTGTCGATGCGCCCACACCGCTTTCAATGCTCGAATACACGTCGGTGTATCTGCAAGCGCAAGGAAACTACGGAAACGCTTTGCCTTAGACGTGCCGTCCGCTGTGAAAAGTGGATCGTCTATATCGATCTCCAGCTCACCGAGGAAAAACCGGCTGAACGTAGCGTTCGAAAAATCCAAAACGTACCCCCCTTCCATTTCGAAGAGGAGATCCAGAAGCTTCATATCAAACGGTTTTATCTTCGGCATGCCCCGCGTCCTTGATCAAGCACAGCGAAACGAGCATACGACATCGCAGTGAAAGACCCAACGGCCCGACCGTATTGATGGCCAGGCTGGGCTTAAGAACGATAGCTACTCAGAAATGAGTGTGGCGATGCTGCTGTGTGCCGGGCAAAGCGTGCTGACCCACTTTGTGCCGACCTGTCTCCCAAGTGAGCCACAGTAGGAACAAGTCTTCAGCGATAGCTCAGTGGCCACATCCACTGCGCCTCGGCAGTATGCATCCCCGCCATCATAGAAGAAGTGCAGCTCGCCGAATTTGGATTTGATCTGTGCCACGGTGACGGGCGTCACCTCTGGATGGCGAGCGAGGTGATCCCGCAACGTGTCGCAGAGTACCAAGAGGATGTTCCTCCAGCCTGGGTCACAGTAAATCTCATCGACGCCAGGGTCAGAGAACAGCTGTGGGTATCGCTGACGGAACTCTGCGATATCGATCTTGGGTAGAGCATCAGGAGACGCGGTCATAGCGGGTCACGGTTCACCAGCAAAAGTAGAGAGGGCAAGGCCATGCGTTTGTAAGCAAAATGCAAGCGGAGCGCGCAGGCCACGGATGGCTGAAGGCGTGAGGATGGAAGCCCGCAGGGCCGTGACCGGCATGCCGGGCACGGTTTACGACAGCCGTCCGCGAATGCGGCACGTCCTGAAGTCAGCGGTGCAGCTTGCTGAAACGCTCTACTAACAGGGCGGGTGCAATCGAATTCCACGTATCGAGAACCGAGGTTTTGTGAAATAGGTAAATACCGCAACCCACAAAGAATCCCCCTGTCAGCAGTCCTATGACTGAGGCGCCCGAGTTGATAAAAGCCCATTGCAGCGACATCGAGCGGCTGCCCATCAAAAAATCCGCTCCGAAGACCAGGGCAATCCAACTCAAAACAAATGCCACAGCAGCCCAGATCGCAGCAATTACCCAAAAATGCAGCTGCACTTTATAGCGCATGCCCGGCACACGCAGGAGCCTTCCGCTCGCGGTCTTGGCTGCAAGGACAATTGCCGTGTTCTTCACTTTGTTTTTTGAATTCTGCACAAGAGCATAGAACTCAACATGAGAGCCTTGCTCTAATTCTTCATAAATCTGAATCGGAACTTTGATATTGGGGATTAACACCCCATCAATCTTCATGATGACTTGCACGAAACCCGAGAGATGCTCGAAAACTCGAATGTCCTCTAGGCAGCCAGCAAATTTCAGGTATTCAAACTTTATAAACACTTACAGCTCCTTGCTCGGGCCCAAATTTCAGGCAGGGGGAGGCCTTGGTCACACCTTGGCGTGCTCAGGCTCGATCTAAATCAGTGCAGTTGAGTACCGGGGAAGTGGTCACCCACCAGGCGGAAAAAGTCCCTCAAGCTCCGGCGTCCGCCATCGCGGCGAAAGGTAGCCACGACGTACTTGGAGTTCATGGTCGTGATCACCCAGAACTTACCTTCCTTCCTGACATTCACGATGTCGGATGTCTGGATCAGGTGCCCATCGGCAAAACGACCATGGGGCCCTTGCCGCACATGCCCGAAGACGACGCCAACAGCGCTCAGCCGATGAATGTGGACATTCACCAGAAACGCGGTGATCTCGTCTTCGTACTCTTGGCCTACAGCTCGAGCAATACGCAACAGGTCGAAGTCCGAATAGCGCTTCACGAGGTAGTCCAGCTTCATCGTGTTGTCCTTCGCCATGCCTACGCCCTCCTAGGCTGAGCCGCAGCACTGGCCTGAACCATGCCGCGTCGATATAGCTCTTTGACACCGGTCAGGGAGTCGGCACCGAGCCCAGGCTCATGCGTATCGACGTACACAGCACCACCCTCTACTTCCAGAACACAGACGGCCACACCAGCTTGGTTGTGTCCAATGGACAGTGAAGTAAGCTTCTCCATCTTCCAACTGCCATCCTTGTTCATCCAGCTCGGGGTAACGGCCTGGACTTCCTGCACAACTAGGCTCTCGTCCTGCGCTACCAGCAACTCGACGAGACGCATCTCATCATTGAGCATCTCCTCGTAGGCAACGAACCGATCCTCGTGTCGGCGCTTGAGGCTGACGTGATACCAGTGAGTGGCCAAAGATCGGGTGACTGCATGGAAATGAGCCAGACCGTCTCCAAACATGCCTACCGGGCCAGCTTGGTCTTGCGTGCTAATGCGGAACATCGTGAATCTCATCAGGGCAAGCCCGCCAGGCGGAACCTGCGGGTCAACATAAGCCGAAAATTGTCTTCAGCGAGGCGGTCTGCTCACGACCAGGGCCAACCAGGACGTACACGGTGTTGCGCGTTTCAAACATGCACACGCTGTCGTAGGTCTTGCACAGCGTCGAGCGCACCCAACCCCCTGGTGGGAATCGGCCCTCGCTGTCGTAGTTGACGCAATGGGAGTACAGGAACATCGGCTGCAGGCCTAGAGACCTGACTCTGTTCAGCGACTCCTGAGGCTCGTCAACGTGGAAGATGAGCCAGTCCTCAACCAAGCAATACGGCCTGCGAGGAAAGCGTTCGGCAAGCAGAGCCTCAATTTCGGGTTGGGACAGCGACGTCCCAGCGGAAGAGACGTGCCCTTCCTGGAGCAGCTCGTGCTCTACGGAGCTATCAGTCACCAATTACCTCGGTATTCAAAACGACGAGGTGATGTGCGAACGGGAACGTAGCGGCAGATCGCCGTTCGACTCACTCAAACCAATATATCTGTTTGAGCGAGTCTAGGCAAACGAGGCATACCGTCTCCTTTTGCGGAGGCAGAAATGCCGCTACGCCACTCTCTCGCCGCCGTGCTCCAGTCGCTCCGAACGCAGCAAGGCCTGTCTCAGCAGGAGATCTCTGGCCTTCTTCGTCAACAAACGATCAGCGAACTGGAAGCGGCTAGCTTCACGGCCACCATCGATACCGTGAGGGATCTGGCCATTTCGCTGGGCATCAGCCCAGCTACCCTGTTCGCCATGGTCATTGCAGCGGAAAACCAACAGACGACTCACCAGGTGCTGATCGATGCAATCGTGGAAGCAGAGGCCTTGGGGAGAGCCAACGAGATTATGGAACGGCAGCCTCGCGAGATTGAGCATCCGCGAGTAACTGCTGCTAGAGAGAAGTGGAAGGCAGTGCAGGCGCTGAAAAAAGACGGCCTCACCCAGGCTGAGGTGGCCCGTGCTCTGGGGTATTCGAAGGGCACTGTTTGGCGGCTCTGGGAGCGGGAGCCTGGTAGTTAACCCTCACCCCTCTTCAACACAGCCCGTGCACTGACGCACTTCGGCGTCGACTGCATAGGCCTAGGATTTGCGGACAAAATGCTTCAACCTCTCCCGCGCCTCCAACACCTGCTCACGTATCTCTTCAGGGTCGATGGACATGCGGCCTCCCGGCGTCACCCTGAGCGTCTTGAGGCTGTTCACGGCCTCGATAAACTCGCGCTCACGCTGCTTTTCCCAATCTGGGCGGCGGTCAGGGCTGATGGTGCTCCTGATACGCGACAGAAGCCTTAAAATCATTCTAATGCTTACCGTTGCCAGTTTTGGCCGGATCATACGTCACCTGAAGAGCGATTATCACGCGTGCTTCGACCCAGCCATCCCACCCCAAGCGCGTGTGAGCTTATACCGATGATGATGGCAAAATGGTATGTTTCGCCCCAAAGGTGAAGCTAAGGCACAGGGAATGTCGAATTTTGAACAGGTAGATTGGGTAAGCGCCCAGTCGCTCTCACAACGCTCAAGCATGGCAGCGCAGCCATCCCTCCCACTGATGTCCCAACTATCTTGGGACTGGCATTCGCTGTCGCTCCAGCGAGACTGCTCGACCTCTTGTGCCATTTACTTAACAATTAGTCCCGGTAGGCAGCAATCGTCTGCACCTGGTGCGAAGATAATCTAGGTTTGAAGGCTAAACATGGCAAACGACCGGGTAAAGTATAGCTCAGAAGAGCATAGTATATTGTACGGAGAGACGCGAGGAGCCTGTCCTCTTTGTACTCAAGCAATTCTTTTCAAGAAGGTCGGATCCAGGACTTCGAAAGGATATGAACTTGCCCATATCTACCCTCTCAACCCAACAGCAGCTCAAGCGCTGGCTTTAACTGGATTTTCCATCCCTGCAGACATCAACGGCTTGGACAATCTCATATGCCTTTGCCCTACCTGTCATACAAAATTCGATAAAGACTTCAAAATCGAAGAATACAACCACATCCGAGCTATCAAGGATGGTTTCATTCGAGACGCAGCTGCAAGAAAAGCAATTTCCGAGCACACATTAAAAGAAGAAGTAAAAGAGATACTTGAAGTCATCACCAGCTTACAACCTGACGATATTGATACGTCAGGTCTGGAGCTTGAGTTTGACGCCAAGAAATTGAGCGACAAACTAAAAACAGGCGCCAGTATTTTCCTTAAGCGTAATATCCGCAACGACGTGGTTGACTATTTTGTATCCATTCGGGAGGAAATGCGAATTTTGGAAATGCGAGACCAAGCCACCGTAAAGATCTTACAAAACCAGGTAAACAGCTACTATTGGGAAATGCACAGATTAAACCCAGAGAACAAAGACCTAGTTTTTAAATACATTTCCGAATGGATTAGCACTAGGACTGGAAAGTCAATCGATGCCTCAAGAGTTTTGACGTCATTCTTCGTGCAAAATTGTGAGGTTTTCGATGTTAGTGCCTAGTAAATTCACAAAGCTGGAAGAATCTACAATTTTCAAAATGCTCGCGATACTCGCTGACAAAACGTCAGGGGAGACCGTAATACAAGCCCTAGCTAGGACAAAAGACGATTTCCTGGATGCATCAGAATTTCTAGCCGCCATGGATATTTTATATTTTCTCGGATACCTGGACGTCCAAGATGGATCTGGAGTGATTGAATATGCTTAAACAGATAAAATGCAACCTATTCAATCAGAGCACTGTTGAGTTCCATCCCGGATTAAACGTCATCCTTGGAGATGACGAAGCCAAGAACTCAATTGGCAAATCATCAGCCCTCCTCGTAATCGACTTCGCGATGGGCGGCGGCAGCCTACTGGACGATGATGCTGGGGCTATCAAGGTTCTCGGCCACCACTCATACCAAATCACATTTGAATTTGGTGGCATACCCTTATATGTAAGTAGATCTACTGAACAGCCAGACGTAATTGATGTCTGCGATTCCAATTATGTCAAACAAGACGAGATATCACTCGAAGCATACAGAGAAAAGCTCAAGAGCTTATACGACCTTTCTGAATTAGAAAGCTCTTTCCGTTCAATCGTTGGCCCATTTGCTCGGATATGGAACAAGGGCGAAGCCGATCCAGCTCACCCGTTGGCGGGAAATCCGAAAGAAAAACTCAGCGCCGGAGTGGCCAGGCTAGTCGATCTGTTTCACCGCACCGGAGATGTGTCGGTGGAGCGAGCTGTACTTCAGACACTTCAAGACAAGAAAAGCTTAATGAACAAGTCGATGACTGCGGAAATCATTCCACGGATCACGACAACCAAGTACAAAACCAACAAGCAGCTCATCAAAACCAATGCGCAAGCCATAAGTGACATCAAAGATAATTTCGCAGGCGCCATCACTGCATACGAAGCCTTGTTTGACGAAAAATTAAGAGCCATCCAACAGAACAAAAATGAGATGATCAATAAGAAAAATCTCATTTCAGCTAGAAGAGAAAAACTTGAGAGAGATATTTCCGGCGTATCACCTCGTCTCACCGCAAATATAGCCCTCGTTGCCGAGTTTTTCCCAGAGGCAAATCTCGAACGTCTCAAACAGGTGGAGCAATTCCACGAAAAGATCGGCAAGCTAGTAAGCAAAGAACTGAAAAGTGAACTTGAGCTTTTGATCATTAATGAATCAGAAGTCACTACAGCCATCACAGATCTTGACCAACAGATAAAAATTACGCTCAAAACCAAAGGCACCCCCACCGATCTATTTGCGAAGGTTTTCGAGCTCAAAGAGGTCACCGACAAGGCGAAGGAAGAAAATAAATTCTTCGAGCAAAAGGCCTCTATCGATAGTGGCGAAGCAGCCTCCAAAACACGCTTAGACGCTATCTATGGAAAAATCTTCCTTGAGATTGAGGGGTTAATTAATCAGAAGCTTGAAAAATTCAACACCCTTGTTTACGGGCCTGAGCGCAGTTCGTCGAAGCTTCGCATTAAGACTTCCAAATCCTACAGCTTCACTTCGCCGATGGATACTGGGACTGGGAAATCGTATGCGGGCCTTGTTGGGTTTGACCTTTCAATGCTCTCACTCACGCGCCTGCCATTCATCATCCATGACTCGATGATATATAAAAACATCGAAATCGCAGCCACTGAAAATATAATCAAGATCCTCACTTCCTTCAAAGACAAGCAAATCTTCCTGGCCTTTGATGAAGCTAAGAAATTCAATAGCAAAACTCAGCAGACTCTGAAATCCAAGATGGTATTGCAATTACACCGCGACAAACTGCTCTATACCGAGGACTGGAGAGCAAAAGAGAAGCGGACGTAAGGAGCCTGTCGGGTACGTGTCGTGTCCCGCCGCCTTGGGCTCCTACATGCTTGAACCACCAGAACAGCCACAGGGCAGGAAACACGAGATGAGCATTTTCGAAGCAACCGACACGCGCCTCCTTAGCAAAGCCGAACTGGGCCAGGTAATCAGGTATCTCCGAGAACTCCGCCAATGGTCTCAAGAAACAATGGCGGAGCTTGCCCACACCACACCGCGCACGATCCAGCGGGTGGAAGCTGGCTCGGGAGCAAGCCTCAACACCCTACGCTCCTTGGCCAGTGCGTTTGATATCCATGACATCGACATTTTCAACAAGCCGATGGCTATTCCCACCGAGGAACAGCTTCAGGCCGCCCGTGAGCAGTTCGAGAAGGACTACATCACGAGCAAAGCTTTGAAGGTCGAGTCTGGCAGGTTCTTGGCGAAGCTTGCCGCCCAGAGTGTAGGTGACTACATCGAGCCGGCGTTTGAGCTCTCCCGAGAACAGGCCGTAATTTTCGCAGAATTGACGGACTATGTGCGAGAGTACCGCGACTGCGCGGATCTCTACACAAGCACGTCACTCCTAGAGGTCTTTGACGAACTTCAGAGTCTCCTGACGCGCCTGGGGGATCAAGGCGTCACGCTCCGTTATGCGACTCGGCAAGTTCTACAGAAAACCTCTTACCCTCAACAAGAACCGCAGCCCGTGGGGCAGGTGCTTTACTTGATCGGGTTTAGTGAAGGGGAAGCGCCCGATGAACTCGCCCTACCAAGAACAAATAGCTTCTTGTAAGGCCTCATTCCCTCCCTGCCACGAGACCGGTTCGACGGTCTCGTGGCTTTTCGCTCGCCTTTCGCTTCCAGTCGAGACCGCTCGCGGGATCGCTCACAGGTGCTAACCTGGCGACTGTCCTTTGATCACATGTGAGCAAGGGGGTAACTCTGCTTGATGCCAAAGCTGATGGGCCTAAATGAAGCCTCCACCTACACACCTACACACCTTTCCCTCATTTCGGTCATATAAGGGTTCGATTCCCTCTACCCGCTCCACATCGCATTCCCCCGCATGGCGTTCCGGTAACGTCATCGCTGTCAAAAGGAGCCTTGGCTCCTTTTTTCGTTTCTACGGCTTTCCTTGATCTGGCCCATGGCCAAGCGCCGTTCGATTGGCTTGAATGCCCAGCGGTTTCAGGTGCATAACCACCTAAGCTTATTGAAACATTCCCAAAGGACTGCCCATGTTTCTCTCCCGCTGGCTACCGGGCCTGGCCAACCTGTTGCACTACCGCCGCGAGTGGTTCCACGCCGACCTGCAGGCCGGCCTTTCCGTGGCCGCGATCCAGATCCCCATCGCCATCGCCTACGCACAGATCGTCGGCCTGCCGCCACAGTACGGCTTGTACGCCTGCGTGCTGCCGATGATTGTCTATGCCCTGATCGGCAGCTCGCGCCAGCTGATGGTCGGCCCTGATGCGGCCACCTGCGCGATGATCGGCGGAGCGGTGGCGCCCCTGGCCATGGGCGACCCGCACCGCATCGCCGAGCTGTCGGTGATCGTCACCGTGTTGGTGGGGGCGATGCTGATCGCCGCGGGAGTGGCGCGAGCCGGATTCATCGCCAGCTTCTTCTCGCGGCCGATCCTGATCGGCTACCTCAACGGTATCGGCCTGAGCCTGATTGCCGGGCAACTGTCGAAAGTGGTGGGGTTCAAGATCGAGGGCGACGGGTTCATTCCCAGCCTTTTCAACCTGCTCCAGCGCCTGGGCGAGATCCACTGGCTGAGCCTGGCCATTGGCCTTGCCGGGCTGGGCCTGTTGATCGGGCTGCCGCGCCGCTTCCCGCGCCTGCCGGCCGCGTTGGTGACCGTGGTGGTGTTCACCGCGCTGGCCGGTTTGTTCGGACTGGACCGGCTGGGTGTGGCGATCCTCGGCCCGGTACCGGCGGGCATCCCGGAGCTGGCCTGGCCACAGAGCAACCTGGCGGAAACCAAGAGCCTGCTGCGCGACGCCCTGGGTATCGCCACCATCAGTTTCTGCAGCGCCATGCTCACCGCCCGCAGCTTCGCCGCCCGCCACGGCTATGCCATCAACGCCAACCATGAGTTCGTCGCCCTGGGGGTGAGCAACCTGGCCGCGGGTGTGTCCCAAGGCTTCGCCATCAGTGGCGCCGACTCGCGCACGGCGGTCAACGACATGGTCGGTGGCAAGAGCCAGCTGGTGGGGATCATCGCCGCGCTGGTGATCGCCCTGATCCTGCTGTTCTTCACCGCGCCCATGGCCTGGATCCCCCAACCCGCGCTGGGCGCCGTGCTGCTGATGGCCGGCTGGGGGCTGATCGACGTGAAATCGCTCAGGAGCATCCGCAGGCTCAGCCGCTTCGAGTTCTGGCTGTGCCTGCTGACCACGGTCGGCGTGCTCGGCCTGGGAGTGCTGCCGGGCATCGTGTTCGCCGTGACCCTGGCGATCCTGCGCCTGCTCTACAGCATCTACCAGCCCACCGACGCCGTGCTCGGTTGGCTGCCGGGCGTCGACGGCCAGGTCGACATACGCCAGCACAAGGACGCCCGCACCCTGCCAGGCCTGGTGGTGTACCGCTTCGACGACGCGATCCTGTTTTTCAATGCCGACTACTTCAAGATGCGCCTGCTCGAGGCCGTGCAGGGTGAGCAGCAGGTGCAGGTGGTGCTGTTCGACGCAGAGGCGGTGACCAGCATCGATGTCAGCGGCGTCGCCGCCCTGCGCGAAGTGCGCGACACCCTCGCCGCCCAGGGCATCCACTTCGCCATCGCTCGTGCACGCGGTACTTTCCTGCGCATGCTGGTGCGCTCGGGCATGGCCCGAGAGATGGAGGACAAGCTGCTGTTCGGTTCGGTGCGGGCGGGGATCAGGGCGTATCGGGTGTGGCGGAACAGGAATCGGCAGGTGGCTTCCGACAAACAAGAGAATGGAATGACGGCAATGCCAAATGACGGCCCGGGCGCCCCCGGGCCTTTATGACCTAATTGCCTCAGGCCTGCGGGTAGCTGCAACCAACGTACAGGTCACGATCCTTGTCTTCGGTCGAAACCACGCGCAGCGTGCCCTTGCTCTCCAGCACTCGTTGGTAGTCGACATAACCGTCGGTATCGAGCGTCTTCTTCAGCTTGAGCGTACTGGCCAGCTTGGCCGCATCGGCCAGGGGCGCGGTGCTGCTGCTCTGCAGGTAGAAGCTGAAGCGGTCGGTCATCACCAGGGTGGCGGACGACACGCCATTGATGCTCAGCGCCGGGGTGACCTGCCAGGCGGCACCGCCCCAGGGGCTGTGCGCCTCATCCTTGGCGAAGGTCAATTGCTCGGCATCGACCAACTGGTTGAAAGCCTCAACCTGCTGCGCGCTGGCCTCGCATTTGGCCAGTGCGGTGAACAGGGCGACCTGGGCCGAATCGGCGGCCGAGGCGGAAAACGCGGCCAGGCAGCCGGCCAGGGTGAGGAAACGAAGCGATCCTTTCATGAGAACATCCTTGCTCAGTTGAACGTGCATTGATTGAACGACAGGTAATCACTGCCGGAGGTGAATTGTAGTACGCACTCGGCGTCGAACTTCTGGCCCGGATGCAGCGCTTTCATCTGCTCGTCCTGGGCACCGTCGGCCCCGCGCAAACGGGCCAGTTCATAGCCATCGTCATCGCCAGCGGCGAGTATCGGCGCGCCCTTGAGGTTGGTCGACACGCCCAGGGCCACTGCGGTGATCTGCACCGGTTGGTTCAGCTCTTCCATGCTCAGCGTGGAATAGCCCTTCTGTTCATAGCTCTGGTACAGCGTGGAAATATCCTGGGCATCGGCGCCCGGGGCAAACAAGAGGCTGCAGGCTAGCACAGCCAAGATCCTGGATTTCACACTAGCTCCTTGTGACGGTTCTCCAGCGTGGGCTGCTGGAGACCGGCACTTTGCCATTAGTGAAGAGCGGGCACCATCGGGGTCTCCCTGATCCGGCTACTTCGGTATGCACGCACCAGGCTGTGCCTGGGTACCGCGGCCGATCAGGCTGATCAAGCCGCAGGGTAGGCTGCCGCGCCACTGCAGGTAGTCGTGCCCCGCCGGGTACTCCACCTGCTCCACCGCGTACCCCTTGGCCAGCAGCACATCGCGCAGGTGGCGATTGGTGTCGAGGATCCTTGGCCCCTCGAACAGCCCGGCCTGGAGGTAGAAACGTAGCGGCTTGCGTGGTGCCTTCACGTACTCACGGGTCAACCAACCGGGCTCGTCCCCCTCCTGCGCCCACCAGTACGAACCCGACAGGCTCAGCACATTGCCAAACAGTTCCGGGTGCATCAAGCCCATGTAAGCCGAAGCCAGGCCGCCATAACTGGAACCGGCAACCACTGTGCGTGAGGCCGTCGCCGACAGGCCCTGCTCGCGTGCCCAGGGCATCAGGTCCTCGGCCATGAAACGGGCGAACAACGGGTTGGGCGGCAGTTCCTGCTGGCGACTGAGGTCGCTGGGGTTGGCGATGATGATCGCGGCCGTCGGCGGGATCAGGCCGTCGGCGATCAGGTTGTCGAGGATCGTCGGGGTCGGCACCTGGCGGGTGTAGGCATGGGCGTCGAACAGCACCAGCAGGCCTTGGTCGGCCTTGCCGGGGCGCCAGCCGACCGGCCGGTACAGGTAGATGTCCCGTTCATTGCCCAGCAATCGGCTGGCCAGGCGCTTGCGCTCCACGCTGCCACGCGCCACGCCTTCGCGTACCGCGACCCAAGGTTGCGGTGCGGCGTCCGGCAGTTCCAGGCGCGAACGCGACAACCACGGATCGCCGCTGCCATCGGCGAAAGTGTTCGGGTTGAGCGGGTCCCGCCGGGTGGTGGCGAGAATCATCCGACGATCATCCGAAACCGGCACATCGGCGGCCATCTGGTAGCTCAGCCGGGTGGCGGCCGGTACTTCGAAGCTGCGGTACCAGACATCGCTCTGGCCCAGGCGTTGAAGCGACTCGTGGTTACCCGTGGGTGCGCCGAACATCCGTACGTTGTCGCGCGCGCCGCGCCACAGAAAGGTGACCAGGCGCTGGTCGGGGTGGTCGGGGATCGCTTCGACCATGGGCGTGCCGTCGACGCCTCGGGCCGTCCAGAACGCATCAGTGGACTCGCCTTTGGCCAACGCCTCCGACAACGTGCGCAGTATCGGGCTGGCCAACGTTGCAGGGCTCTTCCGTTGCCCGGCAACCGGCAGCACCGGGTCCAGACGCAGGCTGAAACGTTCGTCGGGACGGATCGCCAGCGGCTCGGCACGCAGCAGGTAGCGCCCCCCTTGCCCGGCCACGAAGAGAAACTCACGCGGCTGGTCCAGACCATCGATCAACAGACGCAATGGTTTCCCCTGGGCGTCGAGCAGGCGCAGGCTGACATCGCCATCGAGGCGGCCCCGCACCAGGTCGCCGGCCTTCAGTGACAACTGCCAGGCCGGCGAGCTTGTCGCACCAGCCTGCCCGCTCACGGCCTTGCCAGGCACCAGGCGGGGTTCATCGGCTGCCATGGCCGCCCCTGAACAGGCGGCCAGCAGCACCAAGGCATGGGTCAATCGCTGCATGCCCACCTCAGAAGTCGACGCTGGCGGAGAGCTTGAGGGTGCGCGGTTCGCTGACGGTGGCGTAACCGTCGTTGAACACGCCGGCCCAATAGGCACGGTTCTCGACGTTCTCCAGGCTGGCGCGCAGGGTCACGTCCTTGCTCAGCACCTTGGTGGCATAGCGCGCCCCCAGGTCGTAGCGGGTCCACTGGGGGATCTTCAGCTGGTTGGCGCTGTCGAGGTACTGCGAGCTGCTGTGGATTCCCAGCGCGGTCAAGGTCAGGCCATCGACCCAGGGCAGGTCCCACTCGGCACCCAGGTTGGCCGACCAGGCCGGCACGCCACGTGCGGTGTTGCCATCCATGGCGCCGTTGGCGGTCTTGGTCAGCACGGCGCGGGTGTAGGTCACGCCGCCCAGCAGGCGCACATCGGGCGTGACCTCGCCGAACATCGTCCACTCCACGCCGCGGTTACGTTGCTCGCCATCGTCGTTGTAACGGTTGCTGGCCTTGTCATAGATCATGCTCGGCTTTTCGATCTGGAACAGGGCCAGGGTGTGGGTGAAGTCGCCCAGGTCCCACTTCACGCCCGCCTCCATCTGCTTGGCGACATACGGGGCGAACTGCTCGTTGTAGTTGGCGGCCTTCACATCGGTGACCATGCCACCCTGGGTCAGGCCCTCGATGTAGTTGGCGTACAGCGACACCGGCGCATCCCACGGCTTGAGCACGATGCCTACGGCGGGGGTGACCTTGCGCTCGTCGTAGGACGGAGTGCTCATCTTCTGCCGCACGCGCTGGGCGCGGGCACCCAGGGTGAGCAGCACACGATCGTCGACCAAGCCCAGGGTGTCGGCCACGGCGAAGCTGGAAAGGGTGTTGTCGCCGGTCTTGACGCTGCTGCCATGGTCGCCGGCAATGATTGCCTTGCCGGGGTGGTAGATGTTGGTGGTGTAGCCCTTGCCGGTGACGGTCGGCGCGCGGCCGATGTCTTGGTGCAGCAGCGTGGTGCTGAGCACCAGCTGGTGGCTGACCGGCCCGGTCATGAAGCTGCCGCGCAGGCCGGCCTCGGTGGACAGGCTGTGGGTATAGCCCGCCTGGTTGTATGTTTCGCCCGTGGCGGTGCCGTCCGGTTTGGTGACGATCACCCGGGTGCCATTGAGGAAACCGTCGTAGCGGGTGCGTGCACCGCCCACACTGGCGTAGGCCGTCCAGCGGTCGTCGAACTGGTACTCGCCATGCAGCGTCACTGCCTTGCTGACCTGCTTGGCATTGATGCCTTCGAGGATGTTGGTGTCGGGCTTGGGCGCCTTGGTCACAGAACCAAGCTTGCTGAAACCGACCATCATCGGGCTGCCGTTGTCCATCTTCTCGTGGCTTTCGTAAGCATCCAGCGCGAGCTTGAAGTCATCGCCCCGGTAGTCCAGGGCGAGCGATGCCAAGGTGCGATCCTTGGACTGCTCATCGACGCCGGTGTCGCCGCTGCCGTACACACCGTTGAAACGGACACCAAAACGGTTGTCGGCGAAACGGCGGCTGACATCGATGTGTTCGGCCACATAGCCATCGGAGACATAGCTGGTGGTCAGGCGGGTGAGTGGTACGTCACCGGCGCGCTTGGGTACCAGGTTGACCACGCCGCCCACGCCCCCGTTGGGCGCCATGCCGCTGAGCAGCGCGCCTGGCCCCTTGAGCACTTCGACCCGCTCGAGGAATTCGGTTGGCACATGGCCATCCGGCGCCAGGCCGTACAGGCCATTCATCGCCAGTTCCGTGGAGTCCAGGGCATAGCCACGAATCGTGAAGTTCTCGTAGGTGTGCCCTTCACCAGTGCTGAAGCGGATCGACGGGTCGTTGCGCAGCACAGCGCCGACCGTCCCGCTCTGCTGGTTCTCGATGGTCTTGGCGGTGTAGGCGCTGACGCTGAACGGGGTGTCCATGATGTCGCGGTTACCCAGCAAACCGATGCGGGCGCCACGGGCGACCTGGCCACCGCTGTAGGTGTCCGGCAGGTCGCTGTTGAACCCACTGGCGTTGACGGTGGTGGCGCCCAGTGTCAGCGCGCCGTCCTCAACGCCGCTGCCACGCAGGATGATCACGCCGTTTTCCTCCACCGCCACCAGGTCACTACCCGCCAGCACCTGGCGCAGGGCCTGCAGCACCGTGTAGCGCCCTTGCAGCGCCGGGGCGCCACGCCCGGACAACAGGCGGCTGTCGGCGGCAATCGCCACGCCAGACTCATGGGCCAATGCATGCACCGTGGCTTCCAGCGTCTGGCTCGGCAAGTCCAGGGGCAGTGGCAGGCTGTCGGCCTGGGCCGCATGGGCCGCCAGCAGGCCGGCGCAAGCCAGGGCCAGGCGCCGCAGGGTGCCGGGGAAGCGGGTGGAGGAAAGCGACATGATCGGTCCTTGCAGAAGGTGGGTTCACAACTGATGACGTGACAGCCGCGAATTACCCCTCAAAGAAATGTCGGAACACGAAAACGGGGATCAACGCTGCACGATCAGGCGTTGCCCGTCCTGCTCCACCAGCCGTACCGGCAGCACACGTGGCAGTGCTTCGAGCAGCACCTCGGGCTGGTCGCCGGGGAAGCTGCCGGTCAGGCGCAAGGCGCCGGCACCAGGGCCTAGGGTCACCGGGCGCGTCACATAAGCATTGAGCTCGCCGATCACTTCGCTCAAGGGCTGGTCGGTGAACGACCACCAGCCACGCTGCCAATGCGCCAGGTCGGGGCCGAACGCGCCGCCGGCGCGCAATGTGCCCAATTGGCCCTGGCCATCCAGGCAAATGCGCTCGCCTGCCGCAAGGGTCTGCTCGCCCCCCTTCAGGCCACGCACCTGTACCCGCCCCCTGGCGACGGCCACTTGCACCCGATCGCCCCGGTCGCTGACAGAGAAGGCCGTGCCCAGCACCTGGACAAGCCCGAGTCGGGTACTGACCAGGAACGGTCGCCAGCGCTCATGGGCGACATCGAAGAAGGCATTGCCATGCAGTAGCATGACCTGGCGCTCGCCATGGTCGAAATGCACCCGCAGGTTGCTTTCGGCGGCCACCAGCAACTGGCTGCCGTCGGGCAACTCAAGCGCGCGTGGTGCTTCGGCGTGTGTGGTCTGCAGGTCGTACTGGAAGGGTGCGGTGCGCTTGAACATCCAGCCCAGCCAGCCACCGGCGCCCAGCACCAGCGCCAAGGCGCCCCCCTGACGCAACAGCCGTCGCCGCCCGGCATCGCACGCTTGCGGCTGAAGGGCGGTACGCAGTTGTGGGGTCAGGCGATGGACCATCTGCCAGCGCTGCTCGGCCTCTCGCCAGGCGCGCTCATGCTCGTCACTCCTGCCGCGCCAACGTTGCGCCTGGTCGCCCAGCTGGCGCACCCGCTCGGGGTCATCGCCCTGCAAGGCGGCCAGGTAGACCAAGGCCTGCTGGACCTTGCGCGCAGAGGCCGGTTCAAGCATGGCGCAGGCTCATGCGCAGTTCCGACAGGTCGAACACCGCCCGGGCGATATGCAGTTCCACCGATTTCGCCGACAGCCCCAGCGCCTCGCATACCTCCCGGTGGCTGTGGCCATGCAGGCGCACGCGCACGAACACCTCGCGGCGCAGGCGCGGCATGCGCTCGATCCGCGCGATCAGCAGTTGCAATTGCTCGCGGGCGATCATGATGTCTTCCACGCTGGGGGTCAGCAGCTCTGCCCTCGCCAGCCAGTCCTCCAGCGCGGCCAGTTCAGTGCTACGTCGCCGGTATTGATCGATACACAGATTGCGCGCGGCCTGGAACAGCAAGGCGCGGGCATTGATCACCGGGGCGTTGAGTGCATGGGCATAGGCTTGGGCGAAACTGGACTGGGCAATGTCGGCGGCATCGTCGGGATTGCCCAGACGCCCGCAGAGATAGCGGCGCAGGTCGCTGTAGTGGGCGAGCAGGTCGTCGACGACGGTCTCGAGAACCGGGCGGGTGTTCCAGGGCGTGGAAAGGGAGGTCATTGCACGGGACTGTGACAAGGATTGCTAATAGGAATTCCTATCATTCTCACACATGTCATTCAGCCATCGCCAGTCTCGCATGCCACGGCTCGTCTTGTAGGAGCCCGCCTTGCTGGCGAACAGCCTCGCCACCGTTGGCAGGGCTGCGCCTTGCATCGCCAGTAACGCTGGCTCCTACAGAAGGGACCGCCAACATCGGCGGCCCACTTCAGATCAATAACCCAGCGTGCCCAGCAACTGGTCTTCCTTGCCGACCGATCGGCCATAGAAGCGCATCAGTTCGCCCGCACGGTTGGTGAAAATCCCGTCCACACCCGCCTTCATGGCCTTCTCGAAGTCCACTTTTTCATCGAGGGTGTAGACGTGCACCAGCATGCCGCGCTCATGGGTTGCCTGGTTCATCCACGGCTGGATCAGGTCGGAATAGCTCTGCTCCCCCAGGTGCGTGCGCACCGCCGAAGGGCCGGTGCCGATGGCGCCACCTTCCTTGGCGTAACCGAGCCAGCGTTCGAACTCGGCGCGGTCCTTGGGCTGCTGGCGTGCGTAGAAGGCCGACTTGTCCTGTTCACCCGACTCGGCGAAATCCTGCCCCGAGGCCGGCTCGACACTGCCCTTGGCCACCCACAACAGCAGGATCTTCGGCACCTGTGGCATGGCTTCGTGCAGCAGCTTGAGGCTGTTGCGGTCGAAGGTCTGCAGCACCACCTTGCCCGGCTTGTCCAGCCAACCCCGCGCCTCGAGGCGCTTCTTCAGGTCCTGCTCAATGCCTGGGAACTGGGCCGGTTCCTTGGTTTCGATGTACAGGCCAGGGTGGCGCTTGGCATCCGCCTCGGCGATATCGATCACCTCATCCAGGGTGAGAATGCGCTGTTGCTTGAAGTGCTCACGGGCACGCTCGGGGTAGGCCTTGTTGAACCAGCTGCCAGCGTCCAGCGATTTGAGCTCCGCCAGGGTGAAGGCGCTCACCGGGCTGTTCTTGCGCTCGGGGAAGCGCTCGGCGACGTCGCTGGTGCGCAGCAGCACATCGTCGTGGACCACCACCAGCACACCATCGCGGGTGCGCTGCAGGTCCATTTCCAGGTAGTCGGCACCCAGTTCACGGGCCAGCTGGTAGGCCGGTGTGGTGGATTCCGGAGCATCGAACGAAGCGCCGCGGTGAGCGATCACCGCCGGTTGCGGGATGCCCTGGGCACGCGCAAGCGCCTGGCCATCGACGGCCTGGGCAGCGCCCGTGGCCAGCAGGGTGGTCAGGCCCAGGGCCTGGATAAGGGTCTTGTGCATTGAAGTAGTCCTTTGTCTGTCTGTACCGGCCCCTCACGGGCTAGCCCGCTGTCTACAGGTGGTTGCAGGGGCCGGTGGATTCCTGCAGGCCGCAAGCCTCGCACACTCGGCATGACATGCTAAAGTCCCCGCGTTTTCCGCCACACCCAACGGACCGCCCATGCCCGCACTCGACGCCCACCTGCCCGCCTGGGCCGACCTCTACCAACGCCACCCGTGCAGCGCCCTGCTGCTGGGCAATGGCGCCAGCCGCGCTCTGTGGAAGCCGTTCGGTTATTTCTCGCTGTTCGAGGAGGCCCAGCGCGTACGGCACAAAGCGTTGGGGGTGAGCGACCAGGCGCTGTTCAAAGCCCTGGGCAGCGAACTGTTCGAGCCGGTGCTCAGCGCCCTGAACACCACGGTGCGGGCCAACGCCGCGCTGGCGATCAGTTCCACCGCGCCGCTGAACCGCTACTACTCGATCAAGGAAGCATTGATCCACGCGGTGCGCGCGGTGCACTTGCCCTGGCCGTTGCTCAGCGTGGCAACCCGCAGGGCGATCAACCAGGGCCTGCGCCAATACCAGAGCGTCTACACCAGCAACTACGACCTGATCCTGCCCTGGGCCATCGGCGAAGCCCCGGAAGGCTTCGCCGATCTGTTCGACGAGCAAGGCTTCTTCGATGTACGTCGCACCGCTGGCGAAGGCATCCGTGTGATGCACCTGCACGGCGGCATGCACTTGCTCAAGCTCCCCGACGGCAGCACCCGCCGGCGCAGCGCCGAACAGGCCGAACTGCTCGAAGGCTTCGCCGTCAATATTCCCGGTGAAGTGCCGCTGTTCGTCAACGAGAGCCGTAGCGACGACAAGCTGCGTGCGATCCGCAACACCGACTACCTGGCATGGTGCCTGGGCCAGTTGGCCCGCGAGCACGAGGGGGTATGCCTGTTCGGCCAACACCTGGACGCCAGCGACCAGCACCTGCTCGATGCCCTGCGCCAAGCCAGGCCAAAGCATCTGGCGATTGCCATTCGTCCTTTGAGCGAGGCGTCGATCATTAACCAGAAGCAGCATTTCATTGATCGTTTTGCCGACCTTGACGATGTTTCGCTGCATTTCTTCGACGCTTCCACCCACCCCCTGGGCCTTGCCGAACTGGCCATTGGCGTGCCAGACAGCCACCACCGTCGGCGCTGAATGCAGGTGTGGGCAATATTTTGCAAATGTAAATAATTATCGATAAGATCCGCACCTTTTCCCACGCCAGCCCCGGAAAGCGTGCATGCAGCACCCCAAGCCCGACCCCGCCGCCCAGGAAACCTGCCGTGGTTTCTACGCTGACATCCTGCACTTCCTGCGCAAGCGCATGGACAATGCCAGCGATGCCGCGGACATGACCCAGGATGTGTTCGCCCAATGGCTGGGTTACCGCGACCGCGCCAAGGTGCAGCAGCCGCGGGCCTTCCTGTTCCAGGTCGCGCGCAATCTGCTCAGCGACCACTGGCGCCGACAGAAAGTCCGCCACGCGGTGCTGGAGGATGACGCCCTCGCCAATGAGCCGGCCCCCCCTGGCAACGAGCCGCTTGAGCATGCCCAGCAGCAGCAGCGGCTGAATCAATTGCGCCAAGTGCTCGCGCAACTCTCGCCGCGACGCCGAGAAGCCCTTATGCTGCACCGCTTCGAAGGCCTGACCCAGGCCCAGATCGCCGAACGCATGAACATTTCCGTCAGCATGGTCGAGAAGCACATCGCCGCCGCCCTGCTGCAGTGCAAGCAACGCCTGGACAGTGACACCGGCACGGAGCAGCTTCCATGACCCCCATCGACGAACTCGACGCGCGCCCCATCGACGCCCAGGCGGCCAGTTGGTTCAGCCGCAACCGCAACGCCCCATCGCGGGATCAGCGCAAGGCGTTCACCCAGTGGATGCAGACCCCCGAGCACGCCCGCGCCTACCGTCAGTTCGAGCAGCTGTGGGAGGACCTCGCCGCCCTCAAGCATGCCAACCGGCCAGTGCCCCTGCCAGTGCGTCGCGCCCCTCGCTGGCGCCCGGCACTGGCGGCGGCGGCCGCTGTGTTGGCTACGGTACTGGTGGGCAACCTGGACGCCGGCCGCGAAACCTACAGCGAGCGCTTGGCTGCCAGCCCTGAAATGCGCAGCCTGCGCCTACCCGACGGCAGCCAGTTGTACGTCAATGCCCAGACCCGCCTGCGCCTGGATTTCACCGCCGAACACCGGCTGATCCACCTCGACCATGGCCAGCTGTACATCGAGGTGGCACCCGACAAAGAGCGCCCGCTGTTCGTCGATGCCGGCAGCGCCCGCGTGCGCGTCGTCGGCACCGGCTTCGACCTGCGCCGCGGCGACCGGGAACTGGTGGTCGGCGTCGCCCATGGCCAGGTAGCCTTCGAGACCCCAGGCGAGCGCCAACCGCCGCTGCTGCTCGGCGCCCATCAGGGCGCTACCTACGATCAGGCACGCGGCACCCTGGTACGCCACGAGCTGGGCGAACAGCCCGTGGCCGACTGGCGCGAGGGGCATGTGAGCTTTCGCAACCGCGAGCTGGCCAGCCTGATCGACGAGCTTGGCCTGTACCGCCAGCAACCGGTGTTGCTCGCCGACCCGGCCCTGGGGCGCTACAAGGTGTCCGGCAACCTCGACGTGCATGATCCGGACGCTCTGCTCAATGCGCTCCCGGCATTGCTGCCAGTCAAGACAACCCTGCTGGCGGACGGCCGCCTGCGCATCGAACGGCGCTGAAAACAACAGTTTGAGAATTTTTATCATTCGCAGGTGAGGAAGTTTCGCAACGCCGCGTCTTCCTCCTCGCCTGCCGCGTGATGGCGGGCCTTTTTCCGGCCTTTTGCCGTTTGGGGGAATCCATGTTGTCCGCGTTGCGTCCGTTGCACTGCCTGCCTGCCCGACCCACCCTGCTTGCCCTGTGCCTGGCCATGAGCCTGGCCGCCGAGGCGGCCCCGGTGGCCTTCGACCTGCCCGCCCAGCCATTGGCCCATTCGCTGAGCCAGCTGGCGCAGCAGGCCAAGGTCCAACTGCTGTTCGACGAGGCCCTGCTCGGCAAGGCCCAGGCCCCGGCACTGAAAGGCGACTTCGAAGCCGAGGCGGCCATCAGCCGCCTGCTCGTGGGCAGCCGCTTCAGCGTGGTGCGCATGGGCAACACCTACGTGGTGCGCCTGCGCGAGGATGACCCGAGCGCCGACAACAGCATCCAGCTGGGCGCCTTGAGCATCGTCGGCGATGGCCAGCAGGTCGACCCGGGCAACGTTGGGCGCTCGACCTTGGATCAAGAGCAGATCGACCGTTACCAGCCAAGCAACATCCCCAGCGTCCTGGCCACCCTGCCGGGGGTGAACATGGGCGGATCGGCCAAGCCCGGCGGCCAGACCATCAACATCTGGGGCCTGGGTGACGCCGAGGACGTGCCCATGACCGTCGATGGCGCGCCCAAGAGCGGCTTCGAGCGCTACCAGCAAGGCACCATCTTCATCGAGCCGGAGCTGATCAAGCACATCGAGGTCGAGAAAGGCCCGCATTCGGTCAAGACCGGCAACGGTGGTTTTGGCGGCAGCGTCAACATGGAAACCAAGGATGCCGGTGATCTGCTGCAGGACGGTCGCAACAGCGGCGCGATGCTCAAGTACGGCTATGCCAGCAACGATCACCAGCAGATCTACAGCTCGGCGTTGTTCGGCCGCACCGATGACGGGCGCATCGACGGCCTGGTCTATTACACCAAGCGTGACGGCGGCAACCTGAAGATGGCCGACAGCCTGCCCGACCCGACCAACCAGTGGCCGGTCAACCCCCAGCGTGTGCCCTACAGCGCCCTGGACCTGGACGGCGCGCTGCTCAAGACCAACATCCACTTCACCGACGAACACAGCCTGGGCCTGTCCTGGTCACGCTCCGAAAGCGAGCGTTGGACCACCTTCGCCTCCACCGCCTTCCCGGCGCCGCCGAGCGCGGCGGACATCAGGAAGTATGGCTACGACGGCGCGCTCAAGCGCTTCCTGGCCAACCGCACGACCATCGACACCACCTGGTCGGCCACCTACAAGTACCAGCCCATCGAGAACCCCTGGGTCGATTTGCAGGTGAAGTACTCCGAGTCCGACACCCAGCAGACCGACGAGCGTGACGCCACGGCGTTCTTCCAGCCAGCCACCGGCGGGCGCAAGATGGACACCGAGTACAAGGACCGCATGCTCGATGTGAAGAACACCAGCACCTTCCTCACCGGCCCGCTTGAGCATGCGCTCACGGCCGGCGCGCAGGTGCGTCGCCACGACCGCGACACACAAATGTGGATGCCCGGCAAGACCTATGAAGTGCCCAAATACAACTACGGCAACTTCCAGCCCTACTTCATGCCCAGCGGCCAGGTCGACAGCCAGGGCTACTACCTGCAGGACGCCATCACCTTGGGTGACCTGACCATCACCCCGTCGCTGCGCTATGACCATGTCACCAACGAGGGCAAGCCCAACGACGCGCCGTACTACAACAACCCCGCAGCCGGCCACGACTATAGCGACAAGACCTACAGCGGCTGGTCGCCGCGTCTGTCGCTGTTCTGGAAGGTGACTGAACAGACCGCGCTGTTCGCCGACTACAGCAAGACCTGGCGCGCCCCGGTGCTCGACGAGCAGTACGAAGTACAAGGCCTGGGCAGCCGTACCTCGACCAGCCGCGACCTCGACCCGGAACGCATCACCGGCGTGCGCCTGGGCAGCATCAGCAATTTCTCCAACGTGTTCACCCAGGGCGACAGCGCCCAGGTGCGCACCATGCTGTTCCGCAACAAGATCACCGACGAGATCTTCAAGGCCACCGGCGTCGGTTGCCAGCAACAGCTGGTGAGTGGCGGCACCATCGCCAACACCTGCGGCGACGGCCTGATGGGCAACTACCGCAACATCGGCGACGTGGTCTACAAAGGCTTCGAGGTCGAGACGTTCTACGACTCGACCTACCTGTTCGGCTCGGTATCGTACTCGTGGATGGAGGGCCGCCACGAAGGCGCCTATACCAACCCCTGGGGGCCGGATGTGTGGGCCAAGGATGTTCCGGCGCCGAAGTGGATCACCACGCTGGGGGTGAAGATCCCGGCCTGGGATGCCCGTGTTGGCTGGACCGCCCAGTTCGTCGGTGCGACGAATCACCTGCCCAGCGACAAGTACTTCGAAGGCCCGGCCAGTGCGTTGGGTGACCGCTACTACGATAACTTCGGCAATGAGAAATACGAGATCCACGGCCTGTTCGCCAACTGGAAACCCCAGCAGGCGTATCTGAAAGGCACCGAGGTGAACCTGACGGTCGACAACCTGTTCAACAAGGCCATCCGGCCGGAGCTGTCGGGTGAGAACGCCTACACCGTTGGGCGTAACGCCAAGATCAGTGTCACGCGGTTCTTCTGAAGCTGTCGACCAGGGGCGATGCAATCGAATGCATCGCCCACCGGCTCAACATTCACTCACCCTCGCCACATACCCGCTCGTGCGCCGCGGCGACGTTCACCCGCATCGCCGCAAGGGCCAGGTCGACGGTTTCCTGGCCCACCGCATAGGTGCCTCGCGCCTGCATCCAGCACAGGATATCGGCCAGGTGCCAGATCGAGGCCGTGCCTTCGTGTACCGGCGCCGGAAAACTATGGGGATGGGTGAGCATGAGCTTGCGCATGTTCTGCCGGCCCCCCCCACCCGTTGCGCCACATCGGTCAGCCCCACCAGATCGGGGGTGGCCTCGATCAACCGGGCTTGCGGAGCAACGCCTCACCTCTTCAGCTTCGCAAGAGACCTATGCGAAACAAGGAAATTGCGGCTGATAGGGCAGCGTTGCCACAGCCCCTGGCATGGGCAACTGCCTATCCGGCAATCAACCCATCCGCCCGCAACAGGGTTTCCAGGCAATGCTCCTGAACCCCGTAGAACGCCTTGAGCTGGGCGATCTTCTCCAGCAGCGCGGCGTTGTCCTGTGGCTGTCGGCGTTTGACCGCGAGGATCATCTTGTTCTTGTTGGTGTGCTCCAACGAAATGAATTCGAAGACCTTGGTCTCGTAGCCACAGGCCTCGAGATACAGCGCGCGCAGGCTGTCGGTGAGCATCTCGGCCTGCTGGCCCAGGTGCAGGCCGTACTGCAGCATCGGCTGCAGCATGCCTGGGCTGTGCAGTTGCGGACGGACCTGCTTGTGGCAGCACGGCGAGCACATGATGATCGCGGCGTTGCAACGGATGCCGGTATGGATGGCGTAGTCGGTGGCGATATCACAGGCGTGCAGCGCGATCATCACCTCGATGGCTTCAGGCACCACGCTGCGCACGTCGCCACATTCGAACACCAGCCCCGGGTGCTCCAGCCGCGCAGCCGCCGCGTTGCACAACTCCACCATGTCCTGGCGCAGTTCCACACCGGTGACGTGCGCCTCGCGCCCCAGGGTGTTGCGCAGGTAGTCGTGCATGGCAAACGTCAGGTAGCCCTTGCCCGAACCGAAATCGGCGACCCGCAAGGGCTGCTCCACGGTCACTGGCGCACCACTGAGCGCGTGGTCGAAGACCTCGATGAATTTGTTGATCTGCTTCCACTTGCGTGACATCGAGGGGATCAGCGCACTTTGGGCGTCGGTCACCCCCAGGTCGCGCAGAAACGGCCGCGACAGTTCCAGGTAGCGCTTCTTCTCCCGGTCATGCCCACTTGCGCTCGCCTCGCGCGGAGCCTGCTGGGCCAGGTGGCGGCGCAGCATCGGCTTGCCCTTCTTGCTGAACTCCAGTTGCACTTCACCGGCAGCGGTGAACAGGTGGGCATTGCGAAAGTGCTCTGGCAATAGCTCGGCCACCAGCGCCAGGACTTGATCCAGCAGCACGTTGCGGGTGATGTCGCGGGTCTGGTGACGGTAGACCAGTTGCAGGTTCGTCTCGCCCTTGATCTGCACTGGCTTGGCAATGATCCGCTGCAGCGTCTGGTCGGCGCCGACATGACGCGCCAGCACCAACTTGCTCAAGCTGCCATCGGCCAGGGCGTCAGCCAGCAGGTCGAGAAACTGGGCGCGCGCGTCCGGCGCGGCGGGGGCGGAAGAAGGGGAAGACATGGGGAGCGGGTGCCTCGGAGTGCGGGGGGCGCTTTGCGCAATACCGCACATTCTACGTTGATGTCGGCCCCCCGCGAACCCCTGAGGCAATGGGTGCATGGTACCGGCCTTGCCGGTGTTCGCAGGGCAAGCCCGCACCTACAAGCACTGCGCCGGCCTCAAGATCGACACGTAACCCGTAGGGGCCGGCTTTGCCGGCAAAAGGGCCACCGCTGCCAGCACAAAGCTTTGTACTGTGCGCTCAGTCGAGAATCACCAACCGATTGGGCAGCTCGTTACGCGCATGGGTCGGCGGCACATGCTCGCTGAGCAACTCGCCACAGGCCTCGATGCATTCGACAAAGCCCTGCAACGTCCGCCCCTGACGCACCTGTTCGGTGAAACGGGCGACGATTACCTCGCGCGCCTGCTCGGGCAGGTGCCGGGCGATCCCCTCGTCGACCAGGATCTCGACATGCCGCTCGGCTTCGCTGACAAAGATCAACACCCCGGTGGCACCAGCGGTGCGCTGCAGATTGAGTTCGAGAAACTGCTGGCGGGCCAGCCCCGAGGCACGCCGGCGGCGCAGCACAGCAGGCACCACCCAGGCGGACAAGCGTGGATGACGCAACAGCAGGCACAGGCTGATGAAGGTCAGCATCTGCGCCAGCAACAGGCCATTGACCCCGATCCCGCCCAACCACAGGTGCAGCAGGCCGGGGACCAGCAACGCCAACAGGGCGGCCCAGAGCAATGGAAGATAGGGGAAGTCGTCGGCGCGGCGAGCCAGCACGGTCACCAGCTCCGCGTCGGTGCGCCGTTCGGCGCGGGCGATCGCCTCGGCGATCTGGCGCTGTTCGTATTCGTTCATGCCATCGTCTCTCAAGCGTTCTTATCGTTGTTATCCCGGCATCGGGGTGGCGGGAGTGTATCTCAACAAGCGCCTCATATAAGGCATAATCCGCGGCTGCGTCGGATCATGGACGAATGATCCTGAAAACCGCCAGTGGACACTACGACAACAAGCGTGCGAATAGCCTCGGCCAATTGCCTCACTCAACAACGGAATTGATGATGAAACTGTCTTTGCTGGGCCTGGCCATGGGCCTTGCCAGTCAGGCGGCCCTTGCCGCCACCCCCGCCCCGCCCCTGCAGGACAAGCAGGCCTTCATCGACCATCTGATCGGCCAGATGACCGAAGCCGAGAAAATCGGCCAGTTACGCCTGATCAGCATCGGCCCCGAGATGCCGCGCGAGAAGATCCGCGAGGAAATCGCCGCCGGGCGCATCGGCGGCACCTTCAACTCGCGTACCGCCCCTGAGAACCGGCCAATGCAGGACGCAGCCATGCGCAGCCGCCTGAAGATCCCGATGTTCTTCGCCTACGACACCATCCACGGCGAGCGCACGATCTTCCCGATCAGCCTGGGCCTGGCCGCGACCTGGGACATGGACGCCATCGCCAAGGTCGGCCGCACCTCGGCCATCGAAGCCGCCGCCGACTCCCTGGACATGACCTTCGCCCCCATGGTCGACATCGCCCGCGACCCGCGCTGGGGCCGCACCAGCGAGGGCTTCGGCGAGGACACCTACCTGACCGCGAAGATCGGCCAGGTGATGGTCAAGTCGTTCCAGGGCTCGAGCCCGGCCAACCCCGACAGCATCATGGCCATCGTCAAGCACTTCGCGCTGTACGGCGCGGTGGAAGGCGGACGCGACTACAACACGGTCGATATGAGCCTTCCGAAGATGTACAACGACTACCTGCCCCCCTACCGCGCCGCGCTCGACGCCGGTGCCGGCGGGGTGATGGTCGCGTTGAACTCCATCAACGGCGTGCCGGCCACCTCCAACACCTGGCTGATGAACGACCTGCTGCGCAAGGAGTGGGGCTTCAAAGGCGTGACCATCAGCGACCACGGCGCCATCCAGGAACTGATCCGCCACGGTGTCGCCCGCGACGGCCGTGAAGCGGCCAAGCTGGCGATCAAGGCCGGCATCGACATGAGCATGAACGACACCCTGTACGGCGAGGAACTGCCGGGCCTGCTCAAGTCCGGCGAGGTGACCCAGGCAGAACTGAACCAGGCGGTGCGCGAAGTGCTCGGTGCCAAGTACGACATGGGCTTGTTCAAGGACCCGTACGTGCGCATCGGCAAGGCCGAGACCGACCTTAGCGACTACTACGGCAATGACCGCCTGCACCGCGAAGCCGCCCGCGACGTGGCGCGGCGCAGCCTGGTGCTGCTGGAAAACCGCGAGCAGACCCTGCCGCTGAAGAAAGCCGGCACCATCGCCCTGGTCGGCCCGCTGGCCGACGCGCCCATCGACATGATGGGTAGCTGGGCTGCCGACGGCCGCCCCGAGCACTCGGTCACCGTGCGCGAAGGCCTGAGCCGCGCCGTGGCCGGCAAGGCCAAGCTGGTCTACGCCAAAGGCGCTAACGTCACCGGTGACAAGGCGATGTTCGACTACCTGAACTTCCTCAACTTCGCCGCGCCGGAAATCATCAACGACCCACGTCCGGCCGCCGTGCTGATCGACGAAGCGGTCAAGGCCGCGAAACAGTCGGACGTGGTGGTGGCCGTGGTCGGCGAGTCCCGTGGCATGTCCCACGAATCGTCGAGCCGCACCACCCTGGAAATCCCGGCGGTGCAACGCGACCTGATCAAGGCGCTGAAGGCCACCGGCAAACCACTGGTGCTGGTACTGATGAACGGTCGCCCGCTGTCGATCGCCTGGGAACGCGAGCAGGCCGACGCCATCCTCGAGACCTGGTTCAGCGGCACCGAAGGCGGCAACGCCATCGCCGACGTGCTGTTCGGCGACTACAACCCGTCCGGTCGCCTGGCCATCACCTTCCCGCGCTCGGTCGGGCAGATCCCGATGTACTACAACCACATGCGCATCGGCCGTCCGTTCACCCCCGGCAAGCCTGGCAACTACACCTCGCAATACTTCGAGGAACCCAACGGCCCGCTATACCCGTTCGGCTACGGCCTGAGCTACACCAGCTTCGACCTGTCGGGCCTGGCGTTGTCGCAGAAGGAGCTCAAGCGCGGTGGCAGCCTGCAGGCCAAGGTGACGGTGAAAAACACCGGCAAGCGCGATGGCGAAACCGTGGTGCAGCTGTACATCCAGGATGAAAGCGCCTCGATGAGCCGCCCGGTCAAGGAGCTGAAGAACTTCCAGAAATTGATGCTCAAGGCCGGCGAGGCGCGAACCTTGACCTTCGACATCAATGAAGAAGACCTGAAGTTCTACAATGGCCAGCTGCAGCGGGTGGCCGAGCCAGGGCAATTCAATGTCCAGGTCGGCCTCGATTCGCAGGCCGTGCAGCAGCAGAGCTTCGAGCTGCGTTGAGCAGATCCGGCCTCATCGCGGGCCTTGCCCCGCGATGAGGCCGGCACAGACAACTGAAATCCAGGATCCGCCTCATGCCCTCATCCTTCCGCGCCCTGCGCCTGGGTCTGATCATCTTGCTGATCCTGGTCGGCACCACGCTCAGCGCGGGCTGGGCCATGCACCAGGCCAAGCGCCAGGCACTGGAAACCGACGCCCGTCGAGCCAGCCAGCAACTGGGCTTGTACGCCAATGCCCTGCACACGCTGATCGAACGCTACCGCGCCTTGCCCGCCGTGCTGGCGCTGGACCCGGAGCTGGTCGACGCCCTGCGCGGCCCGGTCACCGAACCGGTACAGGAGGCCCTGAACCGCAAGCTCGAACGCATCAACGGCGCCGCCAACTCCTCCACCCTCGAGCTGCTCGACCGCACCGGCCTGGCCATCGCGGCCAGCAACTGGCGCCTGCCGACCACCTACGTCGGCTCCAACTATGGCTTCCGCCCCTATTTCAAACAGACCCGCAGCCAAGGCAGCGGCCGCTTCTATGCGGTCGGCGTGACCAGCGGCGTGCCGGGTTACTTCCTGTCCAGCGCGGTGAACGACGAGCATGGCCGCTTCCTCGGCGCCATGGTGGTCAAGCTGGAGTTCCCCGAACTCGAACGTGAATGGCGCCAAGGCAACGACATCCTGCTGGTCAGCGACGCCCGCGGCATCACCTTCATCGCCAACCAGGAAGGTTGGCGCTATCGCGAGTTGCAGCCACTGAGTGGCGCCGATCGCGCCGAATTGGCCGAGACCCGCCAATACGACAAGCAACCCCTGGTGCCGTTGCAGCACCAGGCCCTGACCCGCTTCACCGATAGCAGCCAACTGGCCCGTGTGCAGGGCCCGGATGGCAACGCCGAGTACCTCTGGGAAAGCCTGCCACTGGAGGCCGAAGGCTGGACCTTGCACTTGCTGCGCAAGCCGCAGGTGGCCGAGGACGGTCGCAACGCCGCCCTGGCCGCCGCCGCGATCTGGCTGAGCCTGGTGTTCGCCGCACTGTTCGTCAGCCAGCGCCTGCGCCTGGCTCGCCTGCGCCAGCGCAGCCGCGAGCAGCTCAAGCGTCAGGTCGAGGAGCGCACCCGCGAGCTGCGCACCGCCCAGGAGGGCCTGGTGCAATCAGCCAAGCTGGCGGCGCTGGGGCAGATGTCGGCCGCCCTCGCCCACGAGATCAACCAGCCGCTGACCACTCAGCGCATGCAGCTGGAAACCCTGCGCCTGCTGCTCGACCAGGGCCGTCACGAGCAGGCCCGCCTGGCGCTGGAGCCACTGGAGCAAATGCTGACACGCATGGCCGCGCTCACCGGGCACCTGAAGACCTTCGCCCGCAACAGCCCCGGCGGCCTGCGCGAGCGCCTGGACCTGGCCACCGTGGTCGACCAGGCCCTGCACCTGCTGGAAGCGCGCATTCGCGCGGAGGACGTGGAGGTGGCCCTGTACCTGGCGCGCCCGGCCTGGGTGCGCGGTGATGCAATCCGCCTGGAACAAGTACTGATCAATCTGCTGCGCAATGCCCTCGACGCCATGGCCGACAAGCGTTACAAACGCCTGGAGATCCGCATCGAGGACGACGCGGGGTTGTGGCGCCTTGGCGTGCTCGATTCCGGCGGCGGCATCCGCGACGCCGACCTGGCCAAGGTATTCGACCCGTTCTTCACCACCAAACCAGTGGGTGAAGGCCTGGGCCTGGGCCTGGCGATCTCCTATGGCATCGTCATCGATGCCGGCGGCAGCCTCCAGGTCGAGAACCTGCCGGGCGGCGCGCGCTTCAGCCTCACCCTGCCCCGCGACATGGAGCCTGTATGTTGAATTCCGTGATCGTCGTCGACGACGAAGCCAGCATCCGCACCGCCTTGGAGCAGTGGCTGAGCCTGTCGGGTTTCAATGTGCAACTGTTCGCCCGCGGCGAGGATTGCCTGGCACAGCTGCCCAAGCACTTCCCCGGCGTGATCCTCAGCGACGTGCGCATGCCCGGGCTGTCAGGCTTGCAACTGCTCGAGCGGTTGCAGGCGCAAGACCCCGACTTGCCGGTGATCCTGCTGACCGGCCACGGCGATGTGCCCATGGCGGTGGAGGCGATGCGCAACGGTGCCTACGATTTCCTGGAAAAACCCTTCACCCCCCAGCACCTGATGGGCAGCCTGCGTCGCGCCCTGGAAAAGCGCCAACTGGTGCTGGAGAACCGCCGCCTGCATGAACAGGCCGACCTGCGGGGCAAGCTGGAGGCTACCCTGCTGGGTATGTCCCAGGGGTTGCAGCACCTGCGTCGTCAGGTACTGGACCTGGCGAGCCTGCCGGTCAACGTGCTGATCCGTGGCGAGACTGGCAGCGGCAAGGAGCGCGTGGCCCGCTGCCTGCACGACTTCGGCCCGCGCGCCGACAAGCCGTTTGTCGCACTCAACTGCGCGGCTATTCCCGAAGCCCTGTTCGAGGCCGAACTGTTCGGCCATGAGAGTGGCGCCTTTACCGGCGCCCAGGGCAAGCGGATCGGCAAGCTGGAATACGCCAATGGCGGCACGGTGTTCCTCGACGAAATCGAAAGCATGCCCCTGGCCCAGCAAGCCAAACTGCTCAGGGTGATCCAGGAACAGAAGCTCGAGCGGCTTGGCGCCAACCAGAGCATCGCCGTCGACCTGCGCATCATTGCCGCCACCAAGCCCGACCTGCTTGAAGAGGCCCGCGCCGGACGCTTTCGCGAAGACCTGGCCTATCGGCTGAATGTCGCCGAACTGCGCCTGGCGCCCTTGCGTGAACGACGCGAGGATATCCCCCTGCTGTTCGAGCATTTCGCCCGTGCTACCGCTGAACGCCTGGGGCGTAGCGCCCCACCGCTGGACGGTACGCAGCTTGCGCAGCTGCTGACCCATGATTGGCCGGGCAATGTGCGCGAGCTGGCCAATGCCGCCGAGCGCCATGCGTTGGGGTTGGGCTCACCAAACCTGGAAGACAGCCCCGCAGGCCAGTCACTGGTCGACCAGATGGAAGCGTTCGAGGCGCAATGCCTGCGGGCATCGCTGCGCCTGCACAAGGGCGAGATCAAGGGCGTGATGGAGGCCTTGCAGCTACCGCGGCGAACACTGAACGAGAAGATGCAACGGCACGGGCTGGTGCGAGAGGACTTCGTCGAGCGCGAATGAGCGGAAATCCGCCTATCGCTGACCGCCAATGAGCAATAATCCGCTTATTTCTACAGGCACGACCTGTATCGTCATGCAGCCCTTCGCCGGCAAGGCCGGCTCCTACAAGGATCGCATCAGGCCAGGTGTTACGCGCCCTCTGTAGGCGCCAGCCTTGCTGGCGGACAGCCCTCGCAGCGCAAACGTGCGTCTGCGCCCCCCCTTTGGCACACCTCCTGCAAAACCCTTCTCAAGCTGCGCCTCGAGCGCGCTCCACAAAAACAACGAGAAGGTATCCCTGATGGATAATGCCAGCACTCTGCCCACCGGGGCGGCCGTTGCGCCCGCCGCGGAAAAATCCACCGCCAGCCGCCTCAAATCGATCTTCAGTGGTTCCATCGGCAACATGGTCGAATGGTACGACTGGTACGTCTACGCCGCATTCTCGCTGTACTTCGCCAAGGCCTTCTTCCCCGCCGGCGACACCACTGCCCAACTGCTCAACACCGCCGCGATCTTCGCCGTGGGTTTCCTCATGCGCCCGATCGGTGGCTGGCTGATGGGCCTGTACGCAGACCGCAAGGGCCGCAAGGCGGCATTGATGGCTTCGGTACTGCTGATGTGCGCGGGCTCGCTGGTGATCGCGCTCACCCCAGGCTATGAAACCATCGGCGTCGCCGCCCCCATCCTGCTGGTCGTCGCCCGTCTGATGCAGGGCCTGTCGGTCGGTGGCGAGTACGGTACCTCGGCCACCTACCTGAGCGAGATGGCCAGCAAGGAACGCCGCGGCTTCTTCTCCAGCTTCCAGTACGTGACCCTGATCTCCGGCCAGCTCATTGCCCTGGCGGTGCTGATCATCCTGCAACAGACGCTCACCACCGAGCAGCTGTATGCCTGGGGCTGGCGTGTGCCGTTCGTGATCGGCGCGCTGTGCGCGGTGGTCGCCCTGTACCTGCGTCGTGGCATGGAAGAAACGGCCTCCTTCACCAAGAAGGAGAAGTCCAAAGAAAGCCTGATGCGCACCCTGCTGCGTCATCCCAAGGAACTGATGACCGTGGTCGGCCTGACCATGGGCGGCACCCTGGCCTTCTACACCTACACCACCTACATGCAGAAGTACCTGGTCAACACCGTGGGCATGAGCATCAGCGACTCGACCACCATCTCGGCGGCCACATTGTTCCTGTTCATGTGCCTGCAACCGATCATCGGCGGCCTGTCGGACAAGATCGGTCGTCGCCCGATCCTGATCGCCTTCGGCGTGCTCGGTACCCTGTTCACCGTGCCGATCCTCAGCACCCTGCACACCGTGCAAACCTGGTGGGGCGCGTTCTTCCTGATCATGGCCGCACTGATCATCGTCAGCGGCTACACCTCGATCAACGCCGTGGTGAAAGCCGAGCTGTTCCCCACCGAGATCCGCGCCCTGGGTGTCGGCCTGCCCTACGCCCTGACCGTGTCGATCTTCGGCGGCACCGCCGAGTACGTGGCCCTGTGGTTCAAGAGCAATGGCATGGAAACCGGCTTCTACTGGTACGTCACCGGCTGCATCGCCTGCTCGCTGCTGGTGTACGCGACCATGAAGGACACCAAGCAGCATTCGCGGATCACCACTGACTGATCCACGTTCGCGGACAGGAAAAAGGGGCGCCCCGTTCGACGGAGCGCCCCTTTTTTCATTGGCTGGAAGTTCGTATTCAGGACATCTGCGCCACACGCTGTGGCGCGCGGCGCTGGTAATGCGTGGCCATCAGCACCAGTACCAGCAGCACACCGCCCAGCACCATCGAAGCGCCAACCGTGCCGAAGTCCAACCCACCCTTTTCGTGCGATTTGGTCAGCACATCGCCCAAGGTCGCACCAAACGGTCGGGTCAGCACGAAGGCGATCCAGAACAGCACCACGCCGGAGATCTTCGTCCCGTAACGGGCGGCCGCCACCACGGCGATTGCCGAGCCAATCAGCAGCGCGCCACCGGCAAAGCCCAGCCCGGAGTCGTCGGCCAGGTAATCACCCAGTGCGGTACCCAGGGTGTTGGAGAACAGGATCGCCACCCAGTAGAACAGCTCGCCGCCACGGTTCTTGATGCGGGTGACATCCAGCGGATTGCCGCTCAGACGCCAGAGGGCGAAGGTCGCCAGCAGGATGCCGATCAATACCGCGGAGCCCGTGGCGTAACCCAGGCCCAAGGTGCGGTCCATGAAGTCGGACATGGTGGTGCCGGCAGTGCTGGTGGAGAGAATCACCAGCCAGTACAGCATGGGGTGGTAGCGGCGCGAGTAGAGCTGGGTGACCAGGGTGACCAGGAACACGCTGATCAGCAGCAACGAGCTCATGGCATAGCCAATATCGAGGGTCATCGACAGCAGGTCGCCCGCTGTCTCGCCGAGGGTGGTGGCGCAGATCTTCATGACCCAGAAGGCCAGGGTGATTTGCGGGAGTTTGTTCATTGTTTACCGCTCCGGTTTTGAGTGCGGCGGATGGTGATTGAGCTTGTCTGAAAAATCGGTTGGCCCTGTATGAAAAATCCGTTTGCTCGCCCTAAGGCATCACAAGATCTGCCTCTTAACTTGCCATTAATCCACTCCCGACACCCTTGGCGTGGCGACTGAAGCGTCGTCACGACGCCTGGCAAGCGAAACCGCGCACTCCCCCTGCCCCGTTCTCTGCTGGATTAATTGCGCACAACACATCTAATAAATAGATCTTATATCGTTATTTTTTGCGCTTTTTAATCAAATTGATTGGCGTAGCATTGAACCCATAGAAACAACAACCCCTGACGATTCAACCGGAGCAACCACCATGAAAAACAAACTGATCCTCACCTTGGCCCTTTCTGTCATCGCAACTGGCGCCTTCGCCGAAGATGGTTTTGGCCGCACCAACGCCCACGGCTTCGCCGCCGTGCAAAGCCAAGCTGCCACCTATGCCGAAGATGGCTTCGACCGCACCAACGGCCAACGCTTCGCCGAAGACGGCTTCGACCGCACCAACGGCCAACGCTTCGCCGAAGACGGTTTCGACCGTACCAACGGCCAACGCTTCGCCGAAGACGGCTTCGACCGCACCAACGGCCAACGCTTCGCCGAAGACGGTTTCGACCGTACCAACGGCCAACGCTTCGCCGAAGACGGCTTCGACCGTACCAACGGCCACCGCATCAGCTGACCTCTGATGCGTGCAACCAGCCCGGCTTCGGCCGGGCTTGATCATTTTCAGCCAGGCAAAGCCTTGGCACACTAGGCGCCTCGTTCCCACACAGGAAGGGCCTCGCGGCCTTGCGCAGATGTACTATTACGAACCCGCCAAAGGCCACGGCCTGCCCCACGATCCGTTCAATGCCATCGTCGGCCCCCGGCCCATCGGCTGGATCTCCAGCCACGACCGCGAAGGCCGCCTGAACCTGGCGCCCTACAGCTTCTTCAATGCCTTCAACTACATTCCGCCGATCATCGGTTTCTGCAGCGTCGGGCGCAAAGACAGCCTGAACAACATCGAGCAGACCGGCGAATTCGTCTGGAACCTGGCCACCCGCCCGCTGGCCGAACGGATGAATCAGAGTTGCGCCGCAGTAGCGGCGGATGTCGATGAGTTCGTGCTGAGCGGCCTGACGCCAACGGCGTCGAACGTGGTCAAGGTGCCGCGCGTGGGCGAAAGCCCGGTGAGCTTCGAGTGCAAGGTGAGCCAGATCGTGCAACTCAAACGTGCCGATCAGGAAGTGGTGCCAAGCTGGTTGATCCTGGGCGAAGTGGTGGCCGTGCACATTGCCGAGCACCTGCTCAAGGACGGCATCTACGATACCGCTGCCGCCGAACCGATCCTGCGTGGCGGCGGCCCGGCGGACTACTTCGCCCTTGGCGAGCGGTTCAAGATGGCCCGCCCGCAGGCCTGATCAGAAGATCAGTTCGCCTTCCTCAGCGACGCCCTGCAGGCGTTCGAGTTCGGCGCAGGCGGCCTCGTCGGCCGCCATCGCCGACTTGAACACCTGCCCTTCGAGCACCTTGTGGAAACGCGGCGCGCCGCCCATGTTCAGGGCCTTCACGGCAATTGCCGCGTGATAGCCGCCTTCAACCGGGACCATCGCCGAGACCGCTTCGAAGTGGGGAAACTCTTTACGTGCCATGCTGCACTCCGCCTGATTGTCCAAGGGTCGGCATTCTACACGCCCAGCTCGACCGTTTCTCCTCACCCCAGAGCTTCTGTAGGAGCGGCTTCAGCCGCGATACAGGCGTCACGGTGCCTGGCACCCGCTTCGCGGGTAATCGCGGCTAAAGCGCCTACAAAGGTCACATCAGGGCGATGGGTGACGTTTTGCTCCATTCAGGCAAACGTGTGCAAGTCCAGGCTGCTGACCACCCGCGCCTGCACCAGCTCGCCAAATACGTCCAGCGTGGGCGACGCGAAATAACCACTCATCGCCTGCTCATCGCACCAGCTGCCACTGAGCAGCCACAGGTCGGCATCGACCTGCGAGCGTTGCACACTGAAACTCAGGCAGCCCGGCGCCCGCAACGAAGGCTCCAGCAGATCACGCAGGCGCACGCCGAGCTCCGCCGAACGACCGTTGCTGGCACGGATGAAAGCCAGGTGTGTAACCGGTTGTTTTTGGGTCATGAACGATCTCCTTGAAGCGCTGCGGGCGGGACAAACCAGGCTGCCAAGATTAGGGGCTGGCCCGCGCGCGCCGTTAGGCCGATACTGCCGAGCGCTTGCCTGATCCTGCAGCGCGGCAGGATCAGGCAAGCGACGTGCAGCTTTCGTCTAGCGTCCGCCCTTGCCCAAACCTATGCTGCCACGGTCAGCAGAGGAAACCCGTCATGACCACCTCCCCGCCCCTAGACCCCGTCCTGGAACAACAACGCCAGGAGCTGGCCGGGCTGATCCAGCGCCACGCCCAAGGCCCGCACGGGCCGGTATCGGCGATCGAAGACCTGTACCTGACCCGCTACGAAGAAGACGTGCGCGGCATGCCAGCCTTGGCGCAACCGGCCCTGTGCATCCTGGCCCAGGGCAGCAAGACCTTGTTTCTCGGCGATGAGCGCTACACCTACGATCCGCTGCACTACATGGTGGTCTCGGTAACCCTGCCCATCACCGGCGCGATTCTGCAAGCCAGCCCGCAAACCCCCTGCCTGGGCCTGAGGCTGGATATCGACCCGGCCCAGATCAGCCAGCTGATCGCCGAGAGCGGACCGATGCTGGTGCCCAACCAGTCGGCAGCCCGTGGCCTGTTCGTGGAGAAAAGCGACTCGCAATTGCTCGATACATTGTTGCGATTGTTGCGCCTGCTCGATTCACCAAGGGACATCGCAATCCTTGCGCCATTGGTACGCCGCGAACTGATGTACCGGGTGCTGCGCGGCCCACAAGGCTGGCGCCTTTATGAAATTGCCCTGTCCAACAGCCAGACCCACCGAGTGTGCCAGGCCATCGCCTGGCTCAACCGGCATTACCAGGAACCGCTGCGCATCGAAGACCTGGCGCGCGAGGTGAATCTCAGCACCTCGACCCTGCATCACCGTTTCAAGGCAGTGACTTCGATGAGTCCGTTGCAGTACCAGAAGCAGTTGCGCCTGCAGGAGGCGCGACGGCTGATGCTCAATGACGGGTTGGAGGCTGCTGTGGCGGGGTATCGCGTGGGCTATGAAAGCCCTTCGCAGTTCAGCCGGGAGTACAGCCGCCTGTACGGCGCCCCCCCCATTCGCGATGTGGCGCGCTTGCGCGCCAGTACAGGTTGAGTTGGCCGGCAAGCCGGCTCTTTACAGGAGCCGGCTTGCCAACCAAAGGCACAGCCTTCGCCGCAAGCGTCAGCCTTGTACAGCCCGTTGCCACTCATTCTGGTCCACCTGGATCAACGTCGGCCCCTTGCGCTCCACCGCCCGGCCCAGCGCAGCCTGCAACTGGGCCATATCGGCGACATTCTCCGCCTCTGCTCCCAGCGCCCGTGCCACCCCGATGAAATCCGGCGTGTGGATATCAACGCCGACCGGCTCGATGGCCCGGTTGACCATGTATTTCTTGATTTCCTCGTACCCCTGGTTGTTCCACAGCAGCACGATCAGCGGCACCTGCGCCTCCACCGCGCTGGCCAGCTCCGGCAAGGTGAACTGCAGGCCGCCATCGCCGATCAGGCAGACCGACGGTGCTCGTTTGGCAGGCGCCTCGCTGCTGCCCAGCCACGCCCCCATGGCGGCCGGCAAGGCATAACCGAGAGTGCCGTAGCCGGTGGAAGCATTGAACCAACGGCGCGGTCGAGCCATGTCCAAGGTCAGGTTGCCGGTGTACACCGGTTGCGTCGAATCCCCCACCAGAATGGCGTCGGGCAACACTTCCAGAAGGCCGGTCAGCAGGCGCGTCTGGCTCAGGGTCGGTTGGTCCCATGTAGCGGCATTGTCCTGGCGCAGACGGGCGGCGCGGGCAGCCCCCCAACTGGCATCACGCGGTGGTTGCGCCTGCAATTGCAGTGCAACCAGCAGCGCTTCGGTCGCTTGCTCGGCATCGGCGACCAGCGCCAGCTCCGGCAGGTAGTTGCGTACCGTCTGGTCAGGGTCGATATCGATGCGTAGCAGGTCGCCGGGGATCGCGAAGCCGCCCTTGAACGTCACGTCGTAATCGGTCTCGGCCAGTTCGGTGCCGATGGCCAGCACCACGTCAGCCTCGGCGACCAGCGCGCGGGTCGCTGGCAGCGTCTGGGTCGAGCCGATCTGCAACGGATGCCGGGCCGGCAGCAGCCCCTTGGCATTGATGGTCAATGCCACCGGCGCCTGAAGATGCTCTGCCAGCAGCAGGAGCGCGTCGCCCGCCCCCAGGGCACCGCCACCGGCGAGGATCAGCGGGCGGCGCGCCTTGGCCAGGCGCGCGGCCATCTGCTGCACGGCCAACGGCGCCGCACCGGCACGGGCGGTGCGCACCGGGTGACCCGGCAACAGGTGCTCGGCTGGCTCAACCAGCACATCCAACGGAATCTCGATATGCACCGGCCGTGGCCGCGCACCGTCGAACACGGCGAAGGCGCGCGCCAGTACCTGGGGCAGGTCGTCGGCGCTCATCAGCGTCTGCGAGAAGGCCGCCACGCCTGCCACCAGAGCGGACTGGTTGGGCAACTCATGCAGCTTGCCGCGCCCACCACCGAGCTGGTCGCGGGCCTGCACGCTGGAAATGACCAGCATGGGAATCGAATCGGCGTAGGCCTGCCCCATGGCGGTGGTGATGTTGGTCATGCCCGGGCCGGTGATGATGAAGCACACCCCCGGTTTGCCACGGGTACGCGCGTAGCCATCGGCCATGAACCCGGCGCCCTGCTCGTGGCGTGGGGTGATATGGCGGATCGAGGACGCCGCCAAGCCGCGGTAGAGCTCCACGGTATGCACGCCTGGAATACCGAAGACATGGTCCACGCCATAGCCTTCGAGGAGTTTGACCAGCACTTCGCCACAGGTTGCCATCGTCGATTACCCGATTCTTGTTGAAAACGGTGTTCATGGAACCAAGCGGCGGCTACCGCCACAATGCAAAAAAACACATACTAGCCATGACCCCACATCATGGCTTATGACGATGAAACGCCTGCCGCCCCTCCCCGCGTTGCATACTTTCCTGGTCACCGCGCAGCACTGTAATTTCACCCGTGCCGCCCAGCAGTTGCATATCACCCAGGGAGCGGTCAGCCGGCAGATCGCCGGGTTGGAGGAGCATCTGGGCTACCCCCTGTTCCAGCGCCAGGCCCGTGGCCTGGCCCTGACGCGCGAAGGCCAGGACTGGCTGCCCCGGGTGCAGCAGGTCTTCGCCCTGATCGAGCAAGGTGTGCGCGAGGTGGGTGGGCGCAGCACGACATTGCAACTCAAGGCCCCCACCTGCGTGATGCGCTGGCTGTTGCCGCGCCTGATGGAATGGCAGGCCCTGCGCCCTGACGTACCGGTAGAGCTGACCACCACGGTGCAGCATGGCGTGGATTTTCGCCGGGAAGGTTTCGATGCGGCGGTGGTCTATGGCGCCGAACCCAATCATGGGCTGCAGGTACGCAAGCTGTTCGACGAGCAGCTCACGCCGGTCTGCGCGCCTTCGCTGTCGAACGCCCCCTTGCAATTGCAGGATCTGCTGAGGCACATGCTGCTGCACCCGTCGCGGGACGAGCATGACTGGCGGCTCTGGTTGCAGGCGGCGGGTGCCACGTTCGAGCCTCTGGGGCCGAAGCAGCATTTCGAGACGCTGGACATGGCGATGGCCATGGCTTCGCAAGGGACGGGGATCGCCATCGGCGATTTCTCGCTGATTGGCGACGACCTGCAAGCCGGGCGTTTGTGCATGCCGTTCGGACTGAAGGTGAGCACCGGGAAAGGGTATTACATGGTGAGCCCGTCGAAGACCATGCCGGTGGGGTTGGTGGAATTGATGGACTGGCTGCAAGGTCGTGCAGCCCGATAAAGGGGCCGCGCTGCGGCCCATTGGCCGGCAAGCCGGCCCCTTCAAGGTCAGCGCCGCCCATCTGGCCGGCGCTGTACCTGTAGGAGCCGGCTTGCCGGCGAACCAGGCGACTCAATAACCGACAGTGAACCGCGCCCGCGAATGCGCTGGCTTCTCCAACTCGTCGATCATCGCGATCGCATAGTCGGCAAAGGTGATCCAGCTCTTGCCATCGGCGCCGATCAGCAGGTGATCCTTGCCCAGCTTGTAATGCCCGGTGCGCTCACCCTCGACGAACTCCGCCGACGGCGAGAGGAAGGTCCAGTCCAGCGACGGCTCCTGGCGCAACGTCTCGAGGAAGCGCACCCCGGCGGTGGCCTCGGCTTTGTAGGCCTCGGGGAAGTCCGGGCTGTCGATCACCCGGTGCCCGGAAGGCAGCAGCAGGCTACCGGCACCACCCACCACCAGCAGGCGTTTCACCCCGGCACGCTTGACCGGCTCGATGATGGCGAGGGGGGTGATCGTTGAAAAGTGCGCCGCGCTCAGCACCGCGTCACAACCGCTCACCGCAGCCTGCAGGGCAGCGCTGTCCTTGGCATCGAGCGCCTTGGCGGTCACACCTTCACGGCCTTGCAGCTTCGACGGATCACGGGCGATGGCCACCACCTCGTGGCCTCGGCGCAGCGCCTCTTCCAGCAATTGGCTGCCCGCGCGCCCAGTGGCGCCGATGATTGCGATCTTGCTCATGGGGAAAACTCCAGCAGGTTGATAGGGGGTTACCACTGCATCTCGCCCTTGGCGACCTTGGCACCCAGTTCCAGGGAGCTGTCCTCACCGAGGTTCGGGTAGCGCTGCTTCATCGCTGCGATCAGTGCATCGGCATTGGCCGCCTTGGCCGTCTCGACATCGAAGTCACGAATGTAGCCGGCGGTAAACCGCACCGCGTCCAGCGAACGGCTGCTGTCACCCAGGTAGTGCCCCGGGATGACGGTACGCGGCGCCAGCTTCTCGATATTGGCCAGGGTATTCAGCCAGTCGGCGTGGGATTGCGCGGTCTGGGTGTCGGCCATCCACACGTGGATGTGCTCCGATACCACCACGCCACCGACCACTGCCTTGATCGAGGGAATCCAGACGAAACTGCGGTCCGCCTGCGGGCCGTCCAGGCCAACGACCTCCAGTGCCTGGCCTTCCAGCTCCAGGCGATTGCCGTCGAGGACCTGTGGCAGTACCAGCTTCGCCGGCTTGTCGGTGCCCATCTGCGGGCCCCAGTAGGCCAGCTTGCCCTCCATGGTCTTGCGAATGTGCTCGACGGTGGCGGCCGAGGCGACCACCCGGGCCTTGGGGAATGCCTGGATGACGGTGTCCAGGCCAAAGTAGTAGTCCGGGTCACCGTGGCTGATATAGACAGTAGTCAGTTGCTTGCCGCTCTTGCGCAGGCGCTCCACCACCTGCTCGGCCTGGGCCTTGCCGAACTGGGCGTCGACCAGGATGGCGTCATGGGCGCCGCTGACGATCACCGACGAGACCGGAAACAGCGCATCATGGCCAGGGTTGTATACGTCAAGCTTGAGCGGTTCGGCGGCGATCGCCTGGCCAGCCAGGGCGGCAAGGCCCAGGATCAGGCCACGCAAGGGGGTGAAGAGGGACATTGGCAATTCCTGTGTGTGAGTTGATGACGGCAAGCTTAGTTGCCCGAACCAATACAAAAAATGCGATGCTTCGACATAGTTTGTTTCTAGAATCGGACAGATCATGGACCGTCTCAACGCCATGCGCGTATTCGTCACCGTCGTCGACCTGGGTAGCCAGTCGGCGGCGGCGGATCATCTGGAACTATCGCGGCCGGTGGTGTCGCGCTACCTGGCGGAACTGGAGGACTGGGTCGGCGCGCGACTGATGCAGCGCACCACCCGCAAGCTCAGCCTGACCGCTGCTGGACTCGAGACATTGCCGCGTTGTCGCCAGCTGCTGGAGCTGGCCGGCGACCTGCAGAACGCCGTGCGCCAGCCGGACGACACCCCGCGCGGCGAGTTGCGTATCAGCGTCAGCACTTCGTTCGGCCAGGCCCAACTGGTGGACGCCCTGGCCGCCTACGTCAAGCGCTACCCGGGTGTGAAAGTGGAGCTGCAGATGCTCGACCGCACCGTCAACCTGGTGGATGAACGCATCGACCTGGCGATCCGCACCAGCAACGATGTCGACCCCAACCTGATCGCCCGACGCCTGAGCGTGTGCCGTTCGGTGGTCTGCGCTTCACCGGCCTACCTGCGCGAGCACGGCACGCCGCTGCGGGTCGAGGAACTGAGCGGGCATAACTGCCTGACCCATGCCTACTTCGGCCATAGCCTCTGGCATTTCGAGGTGAATGGGCAGAGTGTCACGGTACCGGTGCAAGGCAACATCAGCGCCAACGAAGCCATGACCCTACAGAAGGCCGCTCTGGCCAGCGCCGGCATCGCCATGCTACCGACCTACCAGGCAGCCCCGGCACTGCGCAGTGGCGCGCTGGTGCGCCTGCTGCCCGAGGCGCGGCCGCGGGAACTGACGCTCAATGCGGTGTACACCTCACGCAAGCACATGCCGGCGACGCTGCGCAGCATGCTGGACTTCCTGGCGCAGCGGTTCGGGGATGAACCGGAGTGGGATCAGGGGTTGGGGCTTTGACGCCGGCCCTTTCAAGATGTTCGACGGAATAAATACAGCGCCGTCAGTCAAACCGAAGGCACCACGCCGGTCACTCCTCGACGCTCATGTATTCCTTGGCCCAGCGAATGTAGTCCTCGGGCTGGGTGTAGGTGTGCGAGAGTTCGGTGGCGTTCAGGCTATCGGATTTATGCTGCAGGCCACGCTGCAGGCGCAGGCAGTCGTAGGTGGCCTTGATCGCGGCGAAGTAGGCGGCATGGCCATCGACCACGACACGCACACCCAGGCGCGCCAGGCGCTCGTCGTCGCGCAGGTTCGGGTTGGCGTAGGTTACCAGCATCAGCGGCACGCTCAGGTGCTCGGCGATCTGCTCCAGTTGCTCGAAATCCTTCACCCCAACCATGCAGATACCATCGGCACCGGCCTTCTGGTAGCTCTGGGTGCGGACAATGATTTCCTCGGTGGTCAGCACGCCGGCATTGGTCCGGGCAATGATCGCCAGCGCGCTGTCCACCCGCGCCTCCAGCGCCGCGCGGATCTTGCCCACCCCTTCCTCCACCGAAATCAGGTCGGTGGACTTGCGCCCGAACTGGGCCGGCAACAGCGTGTCCTCGATGGTCAACCCGGCAACGCCAGCGCGCTCCAGCTCGATGACCGTACGCATCACGTTGAGCGCGTTACCGTAGCCATGGTCAGCGTCGGCGAGCACCGGCAACTGGGCGACGCGGCCGATACGGGTAGCCTGCTCGACGAACTCGCTGAGGGTGATCAGGGCAAAGTCAGGCGCGGCCAGCACCTGCAACGAGGCGACCGAGCCGCCGAGGATACCGACTTCGAACCCCAGGTCCGCGGCAATACGCGCGGACATCGGGTCGAAGACCGATGCGGTGTGATAGCACGAACCTGACGCGAGCAGTTCGCGGAAGGCAAAACGCAGATCGTGGTGGGAAGCCTTGGGCATGATCACTCCGCTTGCAATGAGAAATGGTGAACGGCTGACAACCGACCCCTGTATCGGGTCTACCTGACTGTTCCAACCGTCGCCATCAGGGCGGTCATGCTCGACATGCAGGCAGAGGAATAGAAGGTGTGGACATACAGTGACGCGAAACCCTGCGGCAAATTGCTGCACCATGCTGGTGCAGGCCCCGGATTTCAGCCTCTGCGGCCCTGCCACGATATCACGCACCCATGCAGCTCTGGATGAATGTGCCAATGCCGATCTTGCATAGGGGATGCATGTAGTACATAGGAAGCTACCTAACTCAGGTTACAATCAGGCCACTTCAAACCGGCAATACCACTCCAACAAGGTACTCCCGTGACCGCCGCCTTGCCCCCCACCGTCCTGCGCAGCGTCCTGACCGCCCTGATGCTGGCGATCTTCCTCGGCGCCCTCGACCAGACCATCGTCGCCGTGTCCATGCCGGCGATTTCCGCACAGTTCGACGATGTCGGCCTGCTGGCCTGGGTCATCTCCGGCTACATGGTGGCGATGACCATCGCCGTGCCGATCTACGGCAAGCTCGGCGACCTGTATGGCCGGCGCCGGATGATCCTCACCGGCACCGCGCTGTTCACCCTTGCCTCGGTGGCCTGCGGGCTGGCACAGGACATGCCGCAACTGGTGCTGGCGCGTGTACTCCAGGGCATCGGGGCCGGCGGCATGGTGTCGGTGAGCCAGGCGATCATCGGCGACTTCGTGCCACCGCGCGAACGTGGCCGCTACCAGGGCTATTTCAGCAGCATGTACGCCCTGGCCAGCGTCGCCGGGCCGGTGCTGGGCGGTTGGCTGACCGAGTACCTGTCGTGGCGCTGGGTGTTCTGGATCAACCTGCCGCTGGGGCTGGTGGCCCTGTGGGTGATCCATCGCGCCCTGGACGGCCTGTCGGTGAAACGCCGCGAGGCGCAGGTGGACTACCTGGGCGCGGTGCTGATGATCATCGGCCTGGGCAGCCTGCTGCTGGGCATCACCCTGGTCGGCCAGGGGCATGCCTGGTCGTCGAGGCAGGTAGTGGCGCTGTTGGGCTGTGCGCTGCTCGGGTTGCTGGTGTTCGTGGCCCACGAGCGGCGCTGCGGTGAACCGCTGTTGCCGATGGCGCTGTTCGGTAATCGGGTCGCGGTGCTGTGCTGGTGCGTGATCTTCTTCGCCAGCTTCCAGTCGATCTCGTTGACCATGCTGATGCCGCTGCGCTATCAGGGCATCACCGGCGCCGGTGCCGACATCGCGGCGTTGCACCTGTTGCCCCTGGCCATGGGTTTGCCCATTGGCGCTTTCACCGGCGGACGGATGACCAGCCGCACCGGGCGTTATAAACCGCAGATCCTGACCGGCGCCCTTCTGATGCCACTGACCATCGCCGCCATGGCCCTGACACCACCGCAATCCGGCCTGTTGAGCGCGCTGTTCATGTTACTGACCGGGATTGCCTGCGGGTTGCAGTTCCCCACTTCGCTGGTGGGCACGCAGAGCTCGGTGGACATGAAGGATATCGGCGTGGCCACCAGCACCACCAACCTGTTCCGCTCGCTGGGCGGGGCGATGGGCGTGGCGTGCATGTCCAGCCTATTGTTGGCGCTGCTTCACCAGGGTGGGTTCGAAATGGTCAGCAACCCGCTGCTGGGCAGCCTCAAGGCCGGTGAAGTGGACCCCGCGACCCAGGCCCGGCTCCTGGAAACGTTCAGGCATCTGTTGTTGGCAAGCGCAGGCGCCTCGCTGATCGGCCTGCTTGCGGCACTGGCATTGCCAGACAGGCAATTGCGCGGCCGTTGAGCCTACAGGGTCTACCGTAATATTCGCTTAATGGTCAGGGGAAACACTTCCTCACAATCATTCACAAAGTGTTATTTGCGCAGGCCAGGGCTCAGGCGCAGCATATCCAGCCCGGTGTCGACCCATTTTTCAACATCGCGCAGCAGGTCGAAGCTGTCCGGCAGCAGCAACCAGCGCCCGATCAGGCCATCGACATAAGCGAAGATGGCCACCGCGGCACGCTCGATATCGAGGTCGGCGGGCAACTGCTCGCGGCGCACGGCGTTGGCCAGCGCCAGGGCCACGCTCTCATGGCAGTCCAGCACCGCACCCTGGCGCTGCTGGCGAATCTCACACATGTCGTCGGTGAACTCGCACTTGTGATGCAGAATTTCATTGATACGCCGGGTCCGCGCATCGAGTACCAGCTCGTTGAACACCTGCAGCAGCAGCTTGCGCATGCAGCCAAGCGGGTCGAGCTCATCCTCGCTTTCACTGGCCCGGGCCAGGTGGTCGTGGGTTTCGTGCAGGCTGTCGAGCAAGGCCTGTACCAATTCAGCCTTGTTGCTGAAATGCCAGTAGATCGCGCCACGGGTCACCCCCGCCAGCTCGGCGATATCGGCCAGGGTGGTGCGCGCAACCCCGCGCTTGTAGAAGGCCTTTTCCGCCGCCTCGATGATCTGGGCACGGGTTTCCTGGGCTTCTTCTTTGGTTCGACGGACCATGGCAGCACAACCTCATCAGGCCCCGCGCGCTCGCATGGCGGGCGGGAATCGGGCCGGGGTCGGCACTTTCAGGGCAGCTCCCGGGAATTTTCGAGCGTTCCGCGGCGGTAACTCAGTTGCCACCTGCGGTATTTACAAACAAGCATGAATGTAAGTATATTCGGTAGCAAGCTATTTATCCACCGGATAGCGTTTTTCCTACAAGACTCTTCCACTATATTCTTGAGCTCCCCTGCTCCTGCGACCCGAGGATCCTCATGCAATTCAAGCCAGCCGTAACCGCCCTGGTTTCCGCCGTGGCCCTGGCAACCCTGCTCAGTGGCTGTAAGAAAGAGGAAGCCGCGCCAGCGCCCCAGGCTCCTCAGGTCGGCGTCGTGACCGTGCAACCGCAAACCTTCACCCTCACCTCGGAACTGCCGGGGCGCACCAGCGCCTACCGCGTGGCCGAGGTTCGTCCGCAGGTGAATGGCATCATTCTCAAGCGCCTGTTCAAGGAAGGCACCGACGTTAAGGAAGGGCAGCAGCTCTACCAGATCGACCCGGCCGTCTACGAGGCCACCCTGGCCAACGCCCAGGCCAACCTCCAGGCTACCCGCTCGCTGGCCGAGCGCTACAAGCAACTGATCGACGAGCAGGCTGTCTCCAAGCAGGAATACGACGACGCCAATGCCAAACGATTGCAGGCCGAAGCGTCGCTCAAGAGCGCCCAGATCGACCTGCGCTACACCAAGGTGCTGGCCCCTATCAGCGGCCGCATCGGTCGCTCCTCGGTCACCGAAGGCGCCCTGGTGAACAATGGCCAGAGCAACGCCATGGCCACTATCCAGCAGCTTGATCCGATCTACGTCGACGTCACCCAGTCCACCGCCGAGCTGCTCAAGCTGCGCCGCGACCTGGAAAGCGGCCAGTTGCAGAAGGCCGGCGACAATGCGGCCCAGGTGCAGTTGGTGCTGGAAGACGGCAGCCTGTTCAAGCAACAGGGCCGCCTGGAGTTCTCCGAAGTCGCGGTCGACGAGACCACCGGCTCCGTCACCCTGCGCGCCATCTTCCCCAACCCCGACCACACCCTGCTGCCCGGCATGTTCGTGCATGCACGGCTGAAGGCCGGGGTCAACGCCAACGCCATCCTGGCCCCGCAACAGGGCGTGACCCGCGACCTCAAGGGCGCACCGACCGCGCTGGTGGTCAACCAGGAGAACAAGGTCGAACTGCGCCAGCTCAAGGCCAGCCGCACCCTGGGCAGCGACTGGCTGATCGAGGAAGGCCTGAACCCGGGTGACCGCCTGATCACCGAAGGGCTGCAGTTCGTGCGCCCAGGGGTCGAGGTCAAGGTCAGCGAGGCCACCAACGTCAAGAAGCCGGCCGGCCCTGCTCAGGCCAACACGGCGAAAGCAGACGCCAAAGCGGAGTAAACCATGTCGAAGTTCTTTATCGATCGCCCGATCTTTGCCTGGGTGATCGCCCTGGTGATCATGCTGGTCGGCGCCTTGTCGATCCTGAAGCTGCCGATCAACCAGTACCCGAGCATCGCCCCGCCGGCCATCGCCATCGCCGTCACCTACCCTGGCGCCTCGGCGCAGACGGTGCAGGACACCGTGGTGCAGGTGATCGAGCAGCAGCTCAACGGTATCGACAACCTGCGTTATGTGTCGTCGGAAAGCAACTCCGACGGCAGCATGACCATCACCGCCACCTTCGAGCAAGGCACCAACGCCGACACCGCGCAGGTCCAGGTGCAGAACAAGCTGAACCTGGCCACCCCGCTGCTGCCGCAGGAAGTGCAGCAGCAAGGTATCCGCGTCACCAAGGCAGTGAAGAACTTCCTGCTGGTGATCGGCCTGGTGTCCGAAGACGGCAGCATGACCAAGGACGACCTGGCCAACTACATCGTCTCGAACATGCAGGACCCGATCTCGCGGACCGCGGGCGTGGGTGACTTCCAGGTGTTCGGTGCCCAGTACGCCATGCGTATCTGGCTCGATCCGGCCAAACTGAACAAGTTCCAGCTGACCCCGGTCGACGTGCGCACCGCCGTGGCCGCGCAGAACATCCAGGTGTCCTCCGGCCAGCTTGGCGGCCTGCCGGCCCTGCCAGGCACCCAGCTCAACGCGACGATCATCGGCAAGACCCGCCTGCAGACCGCCGAGCAGTTCGAGAAGATCCTGCTCAAGGTCAACAACGACGGTTCCCAGGTCCGCCTGAGCGACGTCGCCAAGGTCGGCCTGGGTGGCGAGAACTACGCCATCAGCGCCCAGTTCAACGGCAAGCCGGCGTCGGGCCTGGCGGTCAAGCTGGCCACCGGTGCCAACGCCCTGGACACCGCCAAGGCGCTGCGCAAGACCATCAGCGACTTGGAGCCGTTCTTCCCGCCAGGCGTGAAGGCCGTGTTCCCGTATGACACCACGCCGGTGGTCACCGAATCGATCAGCGGGGTAATCCACACCCTGATCGAGGCCGTGGTCCTGGTGTTCCTGGTGATGTACCTGTTCTTGCAGAACTTCCGCGCCACCATCATCACCACCATGACCGTGCCAGTGGTGTTGCTGGGTACCTTCGGCATCCTCGCCGCCGCCGGCTTCAGCATCAACACCCTGACCATGTTCGCCATGGTCCTGGCCATCGGCCTGCTGGTGGATGACGCCATCGTCGTGGTGGAAAACGTCGAGCGGGTCATGTCCGAGGAGGGCCTGCCACCGAAGGAAGCCACCAAGCGTTCCATGGAGCAGATCCAGGGCGCGCTGGTCGGTATCGCCCTGGTGCTGTCGGCGGTATTGCTGCCCATGGCCTTCTTCGGTGGTTCCACCGGTGTGATCTATCGCCAGTTCTCCATCACCATCGTCTCGGCCATGGGCCTGTCGGTGCTGGTGGCGTTGATCTTCACCCCGGCCCTGTGCGCCACCATGCTCAAGCCGCTGAAGAAGGGCGAGCACCATGTGGCCAAGCGTGGCTTCTTCGGCTGGTTCAACCGCAACTTCGACCGCAGCGTCGTGGGCTACGAGCGCAGCGTCGGCGCGATCCTGCGCAACAAGATCCCGTTCCTGCTGGCCTATGCCCTGATCGTGGTCGGCATGATCTGGCTGTTCGCCCGCATCCCCACCGCGTTCCTGCCGGAAGAAGACCAGGGCGTACTGTTCGCCCAGGTACAGACCCCGGCCGGCTCCAGTGCCGAGCGCACGCAAGTGGTGGTCGACCAGATGCGCGAGTACCTGCTCGACAAGGAAGGCGACACCGTGTCGTCGGTGTTCACCGTCAACGGCTTCAACTTCGCCGGTCGCGGTCAGAGCTCGGGCATGGCCTTCATCATGCTCAAGCCATGGGACGAGCGCTCGAAGGAGAACAGTGTGTTCGCCCTCGCCCAGCGCGCCCAAATGCACTTCTTCAGCTTCCGCGACGCCATGGTGTTCGCCTTCGCCCCGCCAGCGGTGCTTGAACTGGGTAACGCCACCGGCTTCGACGTGTTCCTCCAGGACCGCGCCGGCGTCGGCCACGTGAAACTGATGGAAGCGCGCAACCAGTTCCTGGCCAAGGCCGCGCAAAGCAAGATCCTCAGCGCGGTGCGCCCGAACGGCCTGAACGATGAACCGCAGTACCAGCTGACCATCGACGACGAGCGCGCCAGCGCCTTGGGCGTGACCATCGCCGACATCAACAGCACCCTGTCGATCGCCCTGGGCGGCAACTACGTCAACGACTTCATCGACCGTGGCCGGGTCAAGAAGGTCTATATCCAGGGCGAACCCAGTGCCCGGATGAGCCCGGAAGACCTGCAGAAGTGGTACGTGCGCAACGGCAAGGGCGAGATGGTGCCGTTCTCCTCCTTCGCCAAGGGTGAGTGGAGCTACGGCTCGCCGAAGCTGTCGCGCTACAACGGTGTGGAAGCGGTCGAGATCCTCGGTGCCCCGGCACCGGGCTACAGCACCGGTGAAGCCATGGCCGAAGTCGAGCGCATCGTTGGCGAACTGCCCAGCGGTATCGGCTACTCCTGGACCGGTATGTCCTACGAGGAAAAACTCTCCGGCTCGCAGATGCCGGCGCTGTTCGCCCTCTCGGTCCTGTTCGTGTTCCTGTGCCTGGCGGCCCTGTACGAGAGCTGGTCGATCCCGATCGCGGTGGTGTTGGTCGTGCCACTGGGTATCATCGGTGCCTTGCTCGCCACCAGCCTGCGCGGTTTGTCCAACGACGTGTACTTCCTGGTCGGCCTGCTGACCACGATCGGCCTGGCGGCGAAGAACGCCATCCTGATCGTCGAATTCGCCAAGGAGCTGCACGAGCAAGGCCGCAGCCTGTACGACGCGGCGATCGAGGCGTGCCGCATGCGTCTGCGCCCCATCATCATGACCTCGCTGGCGTTCATCCTCGGCGTGGTACCGTTGACCATCGCCAGCGGCGCCGGCGCGGGCAGCCAACACGCCATCGGTACCGGCGTGATCGGCGGCATGATCAGTGCGACCGTGCTTGCAATCTTCTGGGTACCGCTATTCTTCGTCGCTGTGTCGTCGCTGTTCGGCAGCAAAGAACCGAAAGCGCACGCCACCCCTGAAACTCCACGTTATGAGGCTGGGCAATGACCAAGTCTTTGTTGTCCCTGGCGGTAACCGCCTTCATCCTCGGCGGCTGCTCGCTGATCCCCGACTATCAGGCGCCTGAGGCGCCGGTAGCCGCGCAGTGGCCGCAAGGCCCTGCATACTCGCCGACAGAGTCGGCCAACGTCGCCGCCGCCGAGCAGGGCTGGCGCCAGTTCTTCCACGACCCGGCGCTGCAGCAGCTGATCCAGGCGTCGCTGGAGAACAACCGCGACCTGCGTGTCGCGGCGCTGAACATCGACGCCTACCGCGCGCAGTACCGTATCCAGCGCGCCGACCTGTTCCCGGCAGTGTCGGCCAATGGCAGCGGCAGCCGCCAGCGGGTGCCGGCGAACATGTCGCAGACCGGCGAAGCAAACATCACCAGCCAGTACTCGGCCACCTTGGGTGTCAGCTCTTACGAGCTGGACCTGTTCGGCCGCGTGCGCAGCCTGACGGAGCAAGCCCTGGAGACCTACCTCTCCAGCGAGCAGGCGCGCCGCTCCACGCAGATCAGCCTGGTGGCCAGCGTGGCCAACGCCTACTACACCTGGCAGGCCGACCAGGCGCTGCTCAAGCTGACCGAAGAAACGCTCAAGACGTACGAAGAAAGCTACAACCTGACCCGCCGCAGCAATGAAGTGGGTGTAGCTTCGGCCCTGGACCTGAGCCAGGCCCGGACCGCCGTCGAAGGCGCGCGGGTCAAGCTGTCGCAGTATCAACGCCTGGTCGCCCAGGACCTGAACAGCCTGACCGTGCTGGTGGGCACCGGCGTGCCGGCCACCCTGCCGAAACCGCTGGAGCTCAACGCCGACCAACTGGCCGAAGTGCCGGCCGGCCTGCCGTCCGACATCCTCCAGCGCCGTCCGGACATCCAGGAGGCCGAGCACCTGCTCAAGGCCGCCAACGCCAACATCGGCGCCGCCCGCGCGGCGTTCTTCCCGAGCATCAGCCTGACCGCCAACGCCGGTACCCTGAGCCCGGACATGGGCGGGCTGTTCAAAGGTGGCTCAGGCACCTGGTTGTTCCAGCCGCAGATCAACCTGCCGATCTTCAACGCTGGCAGCCTGAAGGCGAGCCTGGATTACTCGAAGATCCAGAAGGATATCAACATCGCCAAGTACGAAAAGACCATCCAGACCGCCTTCCAGGAAGTCGCCGATGGCCTGGCCGCACGCAAGACGTTCGAAGAGCAGTTGCAGGCGCAACGCGACCTGGTGGCGGCGAACCAGGACTACTACCGCCTGGCCGAGCGCCGCTATCGCATCGGCATCGACAGCAACCTGACCTTCCTCGACGCCCAGCGCAACCTGTTCAGTGCCCAGCAGGCACTGATCAGCGATCGCCTGTCGCAGTTGGTCAGCGAGGTCAACCTGTACAAGGCCCTCGGTGGCGGCTGGTACGAACAGACCCAGCAACAGGCCTCGATCCAGGCACCAAAAAGCTGATTAGCCTGGTAACAGCATCAAGCCCACCCTCGCGGTGGGTTTGTTGTTTTTAGCTGTCAATACTGGCCCCGCGATGGGGCCTGCACACATTACGTTCGATAATCGCCCCGTTCCGCTTACGACGAATTGCCTCGCCCCCGCCCTGCCCCGCACCATCGCCCACGCAACGTTGCACAAGTTCTCACAAATGAAGCCAGGCCCTGCGGCCCGCACCCGCAGCGCCCCAGCTCGCCCAATAAAAACAAGAGACCCAAGCGATGAGCACTTTGCAACCCGCACGCCAGCTATTGCCCGGCTTGTTGGCAATGTCCTGCGCCCTCCCCACCCTGGCCGCCGAAGGCGGTTTCGTGGAGGACGCCAAGGCCAGCCTCAACCTGCGCAACTTCTATATCAACCGCAACTTCGTCGACCCGGCCAACCCCCAGGGCAAGGCCGAGGAATGGACCCAAAGCTTCATCCTCGACGCCCGCTCCGGCTTCACCCAGGGCACCGTCGGTTTCGGCGTGGACGTACTGGGGCTGTATTCGCTCAAGCTCGATGGCGGCAAGGGCACGGCCGGTACCCATCTGCTGCCCGTGCATGACGACGGTCGACCGGCGGATGATTTCGGCCGGCTGGGCGTGGCGCTCAAGGCACGCCTGTCACAGACCGAACTGAAGGTCGGCGAGTGGATGCCGGTACTGCCGATCCTGCGCTCCGACGATGGCCGCTCGTTGCCACAGACCTTCCGCGGCGGCCAGCTCACCTCGAAGGAGCTCGACGGCCTGACCCTCTACGCCGGCCAGTTCCGCGGCAACAGCCCGCGCAACGACGCAAGCATGGAAGACCTGTTCATGCAGGGCCGCGCCGGCATCACCTCCGACCGCTTCAACTTTGCCGGTGGCGAGTACACCTTCAACGACAAACGCACGATGGTCGGCCTGTGGAACGCCCAGCTCAAGGATATCTACCGCCAGCAGTACCTCAACCTGGTGCACAGCCAGCCCCTGGGCGACTGGACCCTGGGCGCCAACCTCGGCTACTTCCTCGGCAAGGAAGACGGCAGCGCCCGCGCCGGCGACCTGGACAACCGCACCGCCTCGGCCATGCTGTCGGCACGCTACAAAGGGCATACCTTCTATGTCGGCCTGCAGAAGGTCAGCGGCGACGATGCCTGGATGCGGGTCAACGGCACCAGCGGCGGCACCCTCGCCAACGACAGCTACAACGCCAGTTTCGACAATGCCCAGGAGCGCTCGTGGCAGCTGCGCCATGACTTCAACTTCGTCACCGTGGGGGTTCCCGGGCTGACCTTGATGAATCGCTATATCAAGGGCGACAACGTGCACACCAGTACGGTGGACGACGGCAAGGAATGGGCACGGGAGACAGAGCTGGCCTATGTGGTGCAGTCCGGGACGTTCAAGGACCTGTCGGTGAAGTGGCGCAACTCGACCATGCGCCGGGATTTCAGTACCAATGCGTTCGATGAGAACCGGGTGATCGTGAGTTATCCGTTGAATCTGTTGTAAAGCGCTTCGCCGGCAAGCCCGCTGCTAAGATGGCGCACCGCTCCCAGGTAGGAGCCGGCTTGCCGGCGAACGAACTATGCACATAACAAAATCTACTAAAAACTCACAAAAACCATTATTGACGCTATATGTAACAACCACTAAAAACGAGGACTGATCACCGCCACCAGAGCCCGAGCATGGACCTGCGCCAACTGCGTTATTTCATCGCCCTCACCGAATACCGCAGTTTCGTCCGCGCCGCCGAGGCCATGGGCATCACTCAACCGGCCTTCAGCCGCGCCATCCAGAACCTCGAGCAGGCCCTCGGTTGCAGCCTGGTCGATCGCGGCCACAAGGCCCTGCCACCCACCCCCGAAGGCCAGGTGGTACTGCAACACGCCCGGCGCCTGGTGCAAGGCGCGGCCCAGCTGAACAACGAAGTCCTGCAAATGACCAAGCTCGATGCCGGCGAGCTGCATTTTGGCAGCGGCCCCGCGTTAGCCGTGCAATTGGTGCCACAAGCGTTGCAGCACTTCATCGAACACCACCCAGGCATCCGCACCGCGCTGCTGGTCGACAACGCCGAACGCCTGGGCCAGGCCCTGCGCCGCGAGCAGATCGAATTCTTCGTCGATGACATTCGCCCGTTCGAAGCCGACCCCAACTTCCACACCGAACCGCTGAAACCACGCCCCGGCCTGTTCTTCTGTCGGCCCGGCCACCCATTGCTGGCCAAGGATAGCCTGTCGACCAACGACCTGTTCGCCTATCCGCTGGCCAGTGCCTTGCTCGCCCCCGGAGTGCGCAAGCGCCTGGCCAACCTCAGCGGGCGCAGCGACTTCACCCCGCACCTGCAGACCGAGCACCTGGCGGTGCTACGCAGCGTGGTGCTGGCCAGCGATGCGATTGGCACCGCCAGCGAGGAGGCCGTCGGCGACGACTTGGCCGCCGGCCGGCTGGTGCGCCTGCACTGGCGCAACCTGCCCCCGGGGCTGGAAGTGCTGAGCGTGCGCTGCGGGGTGATCAGCCGCAGTGGCTATCGCCTGTCACCCGCCGCCCGGGCGATGATCGATACGCTGGTCAGCCTGGACGCTGTGCCATCGCCCGCAGGCGCGGCGCATCGAGAACTTCCACCTCGCCGTAGCCCAGGCGCACCACGCCAGCCTGCTCGAGGTTCCTGAGGATCTGGTTGATGGTCTGGCGCGACAGCGAAAGCATCAGGGCCAACTGCTCCTGGGAAAGCTGCAGGCGCCACTGCGGCACATCCCGCTCGCCATAGCCCTCGGCGATCTGCAACAACCGGTGAGCCAAGCGCGGCGCTGCCGCCAGCAGGCTCTGCTGCTCCAGGGCAATGAACACCCAGCGCAGCTTGTGGCTCATCAACAGGGCCAGCTCGCGCCAGTGCCAGGGCTCGCGGTCGAGCCAGTGCAGCAGGGGCGCCTGGGGTATCCACAGCAGCCGTGTCGCACCTTCGGCGAAGGCGTCGTGGGTGCGTGGCTGGCCATCGAACAGGCTGATCTCCCCGAACCAGTTGGGCGCCTCGACCAAGGTCAGCAACGCCTCCTTGCCCTCACTGCTGACCGCCCCCACGCGCATCGCCCCGTCGAGCACCGCATACAGGCCGCAGGGCGCGTCGCCACGCTGGAACAGGCGCTGCCCGGGCGCCAGCTCGCGAAACCGGGCCAGGGCCAGCAGGCTATCCTGAACATGTACGGGCAACTGCCGGAACCACTGGCCGTGCAACAGCTGGGTACGTGGATCGTGCATGGCACCTCGCAAACGGACTCTGTCGGCCAGGCGACAGACGACGATGGATGAACGGGACAAGCTGGCGTTACCCCGAACGGAGGAACAACAATGAAAAACCTCGTCGAACACCTGAGTCAATACGCGGCCTACCACCGTGACCCACGCAACATCGCCACCCATTTCATCGGTATCCCGCTGATCGTGCTGGCCGTGAGTATCCTGCTGTCACGGCCAGGCTGGGAGGTCATGGGTATCTGGTTGTCACCGGCCCTGCCGCTGGCGGCCTGGGCGGTGTGGTTCTACCTGCGCCTGGACACACGCTTCGGCCTGGTGATGGGCTTGTTGCTGGGCCTGTGCCTATGGGCTGGGCAGGCATTGGCGATGCAGGCCACCGGTTTGTGGCTGAGCGCCGGCCTGGGCGCATTCGTGGTGGGCTGGGTCATCCAGTTCGTCGGGCACTGGTATGAAGGGCGCAAGCCGGCATTCGTCGACGACCTCAGCGGGTTGATCATCGGGCCGCTGTTCGTGGTGGCGGAGCTGGCCTTCATGGTCGGTTTGTGCGCCGACTTGAAGCGAGCCGTGCAAGCCAATGCCGGACCGGTGGCGGTGCGCCACAAGAAAGCAGCGATCTGACACCCGTGGGGCCGCTGCGCGGCCCTGCCCTTCGTCTACCATTGAAACCTGCCGACCACCGCCCCATCTAAGCACCATAGCCATTCACGCAGGTGCCCCATGAGCGACCAGCAGGATTTTCCGGAACGCCCCGACGAACACAGCGAAGTCGAACACCTCGATCCAGCGGCCAGCACCGGCCACCACCTCGCCCTGCCCGGCCAGCAGTTGCCGGACAAAGTCTATGTGATCCCGATCCACAACCGCCCGTTCTTCCCCGCGCAAGTGCTGCCGGTGATGGTCAACGAAGAGCCCTGGGCCGAAACCCTCGACCTGGTGGCCAACACCCCGCACCGCTCGTTGGCGCTGTTCTTCATGGATACCCCGCCGGAAGACCACCGCCACTTCGACACCAAGGCGCTCCCTGAGTACGGCACCCTGGTGAAGGTGCACCACGCCAGCCGCGAAGGCGGCAAGCTGCAGTTCGTCGCCCAGGGCCTGACCCGGGTGCGCATCCGCACCTGGCTCAAGCACCATCGCCCGCCGTACCTGGTCGAGGTCGAATACCCGCGCCAGCCGGCCGAGCCCACCGACGAGGTGAAGGCCTACGGCATGGCCCTGATCAACGCGATCAAGGAGCTGCTGCCGCTCAACCCGCTGTACAGCGAAGAGCTGAAGAACTACCTCAACCGCTTCAGCCCCAACGACCCCTCGCCGCTGACCGATTTCGCCGCCGCGCTGACCTCCGCCACCGGCAATCAGTTGCAGGAGGTGCTCGACTGCGTGCCCATGCTCAAGCGCATGGAAAAGGTCCTGCCGATGCTGCGCAAGGAGGTCGAGGTCGCTCGGCTGCAGAACGAGATTTCCGCTGAAGTGAACCGACAGATCGGCGAGCATCAGCGCGAGTTCTTCCTGAAAGAACAGCTCAAGGTCATCCAGCAGGAGCTGGGCCTGACCAAGGACGACCGCAGCGCCGACCTCGAGCAGTTCCAGCAACGCCTTGAGGGCAAGACATTGCCCGAGCAGGCGAAAAAGCGCATCGACGACGAGATGGGCAAGCTGGCCATCCTCGAGACCGGCTCGCCGGAATATGCCGTTACCCGCAACTACCTGGAGTGGGCCACCGCCTTGCCCTGGGGCATCCAGGGCAAGGACAAGCTCGACCTCAAGCACGCCCGCAAGGTGCTCGACCAGCACCACGCCGGCCTCGACGACATCAAGGAGCGCATCCTCGAGTTCCTCGCCGTCGGTGCCTGGAAAGGCGAGATCAGCGGCTCCATCGTGCTGCTGGTTGGCCCACCCGGGGTGGGCAAGACCAGCATCGGTAAATCCATCGCCGAATCCCTGGGTCGGCCGTTCTATCGCTTCAGTGTCGGTGGCATGCGCGACGAGGCGGAGATCAAGGGCCACCGCCGCACCTACATCGGCGCTCAGCCCGGCAAGCTGGTACAAGCGCTGAAGGAGGTCGAGGTGATGAACCCGGTGATCATGCTCGACGAAATCGACAAGATGGGCCAGAGCTACCAGGGCGACCCGGCCTCGGCGCTGCTGGAAACCCTCGACCCGGAGCAGAACGTCGACTTCCTCGACCACTACCTGGACCTGCGCCTGGACCTGTCCAAGGTGCTGTTCGTCTGCACCGCCAACACCCTCGACTCGATCCCTGGTCCTTTGCTCGACCGCATGGAGGTGATCCGCCTGTCCGGCTACATCACCGAAGAAAAGCTGGCCATCGCCAAGCGCCACCTGTGGCCCAAGCAACTGGAGAAGGCCGGGGTCTCGAAAAACAGCCTGAGCATCAGTGACAGCGCCCTGCGCACGGTGATCGAGGGCTACGCCCGCGAGGCCGGCGTGCGCCAGCTGGAAAAACAACTGGGCAAGCTGGTGCGCAAGTCGGTGGTCAAGCTGCTGGAAGACCCGAACGCCAAACTCAAGATCGGCACCAAGGACCTGGAGCCCGCCCTGGGCATGCCGGTGTTCCGCAGCGAGCAGGTACTGGCCGGCAAAGGCGTGATCACCGGGCTGGCCTGGACCAGCATGGGCGGTGCCACCCTGCCGATCGAAGCCACGCGCATCCATACACTGAACCGCGGTCTCAAGCTCACCGGCCAGTTGGGGGATGTGATGAAAGAGTCGGCGGAGATCGCCTACAGCTACATCGGCTCCAACCTCAAGCAGTTCGGTGGCACGCCTGGCTACTTCAACGAGGCGTTCATCCACCTGCATGTGCCCGAGGGCGCAACACCGAAGGACGGCCCCAGCGCCGGGATCACCATGGCCAGCGCGCTGCTGTCGCTGGCCCGCGACCAGGCACCGAAGAAAGGCGTGGCCATGACCGGCGAGCTGACACTCACCGGGCAGGTGCTGCCGATTGGCGGGGTGCGCGAGAAGGTGATCGCCGCACGGCGGCAGAAGCTCTTCGAGCTGATCCTGCCGGAGGCCAACCGGGGGGATTTCGAGGAACTGCCTGAGTACCTGAAGCAAGACCTGACCGTGCATTTCGCCAAGCGCTTCGCCGACGTGGCGAAAGTGCTGTTCTGACGCTGCGCGGCCTTGTTCGCCGGCAAGCCAGCTCCTACTGGGCCCTCTGTAGGAGCCGGCTTGCCGGCGAACAGGCCCGCACAAACGCCCACCCTCTTCGGTTATCCTCAGGCAACTTCAGCCTCAGGAGCCACCATGACCACCCTTCGTCTGCTCGTTCCCCTGGGCCTCGCCCTGCTCACCGCTTGCGCCCAGCACCCGCAACGCACCGTTGAACTGGACGCCGAAAGCGAATGCCCCCAGCGCCTGCAGGTCGGCCAAAGCATGACCCTGACCCTGCCCAGCAACCCCACCACCGGTTACCGCTGGCTGGTGCAGAACTCGGCCTCGGCAATCCTGCGCAGCCTTGGCCCTGAGATATACAACGCCTCTGAAGCGTCGGGTGTCGTCGGCAGCGGTGGCCTTTCCACCTGGCGTTTCCAGGCCAAGGCACCCGGCGAAGCGCACCTGATCCTGGTCTACCAGCAACCCTGGGCCCCGGAAGTGCCACCGGTGCAGACCTTCGATTGCGCCATCAAGGTCAAGTGAGGTCGCGGCGCCGGTCAGCCAGGCATGCAAGCTCGGCGCGGTTTGGCTAGAATGCCGCCCCTCTGGATTGCAAGCCGCCTGGACCCACCGTGAGCAAAGAACCCGACCGCCTTTTCGCCCAGCCCCTGGAGCAGGTGCCCGACTTCGTCTTCAACGAGGACGTGGTGCAGGTGTTCCCGGACATGATCAAGCGCTCGGTGCCCGGTTACCCGACCATCGTCGAGAACCTGGGTGTGCTGGCCGCGCGCTTCGCCCAGCCGCACTCCGCGCTGTACGACCTGGGCGCCTCGCTGGGCGCCGTCAGCCAGTCGCTGCGCCGCCATGTGCGCAGCGACGGTTGCCGAGTGATCGCGGTGGACAACTCCGCGGCCATGGTCGAGCGCTGCCGCCAGTACCTCACCGCCCAGGACTCGATGTTCCAGGAATTGCTGCCGGTGCAGGTGCTGGAGGCCGACATTCTCACGCTGCCCTTCGAGCCCGCCTCGGTGGTGGCGATGAACTTCACCCTGCAGTTCATCGCCCCCGAGCAACGCCTGGCGCTGCTCGGCCGCATCCGCCAGGCCTTGCTGCCGGGCGGCGCGCTGATCCTCTCGGAGAAATTGCGTTTCGCCGACGACCAGGAACAGCAACTGCTCAACGAACTGCACCTGGACTTCAAGCGTGCCAATGGCTACAGCGAACTGGAAATCGCCCAGAAGCGCAGCGCCATCGAGAACGTGATGAAACCCGATACCCTGGAAACCCACAAAGAGCGCCTGCGCGCCGCCGGCTTCAGCAAGGTCGTGCCGTGGTTCCAATGCCTCAACTTCGCCTCGCTGATAGCCCTGCCATGATCGATCTGTCCCCCCTCGTCCGCCGCCTGGCGGGCACGCCCCTCGCCACCTGGTCCCAAGGCCTGCAGGCACAACTGCAAGCCAAGCTGGAGAAAGGCCACGGCGACCTCGATCGTTGGCGCGGCGCCCTCGAGGCCCTGCCCCAGCTGACCCCGAGCCAGGTCGACCTGGTCGACGGCTTGCGCCTGGACTGCGACTGCGACGACGCCACCCGCGCGCAAATGCGCCAGGCACTGATGGGGCTGTCACCCTGGCGCAAGGGGCCGTTCGACCTGTTCGGCGTGCACGTGGACACCGAATGGCGCTCGGACTGGAAATGGTCACGGGTCGGCCCGCACCTCGACCTCAAGGGCAAACGCGTGCTCGACGTGGGTTGCGGCAACGGCTACTACCAGTGGCGCATGCTCGGCGCCGGGGCCGACATGGTCATCGGCGTCGACCCCAACTGGCTGTTCTTCTGCCAGTTCCAGGCGGTGCAGCAGTACCTGCCCGAGCTGCCGGCCTGGCACCTGCCGTTCGCCCTGGAAGACCTGCCGGCCAACCTCGAAGGCTTCGACACCGTGTTTTCGATGGGCGTGTTCTACCACCGTCGCTCGCCCATCGAACATTTGCTGGCGCTCAAAGACTGCCTGGTCAAGGGCGGTGAACTGGTGCTGGAAACCCTGGTGATCGAGGGCGACGAGAACCAGGTGCTGATGCCGGAAGACCGTTACGCGCAGATGCGCAACGTCTGGTTCCTGCCCTCGGTACCGGCGCTGGAGCGCTGGCTGCGCCGTGCCGGTTTCAGTGATGTGCGCTGCGTCGATGTCAGCGTCACCTCGGTCGAGGAGCAGCGCAGCACCGAGTGGATGCGCTACCAGTCGCTGGGCGACTTCCTCGACCCGAACGACCACGGCAAGACCGTCGAAGGCCTGCCGGCACCACGCCGCGCCACGTTGCTGGCGCACAAATAAAAAAGGCGCCCATAAGGGCGCCCGAATGCACCTGCGCCGAGGAGCTGACGCGGCGCAGGTGCGTGTTACTCAATCCTTGGCCAGCTCGCGGGCCTTCTCTTCGGCCTTGCGCTCGCGTTCCACCACCGCCTCTTGCTTGTCGCCATACAGGCGTTGCTGGTCCTGGCGGAAGGCCTCCCAGAACTGCTTGGAGCGCTCCGCGCCACCCTCGGCGTAGACGCTGGCGCTGCCCAGGGCGAGGGTCGCCAGCAGCAGGTATTTAGTCAGGTTCATCGTGCTTGCCTCGTGATAACCGTATCGACAGGGCCATCCTAGCGAGGCGCAGCTAACGCCAAGGTGAGGCGGACATTACAGTGTTGAAAGGCCGGCGACCTGACATGGCCTCTGTAGGAGCGGCTTCAGCCGCGATCACCCGCGACGCGGGTGCCAGACAACGCGGCGCCTGCATCGCGGCTGAAGCCGCTCCTACAGGGAAACCACAGGCTCGCGCCCAAGCACCCGCACCTGCTGCGCGGGCACCCGCGCATGCCATTGCACCACACCCAGTGCCTCGACCTGGAACTGACTGCGCAGGGTGCGCCCTTGCTCCTCGAACGCCAGTTGCAACAGGAAATGCCCGCTATTGAGCAGCAGGCCCTCGCTCAGCCGGGCGAACGTCTCGTCATCCACCGCACCCAGCGCCTGGCGCAATGCGCCGGCGTCCACATAGCCCGCCGCAGGCCGGCCGGTGACGATGCGGCTGAGCAACGAACGCGAGAATCGTCCCTCGTATAGCGCGTCCAGCAAGGGCAGGTGTTCAAGCCCCAGGGCATTGGCATTGAGCCGCCAGCCGGTGGTAAACGGCAACGCACAGAGCATCGGGTAGCGCGCCTTGCGGCTGGCATCTTGCTCCAGCAGCAGGTTCAGCTCGCTGCTGTCGACCATGGGTTGGTTGGCTGCCAGCCGTGGGGGTTGCTGGCGCAGGTACTGGCCGCTTTCAGCCCCTTGCAGGCGGGCGTTGCTGTCACTATCGAGCCAGTCGACCAGGCCGTCAACCAGCCGCTCGGCGGCCATGTCGTCCCCCAACAGGTGGCGCAACTGGCGCTCGGCGCGCTCGCCATCCTCGCCCAGCAACGCGTTGACGTTGAAGCAGGTATGCAGGTCGATCACCCGCAACTGCGCCTTGCCGGCACCAAAATCGTAATCCAGTGGCTGCCCACGCAGCGCCTGCCAGAACAACGGGCTGGCGCGCCAGGCCGGATCGCGCAGGGCCTGCGAGGCATAGGCCAGCCCCGCCTGCTCCATGGCCCGCACCTGCACGCGCTGGTGCAGCAGGCGCACCTCATCGACCTGGCGCCGGCCATCCTCCACCAGCCAGGCCAGCCCCCCGGCGAGCATCGCCAGCACCACCAGCACCATCAGCAATGCCGCGCCCCGTTGTCGCCTGGCTGCCATCCTTGCTTCCCTGTGAGTTCCCGAGGGGGCCAGTGAACACTGAGGTTGTTTCAGTCAGATGGCGGCAACACGACAGTCACGTGCGCGTCATCTGCAAAAGGCAGGATTGCGCCTTCGTTTTTCATTGACCTGACAGGAGTGGTCTTACATGGGTGGCATCGGAATCTGGCAACTGGTGATCGTGCTGTTGATCGCCTTCCTGCTGTTCGGCAGCAAGCGTCTCAAAGGGTTGGGCAGCGATGTGGGCGAGGCGATCCAGGGCTTTCGCAAGTCCATGGGCGGTGAAGCCGAGGGCAATCCTGCGGCGCAGCAACCACCGCTGAGCAACCAACAGGCCAAGCACTCGGATCGCCAAGCCTGATTGTAGGCGCCAGCCTTGCTGGCGATGCCCGGCATAGCCGAGCCCGATCACCAGCAAGGCCCGACAGCGGCCTCCACAGAAGTCGGTGTTGCAATCAACGGCTACGATTCAACCCCTGACTCCATGTCATCGATCAACGCCTTGGCCATGGCGCTCAAAATCCGCGCCGAACTGCCGGCCAGCAGATCGCCCTCCATTTCCGCTTCGCAGGTCAGGTGGCGGATGCAGCCGAGCAGCACCGACAACTCGCTGAAGGCGTCCTGGAAGGAAACGCCCGGTTCGACCTTGAACAGGTCCATGCAGGTGGTGCGGCCTGCGGTATGGCCCCTGGTCATGGGTGTACCTCCGGCCTGTGCTCGAGCAAGGCGCAGGCGAGTTGCCCGAGGTAGTCGCTGGCGGTGAACAGGCGGTCGCGGTAGTCGCTGGGTTCGGTCTTGAAATAGACATCGAGTAAGTCGGAAATGGCGGTAGCTACCTCGACGGCGGCGGCCATGGCTTCCTCGCGGGTGAGGGTGGGGCGGATGGTGATGAAGGGGGCGATGCGGGGTGGGTCGGGGACGATCTTCTTCATGATGAAACTCCAGTGCGTGGCAGGAGCGACCATCTCGATCTTTCTCACGGACAAAGGTGGCAGCCATACGCGGGGTGAGAAACCGGTGCACTGAAGCCGGCCAGACCGAAGTCTGCCCGCGCAGGGCTGCCATGAAGCGAAAGCCTTGGCAGTGCAGGTCGGGTTCTCACACCCGATCACCCATTTGGGCGACCCGGTGAAGTTATCCCTGGGGTATTTCCCCGGCAACGCAGCAGCTTCCGACAGGTGCGTAGGATAGTTCCCAAGCGTTCACGGCTGAAGCATTTGGTTTCAGGTTCGGAAATGTCCGACAGGAGATTTGAGGGGCTGCGGGGTGTTCGCCGTTAGAAATTCTGCGCCTATGAGATCGAGCGCCGCCTCTTTGCCGACCGGCACCAGCAGACCAGTGGTATTGACCTGGTATTGAAGTGGTATTAACTTTCACCCCACAACAATACCGGACACCTCCGTCATGCGCCCTCTCACCGCCCTGCGCCCCGACGACAGCGCCGCCACCCCGCTTTACCTGCAGCTGGCGCGCAACCTCGAACAGGCCATCCACGCCGGCCAGTGGAGCGCCGACCAGGCCCTGCCCTCCGAGCGCACCCTGAGCGAAACCCTGGATATCTCCCGCGTCACCGCGCGCAAAGCCCTCGAAGTACTGCTCGAACAAGGCCTGATCCGCCGCATCCAGGGCTCCGGCACCTTCATCACTCCGCGCCTGGAACAACCCCTGTCGCGCCTGTCGAGCTTCAGCGAAATGCTGCGCATGAAAGGCTTCGCGCCCAGCTCCCAGTGGCTTGAACGCAGTATCGCCAGCCCAAGCAGCGACGAACTGATCCGCCTGAGCCTGTCGCCCACCGACCAGGTCGCGCGCCTCAAGCGCCTGCGCAAGGCCGACGACATCGTCATGGCGGTGGAGGTCAGCACCTTGCCCGCCCGCCTGCTGGGCGACCCCCAGGCCATCGGCGACTCGCTCTACCAGCACCTCGACCAACTCGGCCGCCCGGTGGTTCGGGCCCTGCAGCACATCCGCGCGATCAACGCCAGCGACGAGCTGGCCGCCCAGGTCGGCATCGCGCCCGGCACCGCCATGTTGCTGATGACCCGTATCGGCTACCTCGACGACAACACCCCCATCGAGCTGACCGACACCTACTGCCGCAACGACTACTACGACTTCGTCGCCGAACTGCGGCGCTGACCGGAGCCCCCATGGACATTGCCAATATCCTCACCCCCGACGGCTGGGTGCGCGGCCACCTGCACCTGCGCGACGGGCGCATCCAGGCCATCGAAGGCACCCCGTGCGACCCGCGGGACAACGACCTGCCCTACCTGCTGCCCGGTTTCATCGACCTGCACGTGCACGGCGGTGGCGGCAGCGACATCATGCAGGGCGGCGAGGCGTTCGCCACCATCGCCCGCACTCACCAGCGTTTCGGCACCACCTCACTGCTGGCCACCACCATGACCGCGCCCCGCGAGGAACTGGCGAGGGTGCTGGCCGAACTGGGCGAACACCTCACGCAACCCCGCCAAGGCGCGCGCATCCTGGGTGTGCACCTCGAGGGGCCGTACATCAACCCCGGCAAGCTCGGCGCGCAACCGAACTTCGCCCACCAGGCCCTGCTCGACGAGGTCGAGCAATACCTGGCGCTGGCGCCGATCAAGGTCATCACCATCGCACCGGAAGTCGCCGGCCACCTGCCGCTGATCCAGGCGCTGAGTGCACGTGGCATCCGCCTGCAGCTCGGCCACACCCTGGGCAGCTACGAGGAAGGCGTCGCTGCCCTGGAGGCCGGGGCCACCAGCTTCACCCACCTGTACAACGCCATGAGCCCGCTGCACCACCGCGAGCCAGGCATCGTCGGCGCCGCCCTGGCCCACGCCCGCTATGCCGAGCTGATTCCCGACCTGCTGCACGTGCACCCCGGCGCCATGAAAGTGGCCCTGCGTGCAATCCCGTGCCTGTACTGCGTGACCGACTCCACCGCCGCGGCCGGCATGCCCGACGGCGAATATCGCCTGGGCAGCCACACCGTGACCAAGTGCCTGGGCGGTGTGCGCTTGCCCGACGGCACCCTGGCCGGCAGCACCCTGACCATGGACCAAGCCCTGCGCAACCTGGTGAAGATCGGCCTGCCCCTGGCCGAAGCCTCCGACCGCCTGTCGCGCTTCCCCGCCGATTACCTCGGCATCACCGAGCGTGGCCGCCTGCAAGCGGGCGCCTGGGCCGACGCGGTGCTGCTCGACCGCCAACTGAACCTGACCGCCGTGATGATCGAAGGAGAACAAACATGAGTTCAAGGATGCTCGAAGAGGCGCGCGCCTGTGCCAACGTAGTGGAGCGACAGCTGGGCGCGCTGGCCCCGCGCCTGGCCACGCTGGCCGAACAGCTGCGCCGGCTCGACCCGCAAGTGGCGCTGACCGTGGCCAGGGGCAGCTCCGACCACGCCGCCAGCTACTTCGCCTACATCGCCATGCAGCAACTGGGGTTGCCGGTGGCCTCGCTGCCGATGTCGGTGGTCACCTTGCAGCAGGCGCCGCTGCGTGTGCGTGGCCAGGTGGCACTGGGCTTCTCCCAGTCGGGGCAAAGCCCGGACTTGGTCGAGAGCCTGCGCCGCCTGGGCCAGCACGGGGCAACCACGGTAGCGCTGGTCAACGCCGAAGGCTCGCCGCTGGAGCTCGCCTGCCAGCACCACCTGCCGCTGGGCGCGGGGCCTGAACTGTCGGTTGCCGCGACCAAGAGCTTCGTCGCCACGCTCAGCGCCAGCGCACAGCTGGTTGCCCACTGGGGCCAGGACCAGCCCCTGCTGCACGCCTGCCAAGCCCTGCCCGAGCAACTGCGCGAGGCCGCGAACCTGGACTGGAGCGCGGCCATCGACGGCCTGCAAGGCAGCGAGCGGCTGATGGTGATCGGCCGTGGGGCCGGTTTTGCCATCGCCCAGGAAGCCGCGCTCAAGTTCAAGGAAACCTCGGTGATCCAAGCCGAGGCCTTCAGCAGCGCCGAAGTGCGCCACGGGCCGATGGCCCTGATCGACGCCCACTACCCGCTATTGGTGTTCGCCCCACGGGGTGTTGAACAGGCCGGGCTGCTGCAACTGGCCGCCGACATGCGCCGGCGCGGCGCGCAGGTATTGCTGGCGGCGCCGAACGACATCGCCGACCGCGACCTGACCCTGGGCTGCGCCGAACACCCCGCGCTCGACCCGCTGCTGGCGATCCAGAGCTTCTACATCATGGCTGCGGGGCTCGCCGAAGCCCGTGGCCTGGACCCCGACCAGCCACGCCACCTGAGCAAAGTGACGTGTACGCAATGACGCCGCGAGGAACCGCGCATGTCCAACAATAACAAGGTCACCCTCCATGCCCCGCTTGCCGGCCCGCAGGTCCTGCTGAACCAGGTTCCCGACCCGGTGTTCGCCAGTGGCACCCTCGGTGATGGCGTCGCCATCGACCCAATCAACGATTGCCTGCACGCGCCCTGCGCGGGCGAAGTGGTGCACCTGGCGCGCACGGGTCACGCCCTCACCCTGCGCGCGGCCACTGGCGCTGAGATCCTCCTGCACATCGGCGTGGACACCGTGCAGCTGCTGGGCCGTGGCTTCGAACCCCTGATCGTGCTCGGCGACCGGGTCGAACAGGGCCAGCCGCTGATCCGCTTCGACCTGGACCTGGTGGCCCAGCACTGCACCAGCCTGGTCACCGTGATGCTGGTCGGCAACGGCCAGGACTTCACGCTGGAAGCGCTCGACACCCGCTCCAGCGAGCTGGGCGCGCCACTGCTGGCGGTTAGCGGCAAGCCCCAGCTGGCAGTGCTCGATACCGCAACCGCCAACGAACAGGCCAGCGGCCGTGCCAAGGTGGCCCACCAGGGCGGCCTGCATGCGCGCCCCGCCGCATTGCTGCGCCAGACCGCCCAGCGCTTGCGCAGCCGCGTGGAGCTGCACTTCCAGGGCCGCCACGCTGGCCTCGACAGCTTGGTCGCCGTCATGGGGCTGGGGGTCGGTGAAGGCGACGAGGTCGAAGTGCGCTGCACGGGCCCGGATGCCGACGCCGCCTTGCAGGCCGTGCTCCAGGCGCTGCGCACGCCCACGGCCGGCGAACGACATGCGCCAGCGCCAATGATCGCCCACGCACCGGCCAGTACCGAGCCCGGCGTGCTGGCAGGCGTCACGGCCTCGCCTGGCCTGGCCCTCGGCCCGCTGGCCCGCCTGGATGGCATCAGCCTGCCAGCCGACAGCGGCAACAATGCCCCCGACGAACAACACCAGGCCCTCAAGCACGCGCTGGCCGAGGTGCGCAGCGCCATCGACCGCGACTGGCGCCACCTGCCCCGTGGCCAGGAAGACGCCGCCGCGATTCTCGAGGCGCACCTGGCCCTGCTCGACGACCCGGCCCTGCTCGATGCCGCGCGCCAGCACATCGACGACGGCGTGGCCGCCAGTCACGCCTGGAGCCGCGCCATCGATGCCCAGTGCCAGGTCCTGCGCGGCCTCGGCAACCCGCTGCTGGCCGAGCGCGCCAACGACCTGCACGACCTGCAACAACGCGTGTTGCGTGCCCTGCTCGGGGAAACCCGCGAGCTGCGCCTGCCGCCCTCGGCTATCGTCGTCGCCCATGAGCTCACGCCATCGGACCTGCTGCTGCTGGCCCGCCACGATGTCGCCGGCCTGTGCATGGCCGCGGGTGGCGCCACCTCTCACGTCGCCATCCTGGCCCGCGCCCGTGGCCTGCCGTGCCTGGTCGCGCTCGGCGAAACGCTGCTGGAGCTGGCACCCGGCGCCACGCTGGTACTCGATGCCGACAACGGCCGTCTGGAAACCCGCGCCGATGCTTCACGCCTGGCCGAAGTGCGCCAGCACTGCCAGCAGCGCCGCGAACAACGCCAGCGCCAGCAGGCCGCCGCCCACGACAGCGCGCGCACCCGTGACGGCCGCCTGATAGAAGTCGCCGCCAACGTCGCCAGCGCCGACGAAGCGGCCCAGGCCCTGGCCCTGGGCGCCGACGGTATCGGCCTGCTGCGCAGCGAATTCCTCTTCGTCGACCGCCACACCGCCCCCGACCAGACTGAACAGCACAGCGCTTATCAAGCCGTGCTCGATGCCATGGCCGAACGCCCGGTGATCATCCGCACCATCGATGTAGGCGGCGACAAGCAGCTCGACTACCTGCCACTGCCGGTCGAAAACAACCCGGTGCTCGGGCTGCGCGGCATCCGCCTCGGCCAGGTGCGCCCTGAGTTGCTCGACGAGCAGCTGCGCGCCCTGCTTCAGGTGAGCCCGCAACGCCGATGCCGGATCATGCTGCCCATGGTCACCGAGGTCGACGAACTGATCGCCATCCGCCAGCGCCTCGACCGGCTCGCCCTCGAAATGGGCGTGACCGAGCGCGCCGAGCTGGGGGTGATGATCGAAGTACCGGCAGCCGCCCTGCTGGCCGAGCGCTTGGCCGAGCACGCCGACTTCTTCTCCATCGGCACCAACGACCTGTCGCAGTACACCCTGGCCATGGACCGTGACCACGCAGGCCTGGCAGCCCGTGTCGACGCCCTGCACCCGGCGCTGCTGCGCCTGATCGACCTGACCTGCCAGGGTGCGGCCAAACAGGGGCGCTGGGTGGGTGTATGTGGCGCACTGGCCTCCGACCCGCTGGCCACGCCCGTGCTGGTGGGCCTGGGCGTGACCGAGCTGTCGGTCAGCGCGCCGCAGATCGGCGAAATCAAGGCCCTCGTCCGCCAGCTCGACGCCAACGAGTGCCGTCGCTTCAGCCAGGGCTTGCTGGCCCTGTCCAGCGCCAGTGCGGTACGCCAGGCCTGCCGCGACTTCAGCGCCCACCCCCATGCCCAACACACGGCCCCCGTGGCCCTACAACAATAACTGGAGCGCACCATGTACCAGCACTTCATCCAGGGCCTGCAACGGCTCGGCCGCGCCTTGATGCTGCCCATCGCCATCCTGCCCATCGCCGGCCTGCTGCTGCGCCTGGGCGACACCGATCTACTCGACATCGCCCTGGTGCACGACGCCGGCCAGGCGATCTTCGCCAACCTGGCGCTGATCTTCGCCGTCGGTATCGCCGTGGGCTTCGCCCGCGACAACAACGGCACCGCCGGCCTGGCCGGCGCCATCGGCTACCTGGTGCTGGTGGCGACACTGAAAGTGATCGACCCGAAGATCGACATGGGCATGCTCGCCGGTATCCTCTGCGGCCTGGTCGGTGGTGGGCTGTACAACCGTTTCAAGGATATCCAGCTGCCGGATTACCTGGCGTTCTTCGGTGGCCGGCGCTTCGTGCCGATCGCCACCGGCCTGTCGGCGGTGGCCCTGGGGCTGCTGTTCGGGCTGATCTGGCCGCCGATCCAGAACGGCATCAACGGCCTCGGCCAACTGATGCTGGAAAGCGGCAGCATCGGCGCGTTCTTCTTCGGCGTGCTCAACCGGCTGCTGATCATCACCGGCCTGCACCACATCCTCAACAATCTGGTGTGGTTCGTCTTCGGCAGCTTCCAGGGCGTGACCGGCCCGGCGGTGACCGGCGACCTGGCGCGCTACTTTGCCGGCGACCCCAACGCCGGCCAGTTCATGGCCGGCATGTTCCCGATGATGATCTTCGGCCTGCCCGCCGCCTGCCTGGCCATGTACCGCCACGCCCTGCCCGAACGGCGCAAACTGATCGGTGGCGTGCTGCTGTCGATGGCGCTCACTTCAGCCTTGACCGGAGTGACCGAACCGATCGAGTTCGCCTTCATGTTCCTCGCGCCGCTGCTGTACCTGATTCACGCGCTGCTGACCGGGCTGTCCATGGCGATCTGCGACCTGCTGGGGATTCGCCTGGGCTTTACTTTCTCCGGTGGCGCCATCGACATGGCACTTGGCTGGGGTCGCTCGACCCATGGCTGGCTGGTGTTCCCGGTCGGTTTGCTCTACGGGCTCATCTACTACTTCGTGTTCGATTTCTGCATCCGCCGCTTCGACCTGAAAACGCCGGGGCGTGAGGAGCAACCCACCACCGAGCCGGGGAACAGTGGTGAGTCCTCCCGAGGGCGACGCTACATCGACGCCCTCGGTGGCGCGGCCAACTTGCAAGGGGTCGATGCCTGTACCACCCGTTTGCGCCTGGTGCTGGCCGACCGCAATCTGGCCAGCGACCCGACCTTGAAAGCCCTCGGTGCCCTGGCCGTGGTACGCCCCGGCAGTGGCGGCAGCCTGCAAGTGGTTGTAGGACCGATGGCGGATGCGCTGGCCGACGAAATCCGCAGTGAGCTGCCACATGCCCTGGTCGTGCCCCCTAGCGCTGGCAGCCCACCGATCAATACCACCGTGGCATTGCCCATCGACGACTGGTTACAGGCCCTGGGTGGGCGCGACAACCTGATGAAGGTGGATTGTGTGGCGCGAAGCCGCGTGCGGATAGAACTCAAGGACCAGACGCGGCTGGACGCAGGGCAATTGATGGCACTCGGCTGCCAGGGTATCAGCCCCCAGGCCAATGGTGCCTGGCACTTGCTGATGGGCGAACGAGCGCCAGCGCTGGGGCAGGCCTTGCAACGTTGACCCTGGCGCTTGAACGCGAACATCAGAAGATGGGCCAAGGTTGTTGCTCGGCCCATCCGCTGTAGGAAAACACCGCAAGTCAAAATCAGAAAACCAGATACACGCAGAAAGATAAGGCTCACCACGCTGTAGGTGACAGTTTCCATATTTATCTACCTCGTTCGCTCCACCAGTCTGGCCCTCACAACCACTGATGAGGCCGCCAACATGAGCGATCTGAATGTAGGAACTCCGACCCTGCGAACCACCTTTGCGCAGGATCAACTGCGCAATGTCGCGAACAACACCACCGAGCTGGAATTCCTGCTGATGTTCATGCCGATCTTCGGCTTTGGAATTCCGCCGACGATCTTCGTGCAACTGCGCAATGCCTTGCTCGACGGCGACTTGGTAGAACTTGACCATGAGGTGATCGATAGCGAAGAGCTGGTTGCATTCGATGCACAAGCGCAAGTGGCTCGTGTATCCCGCGCAGCAATCGAAGGCGCATTGCTGGACCCGCAGACTTCGCCTGAACTGCTGATGGCACTGCTCTGTGCCTTCGGTCAGTACCTGGGTGACCGTTTCCAGGTCGCCATCGACGCGCTGGAAACCGGCGACGCCCCCAAGCCAGAACTCAATCCACCGGAAGAAATCGGCCAGAAGTACCTCGCCATGATGGGGCTGTTCGACGACTCGGTACAAACCGGAACGGTCTTCGCCCATTACACCGATGCCGAGCATGACGTCGATCTGGTGCTGGACGTGAGCCACGCGCCTGAATTCGAAGACGGCGGCGAGCCGTTCTTCATCGAGCCACGCTTCGCTGCAGGCAGCGGCCACGGTCAGGGTTCCGATGGCCACGAATCGATCGAACAAGCGCTAGCATCGGTCGGCTTCAGCGCAAAGGAACGCAAGGCTATCTATTTTGGCAATTGGTTACGCGATCATGCGCAGTTGATCGACCCCAAGATCGTGTTGCCCGCCGGCGAACCTGCGCAATTCCCTAAAAAAATCTCCAGGCAGGCATTGACCGAGGTGGTCGGCCTGTTGGCCACCCGTGAGTTCAGTAGCCTGCAACAAACCCCCGAAGACCGTGACGCCTATCGGGTCACCACGCAAATGCTCGGTGTCTATCGGTCGATGGAACACATCGACAACCCCGTCACCTTCGAAGAAAACCCGATCGACCCTTTCGAGATCGACGAGGACTTCGTATCGCCTGTGCTGCCCGGCGACGAGGAAACCAAGGCAAACCCCACGACACTGCGCAAGCAGTACATCGACCAGTCAATCATGTACATGCGGCACAAGTTGTTCAGGGCCGCAGCCGCCGGTAAAACCGCAGAAGGAATGCGCTACTTTGGTGAAGCCCTGCATGTGCTCGAGGATTACTTTGCCCATTCCAATTTTGTCGAGTTGAGTCTGCGAAAGAATGGCTTCGAGGATGTCCTTGCGTGGACTTGCGCAATCGAAAGTGCTGAAGGCGAACACGTCTTTCCGATTGTCACGGGCATGTTCAGCGGGCTCGATATCATCGCCAGTGTGGCCGAACCTATCGCCAGGGTTCTGTTTCCGGCCAAGCGCCCGATTTTTGAGCCACTCAAGCCAGGCTACCGCAGTGATAGTGAAAAGATGCTGCTGATCCTGTTGAAGGAGCAAGCCAACCAGGACTGGTACAACGCAATGGAACGCTTCCTCGCGAGACGTGACCGGATTGCCGGCAATCCGTTCCTACGATTCGTCCGCCTCTACAACTGGGCGACTGCCCTGCCCCGCAAGCTGGTCACGCAATACAGCGACAAGGTCTACCAGCTGTTTCTGATAAAGCTGGGAGACAGCATCAAAGACCTGCAAACCGCCTTCGAGACCGACCCGAACATCGACCCCAATGCCGAGCCGACCCACTCCCAATTGGCCAAGGACCATGACACGCATCCATTGCATGAACTGGCCGTCTGGTGCGCCAAATATGCCGTCGGACAAGTTGGCGAGAAAATGCATCGACTCTGGCATATGGAACCAGGCGAGATGAGCGATGAGAAAGTGGCCGAGCTGGCAAAGCTGGCCGAGGAGTTCATTCGTCATCCCAATCACACCGAATGGCAGGACGACTTGGTCCAGGCTTGGGCGGCACTGGAAGGCAGCGCCTCGAAAATCAAGCAAGCCACCCGTACCAGCTTTTTCCATGACATCAGGGATCACTACGTTGCCGAGGGCAACAAATGGCTCGCGCGCCTCAAGGATGAAAACGCCGCTCCAGCCATCCCTCTGAGCGAGAGTTTCCGCGTCGACTATCCGTTCTAGCGATCCCGGTATCTGCGCCAGATGCACGAAGGGTGGGCCATGGCCCACCCTTCGTGTATGCGTTGCTGCTGGACAGTCGCCTAGACATCCAGCAAACGCCAAACCTCATAGGCCGGCGTTTCATAAGGATGGCTCTGCTTGAGCGCGGCGACGACCTGACCGACCAGGTCATCCGCCACCACCAGCTCCACCTTCCACTCCTCGATCACCTCGACCTGACCGGTCTGCCCGAGGTATGGCTGGCTGCCATCCAACGGGCGGAACTGACCCTGGCCGAGCGTCTGCCAGGCGCAGTGGTCATAGTCGCCGATGCGCCCGCCGCCCGCGGCGAACACAGCGGCCTTGACCACCTCGACATGGCTGTCGGGGACGAAGAAGGCGAGCTTGTACACCCTCAGTTCACCCAGACTCGCGCGTTGCGGAACATGCGCATCAGGGCCGCGTCTTCCTGCCACTCATCCGGGCGCCAGGAGTTCTGCACGGCCCGGAACATACGCTCCGGGTGCGGCATCATGATAGTCACGCGGCCGTCGCGGCTGGTCAGGCCGGTGATACCACGCGGCGAGCCATTCGGGTTGGCTGGATACTGTTCGGTGACCTTGCCGTGGTTGTCGACGTAGCGCAGGGCCACGCAACCGGACAGGTCGGCTTCCAGCAGTGCCTCCTCGCTGGCGAACTCGGCATGGCCTTCGCCGTGGGCAATGGCGATCGGCATGCGCGAACCGGCCATGCCCTGCAGGAAGATCGAGTTGGACTTCTGCACCTCGACCATGGCCACGCGCGCCTCGAACTGCTCCGAGCGGTTGCGCACGAAGTGCGGCCAGAACTCGGTGCCGGGGATCAGCTCATGCAGGTTGGACATCATCTGGCAACCGTTGCACACGCCCAGGGCGAAGCTGTCGGTACGCTCGAAGAAGGCCTGGAAGGTGTCGCGGGCACGGGCGTTGAACAACGCCGACTTGGCCCAGCCTTCGCCGGCGCCCAGCACGTCGCCGTAGGAGAAGCCACCGCAGGCCACCAGGCCTTTGAAGGCTTCGAAGTCGACACGGCCAGACAGAATATCGCTCATGTGCACGTCAACGGCGGCAAAGCCGGCGCGGTCGAAGGCGGCGGCCATCTCGACCTGGCCGTTGACGCCCTGCTCACGCAGGATCGCCACTTGCGGGCGCACACCCTTCTTGATGTACGGCGCGGCGATGTCGTCGTTGACGTCGTAGCCGAGCTTGACCGACAGGCCTGGGTTGTCTTCTTCCAACAGCGCATCGAATTCCTGATCGGCGCAGTCGGCGTTGTCGCGCAGCCGCTGGACCTGGTAGCTGGTCTCGGCCCACTGGCGCTGCAGCAGGCGACGCTCGCCCTTGAACAGCGCTTCGCCTTCGAACTTGACCAGGACTTCACCGTTGTTGATCGGCTGGCCGATCACCGCGACGCAATCCTCGCCCAGGCCCGCGGCGCTGAACTGCGCCAGTACGTCCGGCGTAGCGTCCTGACGCACCTGGATCACCGCGCCCAGCTCTTCGTTGAAGAGGATGGCGGCAATCTTTTCGCGCTTTCCGGTCAGGGTGTTCAGTTCCAGGTCCAGGCCGCAGTGGCCGGCAAAGGCCATTTCCAGCACGGTGGTCATCAGGCCGCCGTCGGAACGGTCATGGTAGGCCAGCAGGTGGCCGTCGGCGTTCAGGCCCTGGATCACAGCGAAGAAGGCCTTGAGGTCTTCGGCGTCGTCGACGTCCGGCGCCTCTTTGGCGAGCTTGCCGTGGGTCTGGGCAAGAATCGAGGCGCCCATGCGGTTCTGGCCGCGGCCCAGGTCGATCAGGATCAGGTCGGTTTCGCCCTTGTCCATGCGCAGTTGCGGGGTCAGGGTCTTGCGGATGTCGGTGACCGGGGCAAAGCCGGTGATGATCAGCGACATTGGCGAGGTGACGCTCTTCTGTTCGCCCGCTTCGCTCCACTGGGTTTTCATCGACATCGAGTCTTTACCGACCGGGATGGTGATGCCCAGCTCCGGGCACAGCTCCATGCCGACGGCCTTGACGGTGTCGTACAGGCGGGCGTCTTCACCCGGGTGACCGGCGGCGGACATCCAGTTGGCCGACAGCTTGATGTCGGACAGCTTCTCGATGCGCGAGGCGGCCAGGTTGGTCAGGGTTTCGCCGATCGCCATGCGCCCGGAGGCTGGCGCGTCGAGCAGGGCCAGCGGCGTGCGCTCGCCCATGGCCATGGCTTCGCCGGTGTAGACGTCGAAGCTGGTGGCGGTGACGGCGCAGTCGGCTACCGGCACCTGCCACGGGCCGACCATCTGGTCGCGGGCCACCAGGCCGGTGATGGTGCGGTCGCCGATGGTGATCAGGAAGCTCTTGCTGGCCACGGCCGGGTGACGCAGGACGCGCTCGACCGAGTCGTTCAGGTCCAGCGTGCTCGGGTCGAACTCATCGCCCAGTTCCGCTTCGCGGGTAACCGAGCGGTGCATGCGCGGCGGCTTGCCCAGCAGCACGTCCAGCGGCATGTCCACCGGCGTGTTGTCGAAGTGGCTGTCGGTGACGGTGAGGTGCTTCTCTTCGGTGGCCTCGCCCACGACCGCGAACGGGCAGCGCTCACGCTCGCAGATGGCCTGGAAGCGCTCGAAGTCCTCGGCGCTGACCGCCAGCACATAGCGCTCCTGCGATTCGTTGCTCCAGATCTCGTGCGGGGCCATGCCCGGCTCGTCGTTAGGCACGTTGCGCAGTTCGAAGCGGCCACCGCGGCCGCCGTCGTTGACCAGCTCGGGGAAGGCGTTGGAGATACCACCGGCGCCCACGTCGTGAATGAAGGCGATCGGGTTCTGGTCGCCCAGTTGCCAGCAGCGGTCGATGACCTCTTGGCAACGGCGTTCCATTTCCGGGTTTTCGCGCTGTACCGAGGCGAAGTCCAGGTCAGCGGAGCTGGCGCCGGTGGCGACCGACGAAGCGGCGCCGCCGCCCAGGCCGATCAGCATCGCTGGGCCGCCAAGCACGATCAGCTTGGCGCCGACGGTGATCTCGCCCTTCTGCACGTGGTCTTCACGGATGTTGCCCATGCCGCCGGCGAGCATGATCGGCTTGTGGTAACCGCGCACTTCTTCGCCATGCGGGGTGTTGATGCCCTGCTCGAAGGTACGGAAGTAGCCGGTCAGGGCCGGGCGACCGAATTCGTTGTTGAACGCAGCGCCGCCCAGCGGGCCTTCGATCATGATGTCGAGGGCGTCGACGATGCGCTCGGGTTTGCCGTAAGGCTGCTCCCATGGCTGCTCGAAGCCTGGGATGCGCAGGTTCGAGACGGTGAAGCCTGTGAGGCCGGCCTTGGGCTTGGCGCCACGGCCGGTGGCACCTTCGTCGCGGATCTCGCCGCCGGAGCCGGTGGAGGCGCCGGAGAACGGGGCGATGGCGGTCGGGTGGTTGTGCGTCTCGACCTTCATCAGGATGTGCACCGGCTCCTGCACCGCGCCGTACTGGCGGGTCTCAGGGTTCGGGAAGAAGCGTCCGGCAACGCTACCGACGATGACCGAGGCGTTGTCCTTGTAAGCGGACAGCACGCCTTCGCTGTGCATCTGGTAGGTGTTCTTGATCATGCCGAACAGGCTCTTCTCCTGCGCCTGGCCGTCAATGTCCCAGCTGGCGTTGAAGATCTTGTGGCGGCAGTGCTCGGAGTTGGCCTGGGCGAACATCATCAGTTCGATGTCGTTCGGGTTGCGCTTGAGCCCCTGGAACGCATTGACCAGGTAGTCGATTTCGTCTTCGGCCAGGGCCAGGCCCAGCTCGATGTTGGCCTGGGCCAGCGCATCGCGGCCACCGGCCAGGATGTCGACCGAGGTCATCGGCTTGGGCTGGGCGTGGCTGAACAGGTCGGACGCCTGCTCCAGCTGGGCCAGCACGCGCTGGGTCATGCGGTCATGCAGTTCGGCGGCGATGGCTTGAGCGTCGGTTTCACTGAGGCTGCCGGCGACGTAGTAGGCAATGCCGCGCTCCAGGCGCTGGATCGACTGCAAGCCGCAGTTGTGGGCGATGTCGCTGGCCTTGCTCGCCCAGGGCGAGATGGTGCCCAGGCGCGGCACCACCAGGAACAGGCGGCCGGTCGGCTCCTGCACCGGCACGCTCGGCCCGTACTTGAGCAGACGGCCCAGCACCTGCTGCTGGTCGGCGGTCAGCTCGCCGTCAACATCGGCGAAGTGGGCAAATTCGGCATACAAACCAGTAACAGCGGGGACTTTCTGGCTCAGTTGCTCGAGTAATTTACCGTGGCGAAAGGCAGAAAGGGCAGGAGCGCCGCGCAGGATCAACATCGTCGGGACAGCCTCAGAAAGGGGTGTGCTTAGAGGCCGTGCATTCTAGCCTAATTCTCAGGCTTTCGGCACCCGCTCTAGCCCAATGCTGCCGGGCGGTGGAACCGGACTTCCAGGTCAAAAAATCCCCTCCCCCGCGCCTCGATACCCTGCAGAAGCCGGCTTGCCGGCGAACAGCGGCCACCAGAGCACATCGCCGCGCTACCAGACAACCCACATATTGTCGAGATATGGTGCAACCGGCCGTTTGCGTATACTGCACCTTATGTTCGCCCACTCTGCTTTTCGCCAGCGTTGCGCCAGATGGCTCTTCGCAACCGGACTCTTCCTGATGCTCGGTGCCTGCGTTGAAAAACCCAGCACCCTCGAGCGCGTCAAGGAGGATGGCGTGCTGCGCGTGATAACCCGCAACAGCCCGGCCACCTACTTCCAGGACCGCAACGGCGAAACCGGTTTCGAATACGAACTGGTCAAACGCTTCGCCGACGACCTGGGCGTGAAGTTGCAGATCGAGACCGCCGACAACCTCGACGAACTGTTCGACCAGCTGGGCAAGCCCTCCGGCCCGGTGCTGGCGGCCGCAGGTTTGGTCAGCAGCGAGCGACGCGCCGCTCAAGCCAGGTTCTCCCACCCGTACCTGGAAGTCACGCCACAGGTTATCTACCGCAACGGCCGCTCCCGCCCCACCGACGCAAAGGGGCTGGCAGGCAAGAAGATCATGGTGCTCAAGGGCAGCAGCCACGCCGATCAGCTCGCCGAACTGAAAAAACAGTACCCCGGGCTGCAATACGAAGAATCCGACGCCGTCGAAGTGGTCGACCTGCTGCGCATGGTCGACGAGGGCCAGATCGACTTGACCCTGGTCGACTCCAACGAGCTGGCAATGAACCAGGTCTACTTCCCCAACGTGCGCGTGGCCTTCGACCTCGGTGACACCCGCGACCAGCGCTGGGCAGTGGCGGCCGGCGACGACAACAGCCTGCTCAACGAGATCAACGAATTTCTCGACAAGTCGCAGAAGAACGGCACCCTGCAGCGCCTGAAGGACCGCTACTACGGGCATGTCGACGTGCTTGGCTACGTCGGCGCCTATACCTTCGCCCAACACCTTCAGCAGCGCCTGCCCAAGTACGAGAAACACTTCAAGGCCACTTCGAAGGTAGAACAGGTCGACTGGCGCCTGCTGGCCGCCATCGGCTACCAGGAATCGATGTGGCAGCCGGAGGTCACCTCCAAGACCGGCGTGCGCGGCCTGATGATGCTGACTCAACGCACCGCGCAAGCCATGGGTGTGTCCAACCGGCTCGACCCCAAGCAGAGCATCCAGGGCGGCGCCAAGTACTTCATGGTGGTCAAGGACCAGCTCGACGACAGCATCAAGGAGCCGGACCGCACCTGGTTCGCCCTGGCCGCCTACAACGTCGGCAGCGGCCACCTGGAAGACGCCCGCACCCTAGCCAAGCGCGAAGGCCTGAACCCGAACAAGTGGCTGGACGTAAAGAAAATGCTGCCACGGCTGTCGCAGAAGCAGTGGTACAGCAAAACGAAGTACGGCTACGCCCGTGGTGGCGAGCCGGTGCACTTCGTGGCCAACATCCGCCGCTACTACGACATCCTCACCTGGGTGACGCAGCCGCAGCTCGAGGGCCAGGTGGCCGAGGGCAACTTGCATGTGCCGGGCGTCAACAAGGACAAGCCGGCAGAGCAGTCACCGCAGATGTAACCGCCCCAACACCTTGTGGAGCGGCTTCAGCCGCGATCACCCGCGAGGCGGGTGCCAGACACCGCGTTGCCTGCATCGCGGCTGAAGCCGCTCCTACAGAGGACTCTGTGTCCTGGCTACCCCTTCGCCCGCCGCGCCTTGAAGAACTCGCTCAGGATCGCCCCGCACTCCTGGGCCAGTACCCCACCCTCGAACATCACCCGATGGTTGAGAAACCCCTGGCTGAAGAACTGCCCCTGGCTCTGCACGATCCCCGCCTTGGGCTCCAGGGCCCCGTACACCACCCGCGCCACCCGCGAATGGACGATCAGCCCCGCGCACATGCTGCACGGCTCCAGCGTCACATAAAGCGTGCTGCCTGGCAGCCTGTAGTTGCTGGCGGATTTAGCCGCGGCGCGAATCGCCACCATTTCGGCGTGCGCGCTGGGGTCGCTGTCGATGATCGGCCGGTTGAAGCCCTGGCCGATCACCTGACCATGCTGCACCAGCACCGCCCCCACCGGCACCTCGCCCAGGGCCGCGCCTTGCGCCGCCAGCTCGAGGGCCAGACGCATGAATTCCTGGTCGCGGCTGCGATCGATGATCTGCGGGCGCATCAGACCACCGCGATCGCGGCCATCAGGCCGGTTTCCATGTGGTCGATGACATGGCAGTGGAACATCCAGGTGCCTGGGTTATCCGCCACCAGTGCAACTTGCGCCCGCTCGTTCTTGCCCAGCAGGTAGGTGTCGGTGAACCAGGGCTCGACGATCTTGCGCCGGTTCGAGGCGATCACCTTGAAACTCATGCCATGCAGGTGGATAGGGTGCTGGTACTGGGTCATGTTCTTCAGTTCGAAGATATAGCTCTTGCCCTTCTGCAGCGTGGCGATCGGCCGGTCGGCGCAGGTCTTGTCGGTGATGTCCCAGGCCTGGCCGTTAATCTGCCACAGGCTTGGCGGCTTGCCATTTTCGGTGTTCACCGAAACCTTGCCGACCCATTCGAAATTGAAGTTGAGCTTCTCGGCGTTCTCAAGGTCCGGTTCGGCGACCGGGTTGGCCGGCAAGGCCTTCGGCCAGTCGCCCGGTGCCTCGCTGCTGGCCACAGAACGCAGGGTGCCCAGGCGCACGAAACCGTCGCGCAGGGAGATTTCTTCGCCCGCCTGAGGGATACGAATGGCCAGGCAGATGCGCATGCCTGGGCCGAGCCAGTACTCGTCGTCCAGCGGCCGCGGCGTGACTGGGTTGCCGTCGAGGGCGTAGATCATCGCCTCGCAGTTGCCCTTGAGGTTGAGCCGGTAGGTCCAGGTGTTGTCCAGGTTCAGCAGACGCACCCGCACCACCTGCCCCGCCGGCAGTTCGGTGACCGCGTCGGCCTGGCCGTTGATGGTGATCAACCGCCCGGCCGTGCCGTTGCGCGCCGCCTCGCGGGGCACGCTGAAAGGCATCCAGGCGCCCTGCTCGTCCACATGCCAGTTCTTCAGGCTCAAGGTGCGTTCATGCTTGAAGCCGGTCGGCTCGCGCTCCTCGACGATCAGCGGGCCGACCAGGCCGCGGCCCAGCTCCTCGGAGCTGCTGACATGCGGGTGATACCAGTAGCTACCGGCGTCCGGCACCTTGAACTTGTAGTCGAAGTATTCGCCCGGCTTGACCGGCAACTGCGAGACATAGGGCACGCCGTCCATTTCCAGCGGCAGGCGGATGCCATGCCAGTGAATGGTGGTTTCCACCGGCAGGTGGTTGATGAAGCGCACCCGCAGCCAGGTGCCCTGGCGCACCCGCAACTCGGTGCCCGGCGCCGACGGGCCGAAGGCCCAGGCCTCGGTCTTGAAGCCCGGCACCAGCTCGACATCCAGGGGCGCGGCGATCAGTTCATAGTCGTGCCCGGCGTTGTCGTCCTCGACCTTGCCCAACCAGTAGCGTGCCGCGCCTCCGGCGCCCAGGCCTACCACCACGAGGCCGGTCAGGCCCTTGAGCATTTGTCGACGGGAAAAGGACATCGGTGCGGGTACCTCGTTTCTGCGCGATCAGCCTGCCGGCTGGGCCGGCGATGAAGGGCGAATACGATACACCTGCATTTGCGAAATATTAAGTGAAGTCTTGTCGCAGGATTGTCATCACTGACGCGTCGTTGCGACACACCTGTAGGAGCCGGCTTGCCGGCGAACACCGGCAACGCCGGTGCCCAAGAACGCGGTCTCGGCTTCAAGCGGTATTGCAGTTCGCCCATGGAACAGGGAAAGTCCGAATGCTGGCAAGTTCACGTCAGCCCAGACAATCGAACGGGGGATACATGAAGGAACATAAGTACGCCGTCACCGTGAACTGGACCGGAAATACCGGTTCCGGCACTTCCAGCTACACCACCTACCAACGCAACTTCGATGTCCAGGCACCGGGCAAGCCGACACTTTCCGGCTCGGCCGACCCGGCGTTTCGGGGCGATCCTGTCCGCTGGAACCCCGAAGACATGCTGCTGGCCTCCCTGTCGGCCTGCCACAAGCTCTGGTACCTGCACCTGTGCGCGGTGAACGGCGTGCAGGTCCTGGAATACGTCGACCACCCCGAGGGGCGCATGATCGAGGGAAATGCCGAGCACAAGGGGCGCTTCACCGATGTCCTGCTGCGCCCGCAGGTCGTCGTAAGCTCGGATTCGGATACGCAACTGGCCCTGCGCCTGCATGACGATGCCCACCACGAATGCTTCATCGCCAATTCGGTGAACTTCCCGGTCCGCTGCGAGGCGCTGATCCAGCGCGAGGCCTGAGCCCTCCTGGATACGACAAGGGCGCCTTGCGGCTCACTCACTTCCCACCCGTTGGGGCTGGCAGTTTGCGGTGTCTGCCTCACTGACCAGTTAGGGTTTATTGATAGATCTTGCCCCAACCAGCGCTTCAAGAGCCCGTGCCGACGCAAGTTGATGGCGTTAGAAACGAGGCTTGAATCCCGGCAAACTGTTCGCCATGCACCAGGCTTGAATTGTTGCCGTAACCCCCTCGGGCGAGTCATCCGCACCAGGTTCCGGATAGTACAAAAGATCAGTACCTGCCGGATGAGGCACCACCTCTTCAAAGTGCAAAAGTAATGTATCCCGCTGACCCTCAGACTCGGCGTCATAGATTGCTTTAATCAGCGCCGTGAACTGGAACTCCGTATAGTCTGAAAGCGACTTCTTAATCTCAATCACTTTGCACTCCTATGATTGTCGATATGATTTTTTGGCGTGCTGACCCTGATATTGTCTACATCATAGACAGCACCTCCATCAGCGATCCTTTCAACATGATGTAACTCAAAGGATATTCGCTTCCCTGCGTGCCCAGCTGACGCTGCCACCGGAGAAAAACCTTTCCTTAAATCAGCGCGATTCAACGAGTTGAACTGGCTACTCAGCACTGGATCTTTTCCGACCTCGATCCAAAATGCCTTCCTAAACGCGTCAAAGCTCGAAAACTCACGCCCCCTGAGCTTGTCCGCAATTCGCGTCGGGATAGGAACACCCTCTCCATCTCCCGCCCCAGCCAGCCAGACTCCGATTACGTCCTGACCAATCCCTGTCACCACACCCGGACCATTTCGAATGCTCAGCGAAAGATAGATCGGCAGGATACCGGTCTCGACTGGAAACCAAACGATGAGGTCGTGGTAGTCGGGCGGAAACTCCGGGTTGGTCAGGATTTGTTCTGCCTGCCGAGCCTCCGGAAATACGAAACGAACAGGCTTGTGATCCACACCCTCCAGCACGGGAATGCCTAACACCTTGTTTGGCTCGGCTGCTGGCGTCCAGATCAGCTCAACCCCTTCCCCGAGGTCAGCGACAAACTGTTCACCTCTTGCCCTGGCAGCAATTACTGGGACGCCTTTCCACGCAGGATTATTGCCAGTGTAAAAGCCGTAAGTACTGACAGCACCATCGGGTAGGTATTTGACGTTGATCCGCACGCCTGTGTCAGCTGTGCTCAAGTCAGCGTACTGCTCAACGGTGTAAAACACATCGTCGTCTGCCGAGACGTTGGGTAGCAGCATGGCAACGGTACCAACAACCCCGCCAGTAACCACCCCAGCTCCGACAGTCAACTCAGTCAACCCCAGCGATAACGCCCCTCGACCAAGCCTTGACGCCACTGCCAGGCTCGAAGCGGTACTACTGATCAATTTGAGCGGTGTGCCGTTAGGCGCTATCGCGTCACGGGTGCCAAGCACGGCAAAAGTGCCGTAACTATTCAAAGAGTCAAACGAAACCTTGTCAGGGTAGCAAGTGTGTCCGACAGGCACATTACATGATTTGGCAAAGGTGAATTCAGTACAAGGCAACGCAGGCTGATTCTTTTTCCGCTGTCGCTCTACGTACTCACGATGTCGCTTTTCTTCCTGCTCGCAGCGCTTGGAGGCCTCCTCCTCGAACTTTCGATGAGCCGCATCACGCACACGGATCTCGTCGTCACTCATATATCTCAGGTAGCTAAGGCTGCCCTCTCCACCATGGCCTCGAATCCATTTTTGAGGTCTTCTCATATACGTACTTTCGCTGAGAACGCGCCCTTGAAATTTTTCGAAGCGTCAACCTAACAACCCTTTCGCGCAAAGTGCTAATTAGCCTCACAAAATCAGACATATCCTACTTACAGCCAGCTCAGCAGAGAAAATTCCTACCAAGCTAGTACGGCCCACTTAGCCTATATCAAAGGTCAGCTGACAGAATTAGGTTCTGTACGAAAACACGGTGCTTGGCGATGCACAAGCTGCCAGAATTTGCCAGACCCAAAAAGCCGAAAGCCCGCGATTACGCGGGCTTCAGGTTACATCTTACTAATCGATGTCAGCCACAAGCGGGCGCGGGATCATTCCCACTCGATAGTGGCTGGCGGCTTGCTCGACACGTCGTAGGTGACGCGGGAGATGCCGGCGATTTCGTTGATGATACGGCCGCTGACGGTCTCCAGCAGCTCGTACGGCAGGTGCGCCCAGCGCGCGGTCATGAAGTCCACGGTCTCGACGGCACGCAGGGCCACGACCCAGGCGTAGCGACGGCCGTCGCCGACGACGCCGACCGACTTGACCGGCTGGAACACCACGAACGCCTGACTGGTCTTGTGGTACCAGTCGGCCTTGCGCAGCTCTTCGATGAAGATGTGATCAGCGCGACGCAGGATGTCGGCGTACTCTTTCTTCACTTCACCGAGGATGCGCACGCCCAGGCCCGGGCCCGGGAACGGGTGGCGGTAGACCATGTCGTACGGCAGGCCCAGCTCCAGGCCGATCTTGCGCACTTCGTCCTTGAACAGTTCACGCAGCGGCTCGACCAACTTGAGGTTCATCTCCTCAGGCAGGCCACCGACGTTGTGGTGCGACTTGATCACGTGGGCCTTGCCGCTCTTGGCGCCGGCCGACTCGATCACGTCGGGGTAGATGGTGCCCTGGGCGAGGAACTGGATGTTGTCCAGTTTGCTGGCTTCGGCGTCGAACACGTCGATGAAGGTGCGGCCGATGATCTTGCGCTTCTTCTCGGGGTCGGCTTCGCCTTCCAGGTTGTCGAGGAACTGCTTTTCAGCGTCGGCGCGGATCACCTTGACCCCCATGTTCTCTTTGAACATGGCCATCACCTGGTCACCTTCGTGCAAGCGCAACAGGCCGTTGTCGACGAACACACAGGTCAGCTGGTCGCCGATGGCGCGGTGCAGCAGCGCGGCAACCACGGACGAATCGACGCCGCCGGACAGGCCCAGCAGGACGTTGGCCGAACCGACTTGCTCGCGCACCTGGGCGATGGCGTCTTCGACGATGTTCGACGGCGTCCACAGCGCTTCACAGCCGCAGATGTCCTGGACGAAGCGCGACAGGATGCGACCGCCCTGCTTGGTGTGGGTCACTTCCGGGTGGAACTGTACGCCGTAGTAGCCAAGAGCGTCGTCGTACATGCCCGCGATCGGGCAGCTCGGGGTGCTGGCCAGCACGCTGAAGTTGCCCGGCATCTGGGTGACCTTGTCGCCGTGGCTCATCCACACGTCCAGGCCCAGCACGCCGTCATCGTCGACGTGGTCTTCGATGCCGTCGAGCAGGCGGCTCTTGCCGACCACGTCGACGCGGGCATAGCCGAACTCGCGCAGGTCGGAACCTTCGACCTTGCCGCCCATCTGCTCGGCCATGGTCTGCATGCCGTAGCAGATGCCCAGCACCGGGACTTTCAGGTCGAACACGGCCTGCGGGGCGCGCGGGCTGTTGGCTTCGTGGACCGACTCGGGGCCACCGGCCAGGATGATGCCGCGCGGGTTGAATTCGCGGATCGCTTCATCGTCCATGTCGAACGGGTGCAGCTCGCAGTACACGCCGATTTCGCGCACGCGGCGGGCGATCAGCTGGGTGTACTGGGAACCGAAATCGAGGATCAGGATGCGGTGAGCGTGAATGTCGAGGGCCATGACTCAATCTCGTCAGTGGAAATCGGAAACGACACGGGGCTGTCATGACAGCCCCGCTTGCTATTGCTGGAAGCCTCAGCCTACACGGTAGTTAGGGGCTTCTTTGGTGATCTGCACGTCATGCACGTGGGACTCGGCCATGCCGGCACCGGTGATGCGCACGAACTCCGGCTTGGTGCGCATCTCTTCGATGGTCGCGCTGCCGGTGTAGCCCATGGACGAACGCAGGCCGCCCATCAGCTGGTGGATGATTGCCGCCAGGGCGCCCTTGTAAGGGACGCGACCTTCGATGCCTTCCGGTACCAGCTTCTCGGCGCCGGCCGAGGAATCCTGGAAGTAACGGTCGGAAGAACCTTGCGCCTGGGCCATGGCACCCAGCGAGCCCATGCCGCGATAGGCCTTGTACGAACGGCCCTGGAACAGCTCGACTTCGCCTGGCGCTTCTTCGGTACCGGCGAACATCGAACCCATCATCACGCACGAGGCACCGGCGACGATGGCCTTGGACAGGTCACCCGAGAAACGGATGCCGCCGTCGGCGATCAACGGCACGCCAGTGCCTTCCAGTGCGGCAGCGACGTTGGCGATGGCGCTGATCTGCGGCACGCCGACACCGGCGACGATGCGGGTGGTGCAGATCGAGCCTGGGCCGATACCGACCTTGACCGCGTCGGCGCCGGCTTCAGCCAGGGCCTTGGCGGCGGCGCCGGTGGCGATGTTGCCGCCGATCACCTGCACCTGCGGGTAGTTTTCCTTGACCCAGCGAACGCGGTCGATCACGCCTTTGGAGTGACCGTGGGCGGTATCGACGACGACTACGTCAACGCCGGCTGCTACCAGCGCCGCAACGCGCTCGCCAGTGTCCTTGCCGGTGCCGACCGCGGCGCCGACACGCAGGCGACCTTGGTCGTCCTTGCTGGCCAGCGGGTATGCCTTGGCTTTTTCGATATCCTTGACGGTCATCATGCCTTTGAGGGCGAACTTGCCGTCGACGATCAGGACTTTTTCCAGGCGGTGCTTGTGCAGCAGCTCGCGGACTTCGTTCTTGTCGGCGCCTTCGCGGACGGTGACCAGACGCTCTTTGGGGGTCATCACGTCGCGGACCTTGGCGTCCAGGCGGGTCTCGAAACGCACGTCACGGGAGGTGACGATACCGACCAGGTCGCCGTTCTCCAGCACTGGAACACCGGAGATGTTGTTCAGGCGGGTGAGGTCGAACAGGTCGCGCACGGTGGCGTCGGCCTCGATGGTGATCGGGTCCTTGACCACGCCAGCCTCGAACTTCTTGACCTTGCGTACTTCGCCGGCCTGCTGTTCGATGGTCATGTTCTTGTGGATGATGCCGATGCCACCTTCCTGAGCCATGGCGATGGCCAGGCGCGCTTCGGTGACGGTATCCATCGCGGCGGAAACCAGGGGAATGTTCAGCTCGATGCCACGAGTCAAACGTGTCTTGAGACTGACTTCATTGGGCAGTACCTCGGAGTAGCCGGGTACAAGGAGGATATCGTCGAAGGTCAGGGCTTCTTGGCTGATACGCAGCATCGCGGGGGCTCCCGGGAGGGAAAAATGGAAGCGCGCCATTATACCCATCCATGGCGCGCCGCTCAATGCAAAATAAGGGCCTTCGGTCAGGCCTGTGGCACTTTTACCTGCACCACGGCCACCGGCTGGTCGAGCCAGTCGGCGAAGCTGTCGAGGAAGGCCTGGGTGAAGCCCGCCTCGCCCCAGTTATTGAAGATGAACCCGAGGTTGGAAAAGGCACATGGCTGCAGGTAAAGAAAGCCATTGATGTCGTCCTCGAAGCCGCACAGGGGGCAGGTGAAGTTGTCGCTCACCCCCGGCATCCACTCCTCCAGGCTCTCGAACAGCGGCTCACCGACTTCGCGCCGGCACTCCGGGCAGCCGGCTTCTTCGAGAAAGCCTTCGGTGGGGGTATAGATGCAGCGTTTGAGCATCACCTCCAGGCCATTGACCTGCTCGCCGAACGGCAGCTTCTGCGGATGCAGGGCCACCTTGCGCGCGCCCTGCGCCAGGGCATGCCCCATGCGGTTGCCGGTACGGCCGCAGGTGGTCAGCTGTTCCTCGACGATCTTTTCGCGCACCAACCAACGCAGGATGGCCCGGGCACGGGCTTCGTGGACCGGCACGGTAGACAGTTTAGGGACGATGATGCTTTGGGTGTTCATGAGCGAAGCGAGCCTGCGGACAGCGATAGTCGCGCAATTCTACCGTCAGCTCAGGCGCTCAGGTAGCGACCGATCAACGCCAGGCCACTGCCCAGCACCAGCCAGGTGATCAGCCGCACGAAGGCCTCGCGGGACAATTTCAGGGTCAGTCGGCGCCCCAGCCAGGTACCGGCAAACATCACCGGCAGCAGGCAAGCGGCCAGAAGCAGCAGGCTGGTATCGGCATACACCCCGGCGATCATGAACAGCGACAGGCGCACCACCGTGCTGCAACCGATCAACGCAACCTGGGTCGCCCGTACCTGCTCCTTCACCTCCAACCGGGCGCTCAGGTAGATGGCATACAAGAAACCACCACTACCGAACAGGGCGCCGAACAACCCACCCACCGTGCCCATGGGTACCGCCCAGGCGCCCGACAGGCTCGCAGGCCGCACCTTCACCGCCAGGCCGTAGACCGCATAGGCAGTGACGAACAGTCCCATCATCAGCAGCAGCAGATCCGACTTCAGGTGCAGCAGGAACACCACGCCCAACGCGCAGCCCACGGCCATGAAGGGCAACAGACGCAGCAACTCGCCGCGCACCACATCCCGCCGGGACGGCAGCAGATTGCCTAAGGAGGCGACGAAATCCAGCAGGACCAGCAGCGGAACGATCCGCGACAATGGCATGAAATGAATCAACACAGGGCCGGCGACCAGCGCAGTGCCGAAGCCGGCAATGCCAAAGACGATATACGCCACGGCCACACCAAGCAGAATCGGCAGCCAGTCGAGGCCGGAGAACGACAGTTGGGCAAGCATTGCAACGACTCCTGGGATGACACCTGCAGGTTAGCCAGTCACCAGCCATGCCGACTAATATGCCTTTACGCCGCAAGCCATCTCGAAAAGGCATGACATGACTTCGATCCGCCAACTGCGCTACTTCGTCGAAATTGCCGAGAGCGGCAGCTTCAGTGCCGCCGCCGAGCGGCTGTACATCGCCCAGTCGGCCCTGAGCCGGCAGATCAAAGAACTTGAACAACAGTTGGCAACGCCTCTGTTCGAGCGCACCGCCCGCCAGCCACGGCTGACCGTTGCCGGGCTGGCTTTTCTCGGCCGGGCACGCCGCCTGCTGGCAGACCTGGACAAGGCCGAGCGCCTGGCCCGTGAAGTCGGCCAGGGCCTGCGCGGCAGCCTGCGCCTGAACCACTCCAGTACCGTGCCATTGACCGGGCAACTGCTCGCGCGGCTCGGCGGTTACCTGAATGACAACCCAGGCGTGTCCCTGGAGATCGCCCAGCAATCATCGGAAGCGCAACTGGAGGATATCGCCGAGGGGCGCCTGGAGATCGGCCTGCTGCGCCTGCCCGTGCTGCGCCAGCATGAGGGCGTGGTGTTGCACACCTTGTTCGATGAGCCGTTGCTGCTGGCGGTGGCCGCCCAACATCCACTGGCATCCGAACCCAGCGTGAGGTTGGAGCAACTGCGTGAAGAGCGCTTCATCTCCATCCCCCATCGGCAACGGGGCGGCCTGAGCTATCTGTCGGCGTCGCTGTGCATGAGCGCAGGGTTCTTCCCTCAGGCCGCGCAGGTGGTGTCGCGCAAGACCACGCAGTTGCAGCTGATTCAGGCGGGGTTCGGGGTGGCGTTGCTGCCGGCGAGCATGCGTGAGATCGCGCCGGCGTCGGTGTGCTTCGTGCCACTGGTCGAGGCTTGCCAAAGTACCGTGGCGCTGGCTTGTCGGCGGGATGCCGGGGACCTGGTGCATCAGTTCGTGACGGCGATGTGCAACTGAATGCCCTTTCGCCAGCAAGGCTGGCTCCTACGGCGGACAAGTGCGCGCGCTGCGTGACTGGCGAACACAGACAACCCCGTCCATGTCCTTTATGATGCCCGCCATGATCAAAGACCCCTTCGAACGACTTGGCCTGGACCGCGAGGTCCTCACCGTCAGCCAGCTCAACGGCCGCGCTCGCGTGCTGCTGGAGGATGTGTTCCGCAGCGTCTGGGTGGAAGGCGAGATATCCAACCTCGCCCGCCCGGCCTCCGGGCACATGTACTTCACCCTCAAGGACAGCGGCGCGCAGATCCGCTGCGCGCTGTTCCGGCAGAACGCCCTGCGCGTGCGTCAGGCCCTGCGTGACGGCCTGGCGGTGCGAGTACGCGGCAAGGTCTCGCTGTTCGAAGGCCGTGGCGACTACCAACTGATCCTCGACACCGTCGAGCCGGCTGGCGACGGCGCCTTGCGCCTGGCCTTCGAAGCACTGAAGGAAAAGCTTGGCGCCGAGGGGCTGTTCAGCACCGAACGCAAACAGCCGCTGCCAGCCCACCCGCAACGTATCGGCATCATCACCTCGCCCACCGGCGCAGTGATCCGCGACATCATCAGCGTGTTCCGCCGCCGCGCACCGCAAGTCGAACTCAACCTGATCCCCACCGCCGTGCAAGGCCGCGAGGCCATCGCCCAGATCGTCCGTGCCCTGCAGATGGCCGATCGGCAGGGCTTCGACGCACTGATCCTGGCCCGTGGCGGCGGCTCGCTGGAGGACCTCTGGTGCTTCAACGAAGAAGCCGTGGCCCGCGCCGTGGCCGCCTGCGTCACACCGATCGTCAGCGCCGTGGGCCATGAGACCGACGTGTCGATCAGCGACTTCGTCGCCGATGTGCGCGCCCCCACGCCGTCCGCCGCCGCCGAACTGCTCGCTCCCGACAGCAGCGGCCTGCGGCAGCGCCTCGACAGCCTGCAGCGGCGCCTGTTGCTGCGCATGCAAAGCCGTCTGGCCCACGACCGCCTGCGTGTCGAAGGCCTGACCCGGCGCCTGCACCACCCGGGCGAACGCCTGCGCCAGCAGGCCCAACGCCTGGACGATCTGGACATGCGCCTGCGCCGCGCCTTCGCGCTCAACATGAACCAGCGTCACGAGCGCCTCGGTCGCCTCGACACACGCCTGGCCGCGCAACACCCCGGGCGCAGCCTGAAACTGCTGAAGCAGCGCCTGGACAGTCTCGCCGAACGCCTGCCCAAAGCCATGCGCGACGTGCTCAAGGACCGCCGCCAGCGTTTCCAGGCGCAGTTGCAGACGTTGCAGGTGGTCAGCCCACTGGCCACCCTCGCCCGTGGCTACAGCATCCTGCTCGATGAACACGGCCAGGCCATCCGCAGCGCCGCCCAGACTCACAACGGCCAGCGCCTGACCGCCCGCCTCAATGAAGGCGAGCTCAAGGTGCGGGTCGAGGACAACCACCAGACTCCGGTCACCCTCTCGCTACTGGACTGACACATGCCCCGCCTGCTCGCGCCCCTGCTCGCCCTCGCCCTGCTGCTGCCGCTCACCACGGCCCAGGCCAGTTACATCACCCGCACCCTCGACAAGCCGGTGCCCGGCGGTGTGGCCGTGGTCAACCTGGGGCCGTCCACCAGCGCGCCGGCTGCGCGCTTCGATGGCAAGCCGGTACTGGTGGTCAGGGAACAGGACAACTGGCTGGCCATCGTCGGTATCCCGCTGACCCAAAAACCGGGCAGCGCCGTGCTTACCCAGGACGGGCGCAACATCCCGTTCAGCGTGGGCAACAAGAAGTACCCCGAACAGCACATCACTCTGAAGAACAAGCGCCAGGTCAATCCTGAGCCCCAGGACCTCAAGCGCATCGACCGCGAGCTGGCCGAACAAATCAAGGCCTATCGCAGCTTCAGCCCGGCCGTGCCCAGCAACCTGATTCTCGACAAGCCGGTCAACGGCCCGCTGTCGAGCAAGTTCGGCGTGCGTCGTTTCTTCAATGGCGAGGAGCGCAACCCCCATGCCGGCCTGGATTTCGCCGTGCCCGCAGGCACGCCGATCAAGACCCCGGCCAACGGCAAGGTAATCCTGGTAGGCGACTACTTTTTCAATGGCAACACAGTGTTCGTCGACCACGGCCAAGGGTTCATCAGCATGTTCTGCCACATGTCGAAGATCGACGTGAAACCGGGGCAGGTGCTGCGCCGGGGCGAGGTGGTCGGGCGTGTGGGCTCGACCGGGCGGGCCACCGGGCCGCACATGCACTGGAACGTCAGCCTGAACGATGCCCGGGTGGATCCGGCGATCTTCATCGGCGCGTTCCAGCCCTGAGATTGCGTCATACTCTTCGCGGGTAAACCCGCTCCCACAGGCTATCAAGCAGCCCTTGTCCCTGTAGGAGCGGGTTTACCCGCGAAGCAGACGGCACTGGCCGATCGGCTTGCGCATTCAAATAAACCAGCGCAACACAGACACTACAAAACCAATAAAACAGCCACGCAATCTCGCAAATATCGCTTTTTTAAGCATTCCTCTCAATTTTCCCGCAATGCTTGCCATCCCCCAACCCACTGGTTAGGGTTGAGCCTATGAACATCTTCAGCACCCTGCTCCGACAACACCGCAGCCTCTGCCTGGTCAGCGCCCGACTACCAGGGTGAATCGCGTCGCCTCGCCTTTTTCTCTCGTTTTCGTTTGGCAGGCCCGATCACGGCCGCACATAAAAGGATTGCTTCCATGACCATGCTCAAAGACCCATCAAAGAAATACCGCGCGTTCCCGACCATCGACCTGCCCGACCGCACCTGGCCGTCGAAAACCATCACCCAGGCCCCGATCTGGTGCAGCTCCGACCTGCGTGATGGCAACCAGTCGCTGATCGAGCCGATGGACTCGGAGAAGAAGCTGCGGTTCTGGAAGACCCTGGTGCAGGTGGGCGTGAAGGAAATCGAAGCCTCGTTCCCGTCGGCCTCGCAGACCGACTTCGACTTCGTGCGTACCCTGATCGAAGACGGCCACATCCCGGACGACACCACCATCCAGGTGCTCACCCAAGCCCGTGAAGACCTGATCGCCCGTACCTTCGAATCCCTGCGTGGCGCCAAGAAGGCCATCGTCCACCTGTATAACGCTACCTGCCCTTCGTTCCGCCGCATCGTCTTCAATCAGGACAAGCAAGGCGTGAAGGACATCGCGGTCAACGCCGCCAAGCTGTTCGTCAAGTACGCCGCCCAGCAGCCAGAAACGCAGTGGACCTTCCAGTACTCGCCGGAGACCTTCAGCGCCACTGAACTGGAGTTCGCCAAAGAAGTCTGCGACGCGGTGATCGAGGTGTGGAACCCGACGCCTGAGCACAAGATCATCCTCAACCTGCCGGCCACCGTCGAAGTCGCTACCCCCAACGTCTACGCCGACCAGATCGAATGGTTCTGCCGCAACATCAACCGTCGCGACAGCGTGATCATCAGCTTGCACACCCACAACGACCGCGGCACTGGCATCGCCGCCACCGAACTGGGCCTGATGGCTGGCGCCGACCGTGCCGAAGGCTGCCTGTTCGGCAACGGCGAGCGCACCGGCAACGTCGACCTGGTCACCCTCGCCCTGAACCTCTACACCCAAGGCATCGATCCGCAGCTGGACTTCTCCGACATCGACGGCGTGCGCAAGGTCGTCGAAGAGTGCAACCAGCTGCCGGTTCACCCGCGTCACCCGTACGTCGGCGACCTGGTCCACACCGCCTTCTCCGGCTCGCACCAGGACGCCATCCGCAAGGGCTTCGCCAAGCAGCAGGAAGGCGAACTCTGGGAAGTACCGTACCTGCCGATCGACCCGGCCGACATCGGCCGCAGCTACGAGGCGGTGATCCGCGTCAACAGCCAGTCGGGCAAGGGCGGCATCACCTACCTGCTCGAGCAGGAATACGGCATCAGCCTGCCGCGTCGCATGCAGATCGAGTTCAGTCAGGTCGTGCAGGGCGAAACCGACCGCCTGGGCCTGGAAATGACCGCCGAGCAGATCTACAAGCTGCTGCAGAAGGAATACCTGCAAGCCAACGCTCCGTACGCGCTGGTCAGCCACCGCCTGCAGGAAGAGAACGGTAGCAGCCACGTGCAGGTGGAAGTCTCCGGTGAAGGCGAGACTACCCTGCACTGGCACGGCAAGGGCAACGGCGCCCTGGAGGCGCTGGTGGCCGGCTTGCCGGTCAACGTGGAGATCATGGACTACAACGAACATGCCATCAGTGCCGGTACCAACGCCAAGGCGGCGGCGTACATTGAACTGCGCGTGGCCGGTGGACGTCCGGTGCATGGCGTGGGGATCGACGAGAACATCACCACTGCCAGTTTCAAGGCGCTGTTCAGCGCGCTGAACCGGTCGCTGAGCCAGCAGCAGGCCAAAGCGGCCTGATGCGCTGATCGACCAGAGAGCCCGCAGAGATGCGGGCTTTTTTGTGGGCGCTGGATAGGATTAACAGGCTGCAGAGACCAGGCCATCATTGGGCCTTTATTCACGGGTATACTGCGCGAGCCCTCCCCCACTCATGCAAGGAGCACCATGAGCTATTGCCCGGTACGCGCACCGCGCCACCGCCCCCTGGAATGCAACCGATGAGCATCCCACTGAGCGAACGGATCGGCGCCATGGGGCTGGTTGACCAACTGCGTCACCGTGAAATGGCCATCCAGGAACACCTTGACTTGCCTCGGCGCCGTGCCGAAGTGGCCGAAGGCATTCGCACTTATTACCAGAGCCATGGCATTACCTTCGACGAAGCAACAGTCGAGGAAGGTGTACGCCAATTCTTCGCACGACGCCTCGAGTTCCAAGCCCCTACCCTGGGCTTCACGCAGCGCCTGCTGACGCGCATGGCCATGGCCTACCGTCCGTTGCTCAAAAGCGTGGCCTACAGTGTGCTGCTGATCGCCCTGGGCCTGGGCACGCTCTTTCTGGTGGAGAGCGGGTTAAACATCAGGGCGGGTCTAAGCGCCGACCAGTTGGCCATCGACGTTCAACTGTTGCAGATGGATATCGCCGTACAACGCCAGCGTTTGGAGCAAGCCAAGGCACGCCAGGCACGCCAACCGGTTCCAGTGGTGGCGGATCTGCTCGTCAAGGTCGAACGCCTGCTGCCCAGCCCCAGCCAATCATTGAATGTCGTGCGACCCGATCCGATCACCCGCGACAACCGCGCGCCCTTCAATGCCCGAATCGAACAAGCGTACTTCGTGTTGGTCGGCGCACAAAACAACCTGGCAAAGGCCAGAAAACGACTCAACCGCGTAGAGCACGTCTACATCAGCCGCGACCGGCAGCAGCAACTGCAAGGTCGCCTGAATGCCATGCCACTGCCCAACGCTGATCATGAGCAACTGGCTGACTGGCTCAACCGTGCCGGTAAAGATATCGCCGAGCTGCAACTGAAAAAGGCCGACGCCACCCTCGACGCAGTGAAGGACTACCTGAACTACGCTGCCGAACCCCTGACCATCGAGCTGATTGATCGCCCCGGCATCAAGTCCGGCGTGGAGCGCTGCTACGAGAATGCCGGCTGCAGCCCGAACAGCACACGAGGCAAAAGCTGGTACCTGATCGTCGAACCCTTCGACGCTGCCGGCAAGCAGACGTGGGTGCCGGTGACCAGCGTGGAGACCGGCAAGACCCATTGGGCCAATCGTTTCGGTGTGCGCGTCAGCTACGACGAATACCTGCGTATCCGGCAGGACAAGCTCGAAGATGGCCATATCAGCCAACGCCTGGTCGGCAGAAAACCGGTGAACAGCCTGAGCATGCACTTCAGCCAGAGCACCAATGCCACCCCTGACATGATTCTGGAATGGTGATGCCATGACACCGATCGCCCTTGTCAATGCGCTCGAACACAACTCACGCGTGGCCGAACAGACCAGGCGTGAAGCCGAGCAGGCGCTGTATACCCAGCTCGACCAGGAGGCCCGGCTGGAAGACCAGATCACCTCGAAGCTGGGCCAGATCGCCATCCTGAAGCTGAATATCGACCCCGACCAGGATCTGCAGACCCGGCAGTTGTTCGAGCAGCGCGAGCACGCCCGAGCGGCCCTGGTCCAGGCGCTGGAACGGGCCGAGCAACTGATAGCCGCCCGACTGGACAAACGTCAGCAGGTGCGCAGTGATCTCGGCCAACTCGATGCCCAGGCACAGCGCCTGCTAGACCACGACCCGGCTTTCGCCCAATTGCTGGAACAACTGAGTGCAAACCAGCAAGCCGAACAGCAGTCCGATGCCGGCTACGAGGAAATCCGCAACGAGTGCGCCAACAAGCTGGAGGGCTACAAGAGCAACCCGCTCTACCGTTTTCTCAAGGCCTGTGGCTATGGCACCGAGCAATACCGACCTTACCTCTTCCAGCGCACGCTGGACGACTACCTGGCGCGCAAGGTCGACTTTCACGCCAACTACGCCAACGAACAGACCTTGCTGGCCATGTACACGCGCAACGAGACCCAGCGCCAGGCCCTCTCCCAGATGCGGCAGCAATTACAGGCGCAGCACCAGCAACATCTGGAAAAAGCCCGTGAAGCAGCTGGCATGCAGGCCTTGTTGGCCGAGGAACAAACGCTGGAAGTGCTGTTGAACGAGGCCAAGGCCCACGCCAGTTCGCTGCAGGCTCAACTGGACGACTTCAATCAGCAGCGCGATCCCTACCTGTTGCAGATTCGCCAGAGCATCACCGACAGGCTCAGGGCACGCCCCTTGGCCGAGCTGATCATTGAGGCGGCCAGGACACCGAACCCGGAAGACGACGTGTTGGTAAGCGACCTGCAGTTGCTGCACGCGCGGCTACGGGAGATTCAGCAGCATCTGAAAGGCCTGCGCGATGAGAGCGACAAACAGCGCCAACGCTATGACCGGGCCAAGACCCTGGAGTACGCGCTGCGCGATGCCCATTACCGCGATACAAGCCATGAGTACCGGCTGCAACAGCCCATCGAACAACTACTTGTCGACTACATGCGCGGCCAGCTGGAGCAGGCCGAAGTGCAGCGTTTGCTCGATGAAGGCCGGCAGTTCGTGTCGCCACAGCGCCGGGATGACAGCAGCAGCCCCAGCCGGGGCAACGACTCGACCGGCTCCCATGGCACCTCAGGCAGTTTCGGTGGAGGCGGTTTCAGCACCTCCAGCAGTTCCGGCGGTGGTGGTTTTCGCACCACCAACAGTTTCTGAATCGCGCAACTCAATAGCAGATATCCACTCAGGCAAGGATCACCATGAGCCAATACCTCGAACGCGCCCTAGACGGCCTGCGCAAACTCGGCATCGCCTTCGGTCAAGCGCCCCAGCCAACGCCAGTACTGACCCTGCTGGACAAGGTCGCGCACTACGACAACCAGCGCGTCACCGGCATCGCCGCAGTACTGCAGCAGGCATCGCTGTTCAACCAGACCGTACGCGAGCAGATCGCCGGGATGGACATCTCTCACCGCTACATGGAGATCACCGACAGCTTCACGTCGATTCGTGAAGATGCGGCCGCCATGGCCACATGGATGGACGATGGTCGCCTGGATACTTTCGAACGCCTCAAGATGGCCTGGATGCGCATGCTGCGAGGCTCGATCCCGAGCCGTTTCGAGGACATCCGCAAGCACTACCTCGACGTGTGCGAGGCCGCCAGCGACCAGATCACCCGCGAAAACCTGATCCTGGAAGCGTACATGGACTTCCGCCTGGCCATGAAAACTGCCGAGGTCGATGCCCAGCAAGTACTGGCCATCGCAGGGCAGTCTCTGCAGGAGCGCACCGCTGCCCTGGACACCGCCAACGCTACCGTGGCTGCGGCCGCGAGTGAAGCGCCCGCCCGCATCGCGGCACTGGAGCTGGCGCGTGACGAAGCGGTGCGAGCCCTGCAGAACGAAGACAAAAGCTACCAGATCGTCAAGGATATCGCTGACGACCTACGGGTCGGCTACAACACCGCCGAGATGGTATTCGCTCGCATCAGCCAGGTGCATGCGGTCAAGGAGCGTCAGTACCAGCGCATGGTGTCATTCTTCGCCACCAACGAAGTCGTGCTCACCAGCCTTGCCGTCTCGTTCACTGCCAACCAGGGCATGGCCGAGGCCACCCATACCCTCAACGCCACCACCGCTGGTATCAACAAGGGCCTGGAAGCCCTGGGCGATCTGGGTAACCAGCAACTGGGGGCGGCGATGAAAGCCAGCTACGGCTCAACCCTGCGTGTCGAGTCGGTCCGCGCCCTGGCCCAGGCCACCCTGGACTTCCAGAATGACATGAAAGGCCTCACCGAAACCTACCGGGCCGAGTCGACCAAGGCTGCGCTGGAAATCTCCAACGCCGTGGAGGACGCCAAGCGCGCCTTCTCCAGCTTGCTGACCAAAGCCTCGCAGTGATCGGCACCCAGGCAGCCAACCCAAACACCAAAAACCTTCAGGCGAAAAAAAGGGGCGCCGACCAAGCGCCCCACAAGCCGTGTAGCACACAACGAAATCTGTCAGTCCAGCAGCGCCATCGCCTCGGCGCTGCACGCCTCGATCCGCGCCCAGTCGCCGTTCTTGATCCAGCTGCTGTCGAGCATCCAGGTGCCGCCCACGCACATCACATTGGGCAGGGCCATGTAGTTGCGCACGTTGGCCGGGTTCACCCCGCCGGTCGGGCAGAAGCGAATGTCGCCGAACGGGCCGGCGAACGCTTTGATCGCCGCCACGCCACCGCTGATCTCGGCCGGGAACAGCTTGAAGCGGCGGTAACCAAGGGCGTAGCCCATCATGATTTCGGACGGCGTGCTGATACCGGGCAGCAGCGGAATGTCGCTTTCCACACCGGCCTCGAGGATGTCCTGGGTGATGCCCGGGGTGACGACGAACTGCGCACCCGCCGCTTCGACAGCAGCGAACATGCCGCGATCGAGCACGGTACCGGCGCCAACGCACAGCTCCGGGCGCTGCTCGCGCAGCACCTGGATGGCCTTCAGGCCATGCTGCGAACGCAGCGTCACCTCCAGGGTGCGGATGCCCCCAGCGGCCAGGGCGTCGGCCAGGGGCAGGATGTCTTCCTCACGGGCGATGGTGATCACCGGCAGGATGCGCGCCTGGTCGCAGATCGCGTCGATCCGCGCGGCTTTGTCGGCCATCGAGAGCAAAGGCTGTGGGCGTTCGAGGGTGGTCATGACAGTAGATCCTTGGCTCATGGGCACCAGTAGATGTCCAGGGGGTCGTGAAGAAAGGCGCGAATCGGCATTTCGGTAGGGTCTTCGGCCGCCAGGGCGGCACGCAGGGTGGCAAGCTTGCCCGCGCCTTGCACGGACAGGGCGATGAACCCGGCGCTGGCCAGCAGCGCACGGGTCATGCTCAGGCGTTGGTGCGGCACGCTGGGCGCCAACATCGCCATGCAGCGACGCTCACCGACCTTGGCCAAGCCCTGGCGCAGGTTGGGGCTGGCTGGGAACAGCGAAGCCGTGTGGCCATCGTCACCCATGCCCAGCACCAGCACATCGATCGACGGCAGGTCGGCGAGCACTTGATCGGCCTGCTCAGCGGCGGCCTCCAAGGTCGCGGCGCTCTGGTACAGGCCGATAAAACGCGCCTTGGCCGCCGCGCCCTTGAACAGGTGGCGGGCCAGCAGGCCGGCGTTGCTGTCCTGGTGCTCCACTGGTACCCAGCGCTCATCGGCCAGGCTCACGGTCACCTTCGACCAGTCCAGCTCCTCGCCGGCCAGCTTCTCGAGAAACGGCACCGGGCTACGACCACCGGACAGCACCACGCAGGCCTGGCCGTTGCTGGCGATGGCCTGGCGCAAGCGCTCGGCCACATCGTGGGCCAGGGTCGCCGCCAGGGTTTTCGCATCCGCCAACTGATGCGCCTTCACCGTCGCCGGCAGTTGCAGTTCAGATATCGCCATACCAGGCCCTCCCATCACGTGTGATCAGTGCTATCGAGCTCATCGGCCCCCAGGAACCCGCCGCATAGGGCTTGGGCGCATCGCCGCTGGCTTTCCAGCCGGCGATCAGCTGATCGCACCATTTCCAGGCGTATTCGATCTCATCCTTGCGCACGAACAGGTTCTGGTTGCCGCGCATTACTTCCAGCAACAAGCGCTCGTAGGCGTCGGGAATCCGCGCACTGCGCCAGGTGTCGGAGAAATTCAGTTGCAGCGGGCCACTGCGCAGTTGCATGCCCTTGTCCAGGCCCTGCTCCTTGGTCATCACCCGTAGCGAAATACCTTCGTCCGGTTGCAGGCGGATGATCAGCTTGTTGCCGATCTGCAGACGTTGCTCCGGGGCGAAGATGTAGTGCGGGGTTTCCTTGAAGTGAATGACGATTTGCGACAGCTTCTGCGGCATGCGCTTGCCGGTGCGCAGGTAGAACGGCACGCCCGACCAGCGCCAGTTGCGGATGTCGGCGCGCAGGGCAACGAAGGTCTCGGTGTCGCTCTGGGCGTTGGCGTTGTCTTCCTCCAGATAACCCGGCACCGGCTTGCCGTCGCTGTAGCCAGCGATGTACTGGCCGCGCACCACGCGGGTGCTCAGCCCCTCGCCGGTGATCGGCGCCAGCGCCTTGAGCACCTTGACCTTCTCGTCGCGGATGCTGTCGGCCGACAGGTCACTGGGCGGGTCCATGGCGATCAGGCAGAGCAGTTGCAGCAGGTGGTTCTGAATCATGTCGCGCAGTTGGCCGGCCTTGTCGAAGTAGCCCCAGCGGCCCTCGATGCCGACTTTTTCGGCGACGGTGATCTCTACGTGGGAGATGGAGTTCTGGTTCCACTGGGTTTCGAACAGGCTGTTGGCGAAGCGCAGGGCGATCAGGTTCTGGACCGTCTCTTTACCCAGATAGTGGTCGATGCGGTAGACCCGGTTCTCCGGGAAGAAGCGCGCCACCGCGTCGTTGACCCGGCGCGACGATTCCAGGTCGTGACCGATGGGCTTTTCCAGCACTACCCGGGTGCGCGCGGCAAGGCCGGCCTTGTCGAGGTTTTCGCAGATGGCGCCATAGACCGCTGCCGCCGTGGCGAAGTAGGCGATCAACGGCAACTCGGCCGGCGCCTGCTCGGCCAGGGCCTGGTAGCCCTCGGGCTGGACGAAATCCAGATGCTGGTAGGTCAGGCGCCCGAGAAAGCGTTCAAGCGCTGCTGCGTCGATTTCCGTCGCGGGCACGTGGCGGCGCAGGTGCGCCTCGATGGTACCCAGGTGCTCCTGCGCGGTGCCCGGCTCGCGGGCCAGGGCCAGCAGGCGGGTGTCCGGGTGCAGGAGGTCGGCGCAGTCGAGCTGATAGAGCGCGGGAAACAGCTTGCGCAATGCCAGGTCGCCGAGGGCGCCGAAGAGGGCAAAGGTGCAAGGTTCGACACTGATCGCAGCCATGATGTTGGTTCTTTTATAAAGTTGAGCTAGGAATACCGCTTTCAACCCTGCTTTTCAAGGGCTAATGTAGTAAAAACCACAACATTAAACACATCCATTACAGACAAGTGGTGTGGCAACCCCACCGCCAGTAGGATACACAACACTGCAAAAAGCCTGCTGTCGCGCCAGCCGGCTGTCTCTGAGCCCCCAAGGACACACCATGGACCGCGTGCGAAACCTCCTGGAACAGATCCAGGGCCGCCTGGACGAGCTGAACAAGGCTGAACGCAAAGTCGCCGAAGTCATCCTGCTCAACCCGCAACAAGCCACCCGCTTCAGCATCGCTGCCCTGGCCCAGGCGGCCAAGGTCAGCGAACCGACCGTCAACCGCTTCTGCCGCTCGTTCGGTGTCAGCGGCTACCCGGAGCTCAAGCTGCAACTGGCCCAGAGCCTGGCCAGCGGCGCCGCCTACGTCAGCCGGGCGGTGGAAGCCGACGACGACCCGGCCGCCTACACCCAGAAGATCTTCGGTAGCGCCATCGCCTCGCTGGACAGCGCCTGCCAGGCGCTCGACCCGCAGCAGGTCAGCCGCGCCGTGGACATGATGATCCAGGCCCGGCAAATCCATTTCTTCGGCCTCGGTGCTTCAGCCCCGGTGGCCCTGGATGCACAACACAAGTTCTTCCGCTTCAACCTTGCCGTATCGGCTCACGCCGACGTGCTGATGCAGCGCATGCTGGCCTCGGTGGCGCACACCGGTGACCTGTTCGTGATCATCTCCTACACCGGGCGCACCCGCGAACTGGTCGAGGTGGCGCGCCTGGCCCGTGAAAACGGCGCCTCGGTGCTGGGCTTGACCGCCGCCGGCTCGCCACTGGCCCAGGCCTGCAGCCTGAGCCTGCACATCCCGCTGCCGGAGGACACCGACATCTACATGCCGATGACCTCGCGGATCATCCAACTCACCGTGCTCGACGTGCTCGCCACCGGCATGACCCTACGCCGCGGCGTGGACTTCCAGCCGCACCTGCGCAAGATCAAGGAAAGCCTCAACGCCAGCCGCTACCCGATCGAGGACGACGACCTCAGCTGAGCCGATGCGCCTGCAACCGCAGGTGCGCGCGCTCGCCCGGCGCCAGGCTCAGGCCCTCGCCGCTGCCGCTGGTGGCCTCGACGCAGACGAAGCCTTGGCATTCGCGCCCGCTTACGCCCATCAGCGGGCGGTTGCCCGGGTGCCAGACCACGGTGTCGTCACTGTCGCCCGTGTCGATGCACAGCTCGCGCTGCCAGGCCGGGTCCTGCAACTGCACTTTTGGCGTGCCTGGGTAGACCTTCTGGCAACCGCCCTTCAGCTTCAGCGCGCCGTCTTCGCGGCAGGCCTGGCGATTGAGGCGGTCATAGCCTTCGATGTCCTCAAGCCCAGACAGCGCTATCTTCGACACGTCGCTGATACGCCAGTAAGCCAACAATGCATGGCTCAGCTGGCAAGGCTCGCTGTCCTGGTGCTCGGTACTCAGGCTCAGTTCCATGCTTGCGCCCAGCCGGGCGTGCAGATCGACCTGCCAGTCGCACAGGTCCAGGCGCCACTTTAGCGTCACGCCCTCTTCATCCTCGCGGCTGTCCACCAGCTTCCAGTCCAGCAATCGCGCCCAACCGTGGGCTGGCCACAGGTCCTCGCTGGGGTGGCGGCCATACCAGGGCCAGCACACCGGCACGCCACCACGGATGGCGCCGACTTGCGGCCACTGCTCGGCGCACCACAGCCAGGGCTTTTCGCCGGCCGGCTGAAAATGCAGCAACTGCGCGCCCTGGCGGCTGAACACCGCCTGGCAGCGTGGGTGATCGATGATCAGTACATCGCGCTGCTGGTAACGCTCCCACTCGAAGATCGGCCTGGGCCGTTGCGACGTGAAGAAGCGATGTAGCGGATGTTCGGGCATGGTTCCAAGCTCTTTTGTTGTTCGAGATAGCGCTGTCTCAGCCCATGCCCGCTAACCACTGCAGACCAGTGGTTAGCGGAAGGCCGAAAATGGATGGCGTAAATTTACAACAATTTTTCTCAGAATGACGACTGAATCTTCAACCCTGCGACCAGCGCGTTGTCCACCTCGTCGACACCGCCCGGGCTCTTGATGTACTGCAGGTTTGGCCGCACGGTCAGCCAGTTGGTGACGTGGAAGCCGTAGTAGAGCTCGGCGTTGTACTCGGTGCGCTGCAGCGGTACGAAGCCCGGGTTGTCGTAGTCATTGATGCCGGATTGGGCGTTGAGCAGCTCGGCGCGCTTCTTCACGTCGTCGTTGACATGGATGCGGGCGACACCGAAGCCGATATCATCCTTGGGACGAGCGTCGAAGGCGCCTTTGTAGACCAACCCAACCTGCTGGTAGTTGTCGACCACATTGGTGGCCTTGTCATGCACGGTGAAGTTGGCGAACAGGCTCAAGCCACGGTTGACGTCGCCGGCATGGGCGGTGACCTGCTGCTGCGCCACCACCCACCAGCCATGCTTGCTGGAATGCGACTTGAACGCCGCCCCCGTCAGCGCCTGCGGGTTGCCGTTGATGTCGTCGTACACATCGTCGGCCTTGGCGGTGCTGTAGTAGTAGCCCAGGCGATACTCGCCCGGCAGGCCGTTGACCTTCGGCGACCAGACCGCCTCCACCGGCAGGATCGCACCCTTGGTGCCGCTGCCGCTGAGCTTGAAGCCGTTACCGACTTCAAGGTTGGAAGGGTTCTGCTCGTAGGCGCCGACCTGGACGAAGAATTCCGGGGTGATGTTGTATTTCACCCGCAGGGCCCACTGGCTGACCGGCCAGTTGTACCAGATGCCGCCCACCCAGTTGCCCACCTGCGAGCCGCAGAAGGCCAGGTTCTGGAAGTCGCAGGGGAAGCTGTTGAAATCCTCGCCCTCGCCGAAGCGGCCGAATTTCACGTCCAGCGCGCCATCGAAGTATTTCTGCTTGATCCACATCTGGGTCAGGCGCCAGGTCTGGCCACGGCCCCAGACTTCCTGCACCGAGCTGAACTGCCCGGCGCGCGGGTCGCTGATGCGGTCGTTGGACAGGTTGCGGCCGCTACGCTCGGTGATCGCCAGTTTGAACTCGGTATCCTTCCAACCGAGAATCTTCTCCAGGTCCAGGTGTGCCCCCAGGGCGAACTGGTCGCTGTAGCGCGCAGTCTTGTCGTCGTTGTAGCCGCCATGCAGGTTGCCGGCCACC